>DKSD01000016.1 GCA_002473165.1 Succinatimonas sp. UBA7265
AAATTTTGCAGAGGATTAAGACCAGCCCTGAGATGTACAGAGAATAAAAAAGAGGCCGAAGCCTCTCAAACGCCGGCCCGACAAGGGATGGCCGAAATGTAAATTACAACAACTGTCGAAGACCGGATATGGTAAATAAGTTTCAGTTTTTGTGCAAGCCCTTTTTGGGGATTGCCGGGAAAATGTGATCTTAAGCAGGTTTTTGGCCGCAGTGCGGCAGGCGTCAGCGGGCGCGGCGCGGTTACAATGCTTATCCGGTATTGTTAAAATGAGGCAAAGCCGCGCTGAGGCGGCGCTATGCTTTCAGGCCGGTTCAGGCAAAGGAGCGAAATTTAAATGACACACATCAGGCTGGCAGTCGTGCAGGACGCGCCTGCGCTGCTGGAGATCATGAAGCAGTACATAGAAACCCCGATCACGCTTGAGTATGAGGTTCCTTCCGTTGCCGACAAGGAAACGCAGATCCTGGCTTTCTCGCATGATTATCCTTTCATCGTCACCGAGGACGAGCGCGAGGTCACGGGCTATGCGTTCGCGCACCGCAATTTCGAGCAGCCGGGGCTTTCGTGGAACGCCGAGCTGCGCGCCTTCATCAGGCTTAAACAGCGCGGGCATCATTACGGCACTGCCGTCATGAATGTGCTTATGGACATTCTGAGGCTGCAGAACATCCGCAATGTGTACTCCAATGTCACTGAAGGCAATCCGCGCTCGGAAAGGCTGCACAGCAAACTGGGGTTCACGAAAGTCGGGGTGCTGCACAAGACCGGCTACAAGAACGGCCGCTGGCTCGATCTCCAGCTTTTTGAAAAGCGCATCTGCGATGAGCAGTACCAGGAGAGCCCGGCGCCTTTCATTCCGTTCTCGCAGCTCGATCGCGCCAAGGTCGACGAGATCATCGCCAAAGCCAACCGCGAGCTTGCCGCAGGAGGCAATTAAATTTTATGGGGCGGGGGCGCGCCCTCGCCGTTTTTATTATCCTTTTTCATGGCGGTTGTCCGCCTTTTGGAGTTAATTGAATGTTTAATCAGGCAAATCTTCTTAAACAAGCCCAAATGCTTCAGGATCGCATGCAGAAGGCCCAGGAGGAAGTGGCAAATCTTGAGGTCACCGGCGAGTCCGGCGCGGGCATGGTGAAGATCACTATGACCGGCAACCGCGAGGTCAAGCGTGTGCAGATCGATGACTCGGTGGCCAAAGAGGATAAGGAAATCTTAGAGGATCTCATCGTCGCCGCTTTCAACGACGCCTCCCGCCGCGTGGAAGAGAAGTCCAAGGAACTCTTAAGTTCCGTCACCGCCGGCATCCCGCTGCCCCCGGGCATGAAGCTGCCGTTCTGATGTCTTCATCAAAAAAACTTGACGATCTCATAGCTGCGCTGCAGGTGATGCCAGGCATCGGCCCGGTGAGCGCCACGCGCATCGCCTACTATCTTTTGGATCACCGTCGCGCCGACGGCCTGCGCCTGTCATCGGTGCTCAAAGACTCGTTGGAGGCGATCGCCCTGTGCCCTGACTGCCGCAATTACAGCGACGGCGGGGCGGAACGCTGCGCGCTCTGTTCTGACAGTCACCGCCGCGAAAGCGGGCTGCTGTGCGTTGTCGAGTCGCCTATGGATGTCGAGGCCTTTGAGCATGCAGGATCTTTTAGCGGCACTTACTTTGTGCTGCACGGCCATCTCTCGCCCATAGACGGCATCGGCCCTGAGGAACTGGGGCTGGGAGTGCTGAAACAGCGCCTCGAAAGCGGCACGGTCAGCGAGCTGATCCTGGCTGTCAGCCAGTCAGTGGACGGCGATGCCACGGCCGAGTACCTCGCGGCCATGGCCAGGCGCCAGGGCGTTAAGGTCTCGCGCCTTGCCACCGGCGTGCCCATAGGCGGGGACATCCAAAGCCTCGACAGCGGCACGCTGGCCTCGTCGCTGCAGTTCCGCCGCCAGCTTTAGCCTTTCACGGCTGTTCACAAAGCCGCGCCCCTTGAAATCTCCAAAAGCGCCCCCATTTAGCTTCCAGCAAGAAGTTTTAGGACTTTTTTTGGAGATTTTTATTTCAAATGACCGCCACCGTTCATGGTTTTCAGACTCAGGTCGCCAAACTGCTTGACCTGCTTGCCAATTCTCTTTATTCCAACAAGGAAGTGTTCTTAAGAGAACTTATCTCTAACGCCTCGGACGCCATAGACAAGCTCCACTTCCTCTCGCTGACAAACCCGGATCTCATCAAAGAGGATCCCAAGTTTAAGATCACCGTGAAAGCCGATCCGGATGCCGGCACGCTGACGATCACCGACAACGGCATCGGCATGACGCTTGAGGAGGCCAACAACCACCTGGGCACTATAGCCGAGTCGGGCACTGAGGAGTTCATGAAGAAACTCACCGGCGACAAGGCCAAAGATTCCATGCTCATCGGCCAGTTCGGCGTGGGCTTTTATTCATCGTTCATCGTCGCCGATCGCGTGACCGTGCTCTCACGCTCTGTCAACGCCAAGGAAAACGAAGGCGTGCGCTGGGAGTCCACAGGCAGCGGCACTTTTGAATCCGAGAACATCGAGCGCAAGCAGCGCGGCACCGAGGTGATCCTCCACTTAAAGGATTCCGAGAAGAACTTCCTCGAGGAATGGACGCTGCGCGATTCCATCACCAAATATTCCGATCACATCTCCGTGCCGGTCGAACTGTGGGTCAAGAAGTACGATGCCCCGGAAAAAGGCGAGGAAAACAAGGACGACAAGGACAAGGAGCCCAAGTTCCACTTTGAGTGGGAGCAGGTCAACGATGCCAAGGCGCTGTGGACCCGCAACCCTAAAGACATCAAGGATGACGAGTACAAGGAGTTCTACAAGCATCTCTCCCGCGACTACGCCGATCCGCTGACCTGGGCGCACAACAAGGTCGAGGGCAGCTTAGAGTACACCTCGCTGCTCTACATCCCCAAGAACGCGCCGTGGGATCTCTACAACCGCGATCACCAGCACGGGCTTAAACTCTTCGTGCAGCGAGTCTTCATCATGGACAAGGCCGACGCCTTCCTGCCCAACTACCTGCGCTTTGTCTCAGGCCTCGTGGATACGAACGCGCTGCCGCTTAACATCTCCCGCGAACTGCTCCAGGAGACCCAGGTCACCCGCAAGCTCAAGAAAGCCCTGACGAAGCGCGCGCTGCAGATGATCGAAAAACTCGCCTCCGACAAGGACAAATACAAGGAATTCTGGGCGCAGTTTGGCAACTGCCTCAAAGAAGGCCCGGTTGAGGACTACGACAACCGCGACGCGGTCTTAAAACTGCTGCGCTTCGCCTCCACGAAATCTGGCACCTCAGAGGAGAACGTCTCGCTTGACGAGTACATCGCCCGCATGCCCAAAGGCCAGGACAAGATTTACTACCTGACCGCTGACAGTTATGAGGCCGCCGCCAACAGCCCTTATCTTGAGAACCTCAGGAAAAAGGGCGTGGAAGTGCTGCTGATGTGGCAGCGCATCGACGAGTGGCTCATGGGCAATGTCAATGAGTACTCCGGAAAGGAGTTCGTCTCCGCCACCGCCTCGGACTTAAAGCTTGGCGATGAACTGGGCGGCAAGGAAGAGAAGGAGAAGAAAGAAACTTCCCAAAAGGAAAACAAAGATCTCATCGAGCGCTTTAAGAAAGCTCTGGGAGACAAGGTCAAAGACGTGACTGTGTCCACCCGCTTAACCGACAGCCCTTCGTGCGTGATCTCAGATTCAAACCGCATGATGACCGCGCAGATGCGCAGGCTTTTGGAAGCCACCGGCCAGAAGATGCCTGACGAGAAGTTCACTTTGGAGATAAACCCTGAGCATCCTTTGGTGAAGAAGGCTTTTGCCGAGGCTGATGACACGGTGTTTGCCAAGTGGGCTGAGGTTATCTACGAACAGGCGCTGCTCTCCGATCAGGGCGGCCTCAAAGATCCGGCAACTTTCGTCAAGACCTTAAACAGCCTGCTGATAGGCTAAGGCTTAAGGCAGAGTTAAAAGCCGGGCAGGGCGCGCGGGCGCCCTCCCGGCTTTTTTCGCAATCCCCCTCGGGGGTATAATCTCACCGTACCGCCTCAGGCGGCAGACGAATACAAGGAACAGAATTTAAATGCGTATTATTCTCTTAGGACCCCCGGGCGCCGGCAAGGGCACTCAGGCTCAAAACATCACCCGCGCCTTCTCCATCCCCCAGATCTCCACCGGGGACATGCTGCGCGCCGCCATTAAGGCGGGCACCGAGCTTGGGCTTAAAGCCAAGGCGGTGATGGACAAAGGGCAGCTGGTGTCAGATGACATCATCCTCGGGCTGGTCAAAGAGCGCATTGCCAAAGACGACTGCAAAAACGGTTTCCTCTTTGACGGCTTCCCTCGCACCATCCCCCAGGCCCAGGCTCTGGTTGACAACGGGATCGGCATCGACGCGGTCGTCGAACTGCAGGTGCCTGACGAGAAGATCGTCAAGCGCATGTCAGGCCGCCGGGTGCACCTGGCCTCCGGCAGAACCTACCACATCGTCTACAACCCTCCCAAAGTCGAAGGCAAGGACGATGTGACCGGCGAGCCTTTGGTGATCCGCCCTGACGATCAGGAAGAGACCGTGCGCGCCCGCCTTAAGGTGTACCACACCCAGACCGAGCCGCTTGTCGGTTTCTACAAGGATCTGGCTGCCAAAGGGCAGACCAAATATGTGGCCGTCGACGGCAACCGCGACGTTAAGGTAATTGCCGACGAGATCATCGCCAAGGTTAAGTAAGTGAAAAAAGCCGCACTCTTTTGCCTGCTGATGCTCTCTTTGGCCGCGCGGGCGGCGCAGACGGATGAAACTCCTCAAAAGGTTCAGGCCGCCGACAGCTTTGCGGCCGCAGCCTCGGGCGAGGCCGGCGCATCCTCAGCCTCAGCAGATGCCGCGTCAGGGCAGGCTGCTCCGGATGTTTCAGGCACTGCGACTGATGGCGCAGCCGATGAGGAGCTTGACAGCGCGGCTTTTGCGATGGTGCACCAGATCCCATGTCCCACAGGCTGGATCGTAAGCCCCAATCCCAGTACGGACAATTCGCTTGCCTATATGACCGATGACGGGCAGCTGGCGGTGAGCGTCACGTCGATCACCTCAAAGCAGGGATCCGGCGTGCCCACTGAGGCTGAGAGCTACGCGCGCGTGGCTGCCGAGCAGATGGGCTGCAGCATTCCGGTGGGCTCAAATTTCATCGAGGGCGGCTGGACCTTTGAGTGCAAGGACTTTGAGGTCGAAGGCGTCGTTTACGGCGATCCCGGCGAACTGGTCCTTTTGGGGATCTCAGGGCGCAGCGCCAAGACGGAGCCGAGCTTAAACGAGTTCGTGCGCTTCCTGCAATATCAGGCAAAAGCCGACTGACACGCAAAGATCCGTTATCATGAAACCGGAAGAGAGACTCTTCCGGTTTTTTACTGCCAGGAGGCTGCCCGTGATCCTCAAGCCAAACCACAATTCCTTTTACTACGCAGGCGCCGCGGGGGCGGAACTGCCGCGCTTTAACTGCAAAGACACCGCGCTTTTGGTCATAGATTTGCAGCGCTGCTACCTGCGTCAGGGCGAGGACGGCGGCGCCGCTGAGGCAGCGCGCTGGGAGCCTTTTCGCAAAAGGCTCGCGGACAAGGTGCTCCCCAAGGTGCAGTCGCTTGAACGGCGTTTTCGCGCTGCCGGCTCTGAGGTGATCTTCGCGAGGATCGCCTGCCAGAAGAACAACGGTTCAGACCGCTCGCTCTCCCAGCGCCTGCCCGGATTTAACGATCTGCTCATGCCCAGGGATTCCGAGGGCTCGCAGATCATAGACAGCGTGGCGCCGCAGGGCGATGAGATCACGGTGTGCAAGACCACGGACAGCGCGCTGACCGGCACGAACCTGCGGCTGATGCTTTGCAACATGGGAATTAAGAACGTCGTCGTCTGCGGGATCTTTACCGATCAGTGCGTGGCCTCAACGGTGCGCTCGCTTGCAGACGAGAGTTTCTTTGTGGTGATCCCTGAGGACGCGTGCGCGGCCGGCACCATGGAACTGCACGATCACGAGCTTGAGATCTTAAACCACATCTATGCCCAGGTAGGCACGTGCGCCGAGGTGCTTGCCTGGACGCGTGAGGGCTGATCCATTTGTTTTTGCCTCCTATTCTGTATGCGCTCTGCTGCGCTCTGGCCATGGCTCAGGCGCTGCCGGCCTTCGCCGCGCCGCAGCCTGGTCAAACAGATCAGGCAAGCCCCGGCGCCGGCGATCCGGATGCTTTAAAAGCGCAGCGCCTTGAGGCAGCCTCGCGCTGCGCCCGCGGGGAGGCGCCGCAGTGCCTGCGTTTAGCCGCTCTTCGCGGCAAGACAGAAGATCCTGCCGGAGCGCCGCTGTTTACCGAGGGGGCGCAGGGATTGTTGCAGGCCGGTAAAGAGGCCGAACCCGTGATTGCTGGCTATCAGAAAGCCTGCGATCTGGGCTATTACTTAGGCTGCCTGAAACTTGCGCAGGTGCACGAGGATGACGAGGCCGGCCGCAAGGATCTCAATCTTGCCGTAAAGAACTACCGCTTAGCCTGCGAGCGTCTGGGCTCTGTGGCCTGCGCGCAGTACGCCGATCGCCTTGAAAAGGGCTTCTTTGGCAAAGCCGATCCCAAGGAGCAGAACTGGGCGCTTGAACGTTCATGCCTGATCAACAACTTCCCGCTTTATGATCTCAAGTCCGGGTATTTCTGCAACGGCTGGGCGGCCTTCCTCGATTCGCAAAAAGTGCGCCCCAAGGATGCCCCGGAGAGCGCAAAGCTGTTGCATGACTCCTGCCTTGCGGACAATGCCGAAGCCTGCGCGGCGCTCTCATCGCGTTACCGCCAGGGCAGAGGTGTCGCCCGCTCTGAACAGCAGGCCGTTTTTTATGAAAAGCGCTGCCGCTTCCTTGATCCCCAAAAGAGGTGCCGAAGGTGAGGGCTTTCCTGACGCTCGCTTTAGGCTGCGCCCTGGCGTTCTCACGCGCCTCAGCCTCAATGCTGCCGGCGGTCTGCGAGGATTTTTCACAGAGCGGCTGCGTGCGCATTTCAGATTACGCCAGGCAGGCCGTGAAATATCAGGACGATCGCGCGGCGCTCTCTGAGATCGCGCGCACCGCCGGGCGCTTTTGCACCCGAGGCAGCGCTGACGGCTGCGCGGTGCAGGCATTGGCGCTCAGCCTTGAAAGCAGACTTAGCGGAAACAGGGCGCAGAGCGCGCAGGCGGACGTCCTGTTTAAACAGGCTGCCGAGGCTGGCAGCGCCATGGGCTGGTATTACCAAAGCGAGGAGCAACTTTCACACCTGGCTTCTGAGCTCTCATCTTCGTTTTCAAAGATCACCGCGGCCTGCCAGGCAGGCGATCCTGATGCGTGCCTGGCCGCGGCGGCGCTCTCAGAACAGGGTTTTTATACGCCAAAAGATCATCAAGCCGCGGCCTCCTGGCGCAGCAAGGCCTGCCGCTCAGGCGGCGGAGCTTACTGCGAGATCCTCGCAGAAGGTCTGAGCGGCAAAGAACTGCTGAGCGCGATAAAGCGCCAGTGCGATCTGCCGCTTTCAGGCGATCTCGCCGCGCTGCATCCCCAGGGCTATTATTGCGGCGCTTACGGCGCCGCCCTGAAAAACGGCAGCGCCGGGGCGGCGCGTTCTGTGCAGCAGGGGCAGGCGCTTTTAAGGCGCGCCTGCATGGCCGGAAACGGCGAAGCCTGTTTTTATGCCGCGGACAGAGTGCCCGCGGCCCGCGATCTGCTGTTACGCGGCTGCGCCTTGGGCGATCCGCGCTCCTGCGCTGCGGCGCTGCCGCAGGGGCAGGGGAGTTTTGCTTCGCTGGCGCGGCTGCTTTATGTGAACCCGCCTGCGTCTTTTGCCGGATACATCGCGCAGCTTAAACTGCACACGCTCTTGCCTTATGAGGTCAGTGCGTTGGGAAAGCAGGCCTGTGATGCGGCACTTGATGATCCGTTTGGCAGGAACCCGTACGCGCAGTGCGCCCTGTTTGCGGAGCGGCTGTTATCCGGAGAATATCCTTCAAGGCCCGCGCTTGCTGAAGAACTGGGGCGCGATCTTTCAGGCAGGGCCTGCAAGGCCGGGAGCGCCGCTGCCTGCCTTGCCGTCAGAAGCGGCGTCTCTGAGAAAGCCGATGCGCAAGATCCGGTTAAGTCCTGCAAAGCAGGTTCAGCCCAAAGCTGCGGCAGGAGCGCGCTGGCGGCCTGGGCGCGGGGCGAGCGCAGCGCCGCCACGCTTGAGACCGCTGAGCGCGGCTGCCTGGGCGGCGATCATCTCTCCTGTTATGTGCTGGGATTTGGCGCGCGCGGCGGCTGGGGCGGAAAGCGCGATCCCAAAAAAGCCTTCCGCGCTTTTGTTAACGCCTGCCTGACTGAGGATAACGCCCTGTTCGAAGGCGGGGCTTATTGCGACGCCCTTGCTTTTGCCTACCTGGAGCCTTTGGGCGTCAGGGCCGATCCCAAAAAGGCTTGGTTCTTTGGCAGGCGTTCGTGCGATACGGGAAGCGGTTTGGGCTGCGCCGCGGCAGGACACGCTGCGCGGCTTTTGGGCGAAAAGGATTTGGCGCGATCTTATTTTTCGCGCGCCTGCTCCTTGGGCAACGCCATAGGCTGCGAAGCGTTGCATTAGCCTGCAGACAGATGTTTGTTAACTTTTAAAAAACAAATAATTGTTTATAAAATTTGCAAAAACGGGTTATCGCCGGGTATTTTTTCAAAAAACCGGCGATAACTTGTAAAGCTCTTAGTTATCCGGTTTGAAAAGATCATCCAGGGTCACGATGCCTTGGATTTTTTTGGCCTGGGCATTGGGTTTGATCCCGTACGGGCTTACCACGGTAAGCTGCAAAGCCTTTTTTGTACGGGTGCTTTCCCTGAAGAGATCGCGCCTTGCCTCAAACTGATTCAGGTAAGCCTTGCTGATGACATATGGACTGTCCGAGTATTTCATCTCGCAGAGGTTGATCGTGTGATCATCGCGCTCAATTACCAGATCTATCTGCGCCTGTGCGTTTTGCCATGAACAGACGTCGGTGAGTATGTGGCCGATCCCAAGCTTTTTCTTGATCTGATCGATGTGCCTGAGGCATACCTGTTCAAATGCGTACCCGCTCCAGGCTCTGCGCGCCCCGGAGCCGAGCGCATGCGACCAGCGCTGCTGATCCTGAGAGTTGTTATTTTTGATGAATCTTAGATAAAACAAACAATAATTATCGACCAACTGATACATTACATCCCGTTCAATTTTGCCAAATGCATTGTATTTGCGAATAAAATCGCACCTGCAGAGATTTTCGAGAATTTCGGTGAGATTGCCGTTGTCAGTCAAGGCAAGTGATGAAACGATTTCGCGTTTTGTCATGCCTTTGTTTTTCTTCGCAAGCAATTCCACGATCTTTTTGTAAGAGGGTGCGTCTTTGAACAGCGAACGAAAAAGGAAGGCGTACTCCTCACGAAGCGGTGCGCCTTCGGCAAAAAACAGGCTGTCGATATTTTGGGTGACGCTCTGGGCCTTGGAGAGCATGCTCAGATAGAACGGAGTACCGCCTAGGATCATGTAAGCTTCAAGAAACTGCTTGCGATCTTCAGGAAAGCCGTTTTTGAGCAGGTATTCCTCGGTTTCGGCTAAATTAAACGAGCGAAGCCTGATGGGGCAGGTAACCCGGTTATGCAGTCCGCCGCGGTCTCCAAGCAGTTTGCTCACCATCCAGGTTGTGGCTGAGCCGCAGGCTATCAGCTTGATATTGGCGCAACTGCTGGCAAATTCATTCCAAAACAGTTCCAGCGCGCGAATGAATTTGCTGCGCGGCGTATCCATCCAGGGAAGTTCATCTATGAAAATAATGATGCTGCCGCGGGTTTTCAGGTGCAGGATATAGTGCTGAAGCTGGGCAAAAGCTTCAAACCAGTCGTTTGCCTGCGGGTAGAAAGCTTTTGAGTATGTGTTGAGCTGGCGGTTGAAATTGGCCAGTTGCTCTTTTTTGCTGCGGTCATAGATCCCGGTTACGTAAAAATCCAGGCGATCGCCCAGCATTTCTTTGACGAGGAAAGTTTTGCCGACACGCCTTCTGCCATAAATGGCGATGAACTCTGCGCGGTCGGAGTTGATACGGCTTTCAATAAGTGCCTGCTCTTTGCGCCTTCCGATAATTTTGGATGCCGCCATTGCTGAACCGCCTTTTAAAGGGTAGAAAAAGAAAAAACGAGTTATCGCCGAGTATAAATCGAAAATACATGGCGATAACTGTGAAAAACGATTTTTAGCGCAATCATTCGGCAAGCCGGTGGGCTTCCAGCGCCTGCAGCAGCTGTTCGAGCAACTGCAGCCTCGGGTGATCCGCGGTTTCAGGAAGCGTGTAGCGCAGGGAGTTCTGCCCGGACATGCGGTATTCGTTGTGCCGGCAACTGGTGATGAGCCTGATGAGGTACTGGGGATCGATGCTGCAGCCTGATCCCATCTCGATAACGCCGCCTTCGGCGCTCCCTGAGATCCTGACTATCCCAAGCGAGCCTGCGAGCACGCGCAGCTGCGAGATCTTAAAGAGATTTTCGGCACTCTTTGGCAGGAAGCCGAAGCGGTCGATGAGCTCGACCTTGAGATCCTCAAACTCCTCAGGCGTCTTGCACGAGGAGAGGCGCTTGTACAGCGAGAGGCGCGTGTTGACGTCGGCGATGTAGGTGTCAGGCAGCAGCGCCGGCAGGTGCAGATCGATATCGCATTCGTGCGCGGTGAGATCGGCTAAGGCCGGCTCGCGGCCTTCTTTGAGGGCTTTTACCGCCTCGTTGAGCATTTCGGTGTACAGCGAGAAGCCCACGGACTCTATCTGGCCTGACTGCTCTTCGCCTAACAGCTCGCCGGCGCCGCGGATCTCCAGATCGTGGGTGGCCAGCACAAAGCCGGCGCCCAGCTCTTCAATGGAGGCGATCGCGTCAAGGCGCATCTTGGCATCCTTGGTCATGAGCTTGCGCGGCGGCGTGAACAGATAGGCATAGGCCTGGTGCGAGGAGCGCCCGACGCGCCCGCGGATCTGGTGGAGCTGGGCAAGGCCAAGCAGATCGGCGCGATCGATGATGATAGTGTTGGCCGACTGCACGTCCAGGCCGTTTTCGATGATCGTCGTGCACAAAAGCAGGTTGAAGCGCTGGTTGTAGAAATCGCGCATCACCTTTTGCAGATCGCGCTCGTTCATCTGTCCGTGCCCGATCCCGATTGAGGCCTCAGGCACGAGTTCGGCGAGATTTTTGGCCGTCTGCTCTATGGTAGAGATGTCATTGTGCAGGTAGTAGACCTGGCCGCCGCGGCGCAGTTCGCGCATCACGGCTTCGCGCACTACCTGATCTGAGCGTTCGGACACGAAGGTCTTAATGGCCAGACGGTGCTCAGGAGGGGTGGCGATGATCGAGAGCTCGCGCATGCCTTCCATGGCCATGTTGAGGGTGCGGGGGATCGGCGTGGCGGTGAGCGTGAGCAGATCGACCTGGGCGCGCAGCTCTTTGAGCTTCTCCTTTTGCCTGACGCCGAAGCGGTGCTCTTCGTCGATGATCACAAGACCGAGGTTTTTGAACTTTATCTGGCGCGAGAGCAGCTTATGCGTGCCGATGATGATGTCGATCTTGCCGTCAGCGAGCCTGGCGATGGCCTCGCTCTGCTCTTTGGCGGTCTTAAAGCGCGAAAGCTCTTCGACTATAAGCGCCGTGCCGGCAAAGCGGTCTTTGAAGGTCTGGAAATGCTGTTCGGCCAAAATGGTGGTGGGAACCAGCACGGCAACCTGCGCGCCGCTTTGGGCGACGGCAAAGGCGGCGCGCAGCGCCACCTCGGTTTTGCCAAAGCCGACGTCGCCGCACACCAGGCGGTCCATGGGCTTGCTTTGGGCGAGATCATGCAGCGTGGCTTCGATCGCCGCGGCTTGATCGGGGGTTTCCTCATAGCCAAAGCCGGTGGCGAACTCGTCCATGGCGCGGCGGTCCACATTGAAGGCGCGGCCGTCCTTGGCGGCGCGACGGGCGTAGAGATCCAAAAGTCCGGCGGCGACGTCGCGGACTTTCTCGGCCGCTTTCTGTTTTTTCTTTGACCACGAATCAGTGCCCAGGCGCGAGAGCACCGGATTTTCGGCGCCGGCGTAGCGGGCGATCTTCGAGAGGGCGGTGACCGGAATGTTGAGCATGTCGCCGTTCTGGTATTCGATGGCCAGGTATTCGCCTTTGATGCCGCCGATGGTAAGCGTCCTCAGGCCGCGGTAGCGGCCGATGCCGTGATCAACGTGGACGACGAGCTGCCCTTCCTTGAGCTGCACGAGATTGCGGATGAGCGCGTCCTCTGAGATGCCGCTCTTGCGGCGGCGCTCGCGGCGCGCGGCCGAAGCTGAGATCCCGTAAAGCTCGTTTTCGGTGATGAACGCCAGTTTCTGGCGCGAGGCGATAAAACCGCCCGAGAACGGACCCACAGTCAGCATGAGCGGGGCGCTGTCCTCGAAGAAGTGGCGCACGCTTGAAGCCGGGGCGATGCCAAGCTGCTTTATAAGGTCAGGCGGGAGCATCTCGCGCAGCGCCTGGCGCCGTCCCTCGGAGACGGCGGTGAGCAGCATGCGCCCGCCTTTTGCGGCAAAATCGGCGGCAAAGCGTTCAAAGCGCTCGCAGGGATCTTTTTTCTGGTGATCGAATGTGAGCTCCGGAAGCTTTTCAAAAGCGGCGTTGGCCGCGCCGCGCGCCGAAACTTCATTTTCGCTGAGCGCCGCGCGCTCCAGGCGGATCTGCGGATAGGGTTTTAACAGATCGGAGAGTTCTTTTGGCGAGAGAAAGATCCTGTAAGGCTCAAGGGGAGGGTGTTCGGCGGTGCCTGCATACATGGAAGCGCGTTTGTGCGCGTCTATGTCAAAGTCGGAAGCCGCTTTGGCGACGTTGCCTGCGAGGATCACGGATGTGCCTTCGGGCAGATAGTCAAAGAATGTCCCCAGTTTCCGGAAGAACAGCGGCAGGTAGTATTCGATGCCTGCGGGGATCGCTCCGCGGGAGATGGCCTGGTAGATCACGTGATCGGGCAGGTGCGCTCCGGGAAAAGCGTCGCGATAGTTGGAACGGAAAACGCTTATTCCCTGTTCGTCAAGCGGAAATTCGTGTGCCGGAAGCAGGCTGATAGCCTTGATTTGTTCACCCGAACGCTGGGTTTCAGGATCAAAGGCACGGATTGAGTCGACTTCGTCGTCGAGGAAATCTATGCGGCAGGGCGCGCTGGCGCCCATGGGAAAAACATCGAGGATCGAGCCGCGGGCGGCGAACTCGCCGTGACCGAGCACCTGCTCGACTTTTAGATAGCCCTGGGAGACTAGCGTTTGCTGCATCCTGGTGATGTCACGGCTTTCTCCAGGGGCGAGCCTGAAAGAGTGGGCACCGATGAATTCTTTGGGAGCAAGCCTGGGCATGATGGCGCTCAGCGGGGCGATTATAAAACCGTCTTTGACATAGGGCAGATCGGCCAAAAGCTCCAGGCGCTTTGAGATGATGTCCTGGTGCGGTGAGAGCTGATCGTAGGGCAGTGTCTCCCAGTCAGGGAAATAACGGCATGGTTTTAGAGGCGAGAGTGTGAAAAGCTCGGAGGAGAGCGCGCGGGCCTCAAAACCGTCGGCGCAGATCACCAGCACCGGTCCTGCTGTGTGTTCTCCCAGCGCGGCGATCACAGCGCTTTGGGCCATGCCGGGCAGGTTGCCTGTGGTCTTGCGGGCTTTGGTAAAGCCGCTTTCGAGGTTTTGAGGAAGAAGGCTCTCTAGTTTCATGAGGTTGGGAATGCTTTGAAAAATCAGCTTTTTATATAGATATTTAAACGTTAATACCCCTGCCATGAGCAGGTGAGTTTGCAATGCTGTTTAACGGATGCTGCATACCGCTTTGGATCTGCTGAACTTCAAGACAGCATTCGTAACGTTTCATCAGTGATTAACCTTTTGCTTTGGCTTTATATTTCTGTCCTGGATGGTTAGGGACTTTGGGATATCGCATTTCAAGTTCATAGGTCAATTTTTTGTTCATGAACTCAAGGTTATCATACCTTTGACCTTAAGTAATGCTTTTATAACAAATAATTCGCCATAAAGGAGCAGGGACGCCCATCAGGCAAAAACAGCCTTATTCGTTCAGGGCAGGGCGAGAACCCCTCGTTTCCATATGCTTATTTAACATGCGGTGCGATATACTCAACGCGGTGTTTTCAATTAAAGAACCGTGAACCGGATCAGGATCCGGTGTCCTAAGGTTGGGCTGAATGCGTTTTAAAACCTGCGCTTATTTGTTGCTCTGGGCAGTTTTTATCTTTGCCTGCGCCCAGATGATCCCGTATTTCTCAAATGATTATCGCTACATGCTGATCCAGGGCGGCGATGATTTGGTCTCGTCGTTTAAAGATCTGGTGATCTCCCAGTGGAATCACTATTTTGACTGGGGCGGCAGGACCGTGGCCCACACGATCGCGCAGCTGCTCTTATGGTGGGGCAAACCCTGGGCGGCGATCGCCAATACGCTGTGTTTCCTCGCCATGGTTCTCCTGATTTATTTCCACGCCTTCGGGATCCGCCCGACGCTGCGCGGATTAAAGCTGATGCCGCTGTTTATCATCACGCTCGGCATTTGGCTGTGCCTGAGGATCTTCGGCGAAGTGGTGTTCATGCAGGTCTCATCTTGCAATTACCTGTGGACCACCACGATCATCATCGCGTTTTTGCTTCCGTACCGGCTGTCGCTAGGTGAGCCAAAAGCCTCAGGGGGCGTTGCGGCCGCAGCCGGGATGTTTGTTTTGGGCATCCTGGCAGGCTGGACGAATGAGAACACCGGCTTTGCCGCCTGCTGCGGCGTCGGCGTCGCCGGTCTGTGGCTTTTAAAACAGCACCGGGTGCGGCTGTGGCACGTGACAGGCGGCCTGGGGCTTGCTGCAGGCTACCTGCTTTTGATGCTCTCTCCGGGCAACGCGGCGCGCCTTGAGTTCATGCAGGAGGGCGGTTACACCTTCGCCAAACATTTTCCGGTGGCCGCGGGGATTTTCTTCACAACGCTGCTTACGCAGCTTCCGTTGCTGCTGTGCATGGCATTCATGATTTTTAAGCTTAAAAAAGGCGGTTTTGACCGCCGCAGCCCGGATCTGTGGCGCGGCGCCCTCTGGCTTTTCTTTATCGGCTTCGTGTCGCTGGCGATCATGGTGTTCTCGCCTAATTTCCCTTCGCGCTCGGCCGCGCCGTTTACGTTCTTCACTGTGGCCGCGATCGCCGGGCTCTATTCGCTTGCTGAACGCGAGCACGCCTGGCTGGTGCCGTACCGGCTCTCCAGGATCCTCTGCCTTTTAGGCGCGGTTTATCTTTGTGTGACCATGCCTAACACCCTATGGGGCTACCATCAGGCGATGCTCGATCAGAAAGTCCGCAGCCAGGAGATCGCCGAGCAGCTCTCCAAAGGCGCGCGCAACCTGGTGGTGCATCCGTTCCATGTGCGCACTTCAAAGTACCTCTTCATCGGCGACGTGCGGGCCCAGAAAACCTACTTTGCAAACCAGATCCTCGAGAAGTTCTACAAAGTCGATTCCATCCGCAGAAGCTGCAACTACAAGATGCCCTGGTACTCTTACGATTACATCGTCTGGGCGCATACGGGCAAGCCGGTGTGCACCGGCGATCGCGGTGATCCTGAGGATCCTGGCGATCCGGTAAACCAGCGCTATTTAAAGGATCATCCCGAGGAGATCTGGCGTTTGAATTTCGACGCCAGCCAGCAGTCCATAAACCGCCAGCAGTTTACGGAGGCCATGGAGCGCCTGGGACTGGAAAATCCGGCGCAGTACTTTAAAAAGGCCGAAGGCGGGAAGTGATCTGCAATGAACCTGCCAGAGATCATCAGGACGCCGGTGCGCGTTTTGCAAAATGGCGCCATGGATAAGGTGCGACGCGCCGCTTCAGCCTTTATGCTGCTTGCGCCGACGGCTGTCGTTCAGGCAGCTGAGATCATCGACTGCACCTCAGGGCAGTGCGTCAATGTCTCTGAATCTCAGCGCCATCTGGGCGGGGCCTCGCTAAAACCCTCCGAGAGCGGCAATGAGTTGCAGGTGCGCGCTCAGGCCCGGCAAAAAGGCCGGAAGCGCATCGTGGTGCGCGAAGGCAAAACTTTTGTGTGCGTGCTTGATGACGGGGCAGAGAGCTGCGAGAGCGCGTCGGTGCACTGATCAGTATTTTCTTACCCTCTCTGCATCATTTTGATGCTGTCTTTTACTCCGTGTGCACTGCATCGGAGCATACCTTAAAATCCCTCAGTATTTACACCAAAACAGGATTTTGAGGTTCTTATGACTATCAGAGCAGGCATTCTCGGTTACGGCAATTTAGGGCGCGGCGTTGAGGCCGCGGTGCAGACCGCTCCTGACATGGAGCTTGCCGCCGTGTTCACCAGGCGCGATCCTAAAAGCGTGAAGACTTTGACCGGAGTGCCGGTGGTGAGCGCCGGCGATGCCGCAGCCTGGGCCGATCGCATCGACGTTATGATCTTAGGCGGCGGCAGCGCCACCGATCTGCCCCGCCAGACGCCGGAATTTGCAAAACTCTTCAACTGCGTGGACAGCTTTGACACCCACGCAAAGATCCCGGAGCATTTTGAAGCTGTCGACCAGGCCGCCCGTGGCGCGGGCAAGCTTACTTTGATCTCCTGCGGCTGGGATCCGGGTCTGTTTTCGGTGCTGCGCTGCTTAAGCGAGTCGGTGCTGCCCCGCGGCAGGTCTTACACCTTCTGGGGCCGCGGTGTCAGCCAGGGGCACTCTGACGCCATCAGGCGCGTTGAAGGGGTGCGCGATGCCCGCCAGTACACCGTGCCGGTGGAGAAAGCTCTCGAAGAGGTGCGCTCAGGGGCCAATCCTGAACTGACCGCACGCCAGATGCATACGCGAGAGTGCTATGTCGTGGCCAAGGGCGGAGCCGACAAAGAGAAAATCGCATCAAGGATCCGCTCCATGCCCAATTACTTTGAGCCGTACGACACCACGGTAAATTTCATTTCCGAGGAAGAGCTGCAGCGCGATCATCAAGGGCTGCCGCACGGCGGCTTTGTGCTGCGTTCAGGCACAACCGGCCTTAAGGATGAGATGTGCGAGCTTATAGAGTTCAGGCTCAAACTGGATTCTAACCCCCAGTTTACGGGGAGCGTGCTGGCAGCCTGCGCCCGCGCCGTGGTGAGAATGCGCGCCATGGGTCAAAGCGGCTGCCGCACGCTGTTGGATGTCGCGCCGGCCTGGCTGAGCCCGCGCGAGGGAGCGGAGCTTAGAAAAGCTTTACTTTAATCTTAGTTTTCATAAGATGGTGCTATAAAGTTCTTATATTTTAATTTCAATAAGTTTGTTTTGGATTTGTAATTTGCTATATTGCGATATAGTATATCGTGATATAGCAAATTTATTTTTAGCTGAAGATACTGCGATTTTAAATTGAATAATCATAAATTTATCGGCAGAACTAAAGAGCTTGAGGCGTTGAACAAGCGCTATGACAAAGGCGGCTATCAGTGCTGTGTCATCTACGGGCGCAGGCGTGTCGGCAAGACCTCGCTTATAAAAGCGTTTTGCGCCGGCAAAAGGAGAGTTTTCTTTACTGCACTTGAGTCCGGCACGGCTGAGAATCTGGATGCTCTAAGCCGCAGCATCGCAGCGGGGGCAGGCGGCGCGGCGTCTGGCGTCGCGCCTTATCGAAGCTTTCAGGAGGCGCTCGACGCGCTTACAGTCCTGGCAAAAGAAGACCGGCTCATTTTGGTTTTTGACGAGTTCCCGTATCTGGCGCAGGCCTGTGCGCCCTTTATTTCGATGCTTCAGGCGCAGATCGACGGCAAATGGAAGGATCTCGACATATTTTTGATCTTAAGCGGCTCTTCGATGAGCTTTATGGAGGAGCGGGTACTGGGAGCCAAAAGCCCGCTCTTTGGCCGCAGGACGGCGCAAATAAAGCTGGAGCCTTTTTCTTTTGCTGAGACCATCGAGTATTTCCCGCACATGAACACTGAAGATCTGGCCGTCATTTACGGCGTGACTGGCGGTGTTCCCATGTATCTTGAGCAAATGGACGAGGAGCTTTCGTTGCAGGAGAACCTCAGCGAAAACTTCTTCAGCAAAGACTCGCTGTTGCGCGATGAGCCGAATTTTTTGTTAAGGCAGGAACTGCGCGAGCCCAGGATCTATGGCAGCGTGCTTGAAGCCATTGCCTCAGGCGGCACCAAACTCAGCGAGATCGCCTCGAAAACCGGTATGCCCTCAGGGCAGTGCGTGAGTTATCTTAAAAAACTTATGGAACTGGGGATCGTCTCCAAGGAGATCCCTTTTGGGCAAAAGACCTGTAAAAAGAGCGGGTACGTTATAAGCGACGGGATGTTCCGCTTTTGGTACCGCTTTGTGCCAAAGTATGCGCCGCTGAGCGACAACCTGAGCCCGGAGGCGGTCATAGAACAGATCTTCTCAGGCGAAATCCAGGATTTTACGGCCGGGGTCTTTGAAAAGATCTGCACACAATGGCTGTGGCGCGAAAACCGTCTGGGCAGACTTCCTTTCCTGATGCTCAATGCCGGCAGGTGGTGGGGGCCAGATCCCAAGACCCGGCAGCAGGAGGAGATCGACATCGTAGGGCAGGGAACAGACGGGGACATGCTTTTTTGCGAGTGCAAATGGCGCAATGAGGACTGCGATGATGACGTGCCCGACACCCTGATAAGGCGCGGCAACCTTCTGAAAGCCCGGACACGGCACTATATTATTTTTGCAAAGCGCGGATTTTCTGCGCGCTGCAAAAGAAAAGCCGCCGCGGCAGGCGTGCGGCTCGTGAGCTTTAGGGAAATGTTCGCGCCGGCAGGGCGTTAAATTTTATGCACTCCATTGACCTTTGCGCCCGAATGTGAGGCAGATCAGGGGCTTTTGTGTCACCATGCTTTCAGCTTTAAGCAGGAGCACCGATGCAGACACCCAATGAAACGGAACTTGAGGAACGCTATCTTCGCGAGCTTTCCAAGTCATTTCCCAACCGTTACGCGGCCGTAACCGAGATCATCAATCTCCAGGCCATCCTGAACCTTCCCAAAGGCACAGAGCACTTCGTCTCCGACGTGCACGGCGAGTACGAATCCTTCGTGCAGATCTTAAACAACTGCTCCGGCGTCATCCGCGACAAGGTGAACCTGCTTTTCCCTGAGCTCGCGCCTGAGGACAAAGACGAACTCTGCACGCTCATTTATTACCCGCGGCAGGTGCTGCAAAAAGAGGCCGGCGAGCGCGAGGGCGATCCCGAGTGGTACCTGACGCTGCTGCGCCGCCTGGTGGAACTGGCTTCTTACCTCTCCTCAAAGTACACCCGCTCCAAGGTGCGCAAGGCACTGCCTGACGAATTCCGCTTTGTCATAGATGAGCTCATGCACGCCAAGGAGGATGAGGCGCGCACCCGGGCGCGTTACCACCGCCGCATCCTCGATTCGGTCATCGACACCGGTTCGGCCCCGGATTTCATTGAAGAGCTGTGCACGCTGATCAAGCGCCTGGCAGTCGATCACCTGCATGTTGTGGGCGACATCTTTGACCGCGGCCCCGCCCCTGACAAAGTCCTCGATCTGCTGATGCGCCACCACCATCTGGACATCCAGTGGGGCAACCATGACGTGCTGTGGATGGGCGCGGCCTGCGGCAGCGCTGCCTGCTGCTTAAACGCGGTGCGCAACAATGTGCGCTATGACAACCTTGAAATGCTCGAGCGAGGCTACGGCATCAGCTTAAGGCGCCTGGCGCTCTTTGCCGATCGCACTTACAGCAAGGAAGGCGCGTCGCCCATGGAAAAGGCTGTGAGCGTCATCTGCCTCAAGCTTGAGGAGCAGCTAATCAATGCCCATCCTGAGTACGGCATGCAGTCGCGGTTGCTGCTCAAAAACCTGCGCCCTGAATCAGGAACGGTGCGCCTTGACGGGCGCGACTGGCAGTTGCGCTGGACGGATTTCCCCACGCTGGATCCTGAGCATCCTGAACACCTTTCAAAAGAAGAACAGGAAGTTGTTGACGATCTGGTGCGCAGTTTCAAGGAAAACCGCCGCCTTGGCGGGCACGTGAATTTTCTGTGCTCGCACGGCTCCATGTACCTGCGCTGCAACGGCAACCTGCTCTACCACGGCTGTATCCCTTTCAGCGGCGACGGCACGTTCGCGAGGATCCTCTGCGACGGCGAATACCTCTCGGGCAGGGCATATCTTGATTACTGCGATCGCCGCGTGCGCCGCGCCTGGGACGATCGGCGGACAGAAGATCTCGATTTTATGTGGTATCTGTGGTGCGGCGAGCTCTCGCCGCTGTCAGGCCGTGTCGTCAAGACCTTTGAGAACGCGCTGCTCAAAGAGAGCGAGATCAAGCTTGAGCCGCGTAATCCTTATTACCTGCTCTACCGCTCCGAGGAGATCTGCAAGCTCATCCTCCGCGAGTTCGGGCTCGATCCCGAAAGCGGTCACATCATAAACGGACACACTCCGGTGCGCGTGCGCGAAGGGGAGAGCGCGGTGCGCGGCAACGGCAAGCTGCTGGTGATAGACGGCGGTTTCTCGCGCGCCTACCAAAGCGTGACCGGGATCGCCGGTTACACGCTCATCTACAACTCCCACAACCTGCGGCTTAAGGCGCACCGGCCTTTTACCTCGATCCAGGACGCCATCGACAACCGCACCGACATCATCTCAGATGAGATCTTAGTTGAGACATTCAAAAAGCGCCGTCCGGTAGCCGACTGTGACGACGGACGCGAGATCGCCCGCCAGATAGCGGATCTGAGCGCGCTGCTTGACGCCTACCGCAAGGGCCGGATCCGCGAATCCGGCCTGCAAAAGCGCGAGACGCTCTGAACATTCTTTATTATTTAACCTGCTTTAATAAGCGGGTTAAATAATTACCGCGCCTAAGCTGTTATTCTCTGTAACTTTCCTGATTTTTTACTTAATTTTTTAGGCGTTTTGCCTTTGGCAGCCCCTGCATTGCTCGGTTAAAATTCAACGCACCTGAGACGGGCGCTCAGGCCGGGCCGCTGCGGCGGCTTGGGTTTTCCAAAAGATCGGAGATTTGGACATGAGAGAGCAATGGCGCGGTTTCCGCGGCACCCACTGGCTTGACGACATCAACGTCAGGGACTTCATTCAGCACAATTACACCGCCTACGACGGCGACGAGTCCTTCCTTGAAGGCCCGACGCAGGCCACTGACACTCTGTGGGGTGCTTTGCAGGAGTTACAGCGTCAGGAACGCGCCAAAGGCGGAGTCCTCGATATGGAGACCGAGGTGGTCTCAGGGCTTACCGCCTACGGCCCTGGTTACATCGATGAGAAATTAAAAGATCTCGAAAAAGTAGTCGGTTTGCAGACTGACAAGCCTTTAAAGCGTGCTTTCATGCCTTACGGCGGCATCAAGATGGCCGAGGAGGCCTGCACCACCTACGGCTATACCCCCAATCCGAAATTCCACAAGATTTTCACCGAATACCACAAGACGCACAACCAGGGCGTTTACGACGCCTACACCCCGGAGATGCGCCTTGCCCGCAAGAACAAGATCATCACCGGCCTGCCTGACACTTACGGCCGCGGCCGCATCGTCGGCGATTACCGCCGCGTTGCGCTCTACGGCATTGACTTCCTCGTAGCCAAAAAGAAAGAAGATTTTGCCAACTGCGGCTGCGGAGTCATGACCGATGATGTCATCCGCCTGCGCGAGGAACTGGCTGAGCAGATCCGCGCCTTAAACGGCATGAAAGAAATGGCCAAAAGCTACGGCTTTGACATCTCCGCACCGGCGGCCAACGCCCGCGAGGCCGTGCAGTGGCTGTACTTTGGCTATCTTGCCGCCATCAAGACCCAGAACGGCGCCGCGATGTCCGTGGGCCGCGTCTCGACCTTCCTTGACATCTACATCAGCCGCGATCTTCAGGAAGGCACGCTTACCGAGAAAGAGGCCCAGGAACTCATAGATCATCTCGTCATGAAGTTCCGCATGGTGAAGTTCGCGCGCATCCCTTCGTACAACCAGCTCTTCTCGGGCGATCCGGTGTGGGCGACGCTCGAGGTCGCAGGTCTGGGCCAGGACGGCCGCCACATGGTCACGAAGAACGACTTCCGCTTCCTGCACACGCTCGAGAACATGGGCCCTTCGCCTGAGCCTAACCTCACGGTGCTTTATTCAAAACGCCTGCCTGACGCTTTCCGCCGTTACGCGGCGCACATCTCCGTCGTCTCTTCGTCCATCCAGTACGAGAACGACGACGTCATGCGCCCGGTGTGGGGCGATGACTACTCGATCTGCTGCTGCGTGTCGGCAACCCAGACGGGCAAGGAGATGCAGTTCTTCGGGGCGCGCGCCAATCTCGCCAAAGCGCTGCTTTACGCGATTAACGGCGGCGTCGACGAGAAGACGTTCATGCAGGTGGCTCCGGCCTACCGTCCGATCACCTCAGAATATCTCGATTACGACGAGCTATTAAAGCACTATGACGTGATGCTCGACTGGCTGGCCGGACTTTATGTCAACGTGTTAAACCTCATCCAGTACATGCATGACAAGTACTATTACGAGGCCGCGGAGATGGCGCTCATCGACACGGACGTGCGCCGCACTTTCGCCACCGGCATCGCCGGCTTCTCGCATGTCGTCGATTCGCTTAGCGCCGTGAAGTTCGCCCGTGTCAAGGTGCTGCGCAACGAGCAGGGCATCGCCACCGGCTTTGAGACACAGGGCGATTTCCCGCGCTACGGCAACGACGACGATCGCGCTGATGAGATCGCCGTGAAACTGCTCAAGACCTTCCTCACGAAGATCAAAAAGCACCACACTTACCGCGACAGCGAGCCTACGACCTCGATCCTCACTATCACCTCAAATGTGGTGTACGGCAAGGCCACCGGCTCCATGCCTGACGGCCGCAAAGCCGGCGAGCCGCTCTCACCGGGCGCCAACCCTTCATACGGCGCCGAGAAGAACGGGCTTCTGGCCTCGCTCAATTCCGTGGCCAAGCTCCCTTACGAGTATGCACTGGACGGCATCTCCAACACCCAGACCATCTCTCCTGACGCTTTGGGGCATGATCAGGGCGAGCGCGTCTCCAATCTCGTGAATGTCATGGACGGCTATTTCTCACAGGGCGCCCATCATCTCAACGTTAACGTCTTCGGCACTGAGAAGCTCGTCGATGCCATGGAACACCCTGAAAAACCCGAGTATGCTAATTTCACCATTCGCGTCTCCGGTTATGCCGTGAAGTTCATCGATCTCACGCGCGAGCAGCAGCTTGACGTGATCTCCCGCACCTGCCACAAGCAGCTCTGAAAACGGGTTAAGGCTTAAAGCGGGCGCCGGGGGATGACTCCGGCGCCTTTTTTGAAGGAGTTTTACATGAAAGGCAGGATCCATTCGTTTGAAACTTTCGGCTCGGTGGACGGGCCGGGGGTGCGCTTTGTGGTTTTTATGCAAGGCTGCCGGATGCGCTGCCGCTACTGCCACAATCCGGATTCGTGGAAAATAAACGCCGGGGAGGAGTTTGAAGCCGCGGATGTGGCGCGGCGGGCGCTGCGTTATCGCGCCTACTGGGGCAAAGATGGCGGTGTTACCGTCTCAGGCGGCGAGGCGCTGCTGCAGCTTCAGTTCGTAACCGAACTTTTTACGATCTTAAAAAACGAAGGCGTCAATACCTGTCTGGACACCGCGGCCGGGCCTTATGAGAACACAGAGGCTTATCAGGAAGCGTTTGACGCCCTGATGGCGGTCACCGATCTCGTGATGCTTGACATAAAGCATATCGATCCCAAACAGCACCGCAGTCTCACCGGGATCAGCAACGAGCGGATCTTAAAGTGCGCCCGGCATCTGGATGCGCTGGGCAAGCGCATGTGGATCCGCCATGTGCTGGTGCCGGGGCTGACCGATGATGAGCCGTCGCTTAGGGCTTTAGGGAATTTTGTGAGGACGCTGCGCAATGTCAGCCGCTTTGAGATCCTGCCTTACCACAGCCTGGGGGCTTACAAGTGGGAGGCTTTGAAGATCCCGTACACGTTAAAGGACACCAGGCCGCCTTCAGAGGAGGAGATCGCAAGAGCCAGGCGCCTGATCGGAGTTTAAATTTTGTCTCAATCTCCCTTGCAGAACAGCAAAGCAGTTGCGGATTTTAAAATGGCGTTTGGTCTTTAAAAATTTTACAGGAAGCCCTTATGAACATCAGCTGGAATGCCGCTGCATATAACGGTTCTTTCTCGTTTGTCTCCCGCCTTGGAAGTTCGCTTTTGGATCTCATCGAAGGCACCGGGCTTAGGGTGCTTGATTTAGGATGCGGCACCGGCACGCTTACGCATGAGCTGGCCTTGCGCGGTTTTGCAGTCACAGGCCTTGACGCCTCGGAAGAACAGCTCAAAAGGGCGAGCGCCGATTACCCTAAGACCCGCTTTTTAAAAGGCGATGCCTGTGATTTCAGCTTTGATGAGCCCTTTGATGCGGTGTTCTCCAATGCCGTGTTCCACTGGATAGACAAAGAGCGCCAGATGCCCATGCTCTCCTGCGTGCGCCGCGCCCTGAAAAAAGGCGGGCAGTTCGTGTTTGAGATGGGCGGCCGGGGCAACAATGCCCTCATCCATGAGGCGCTGGCCAAATCTTTTGCGCAATGCGGCCTTGGGCCTTACCGCATGCCGTTTTATTTTCCGAAGATCGGAGAATACGCGCCCATGGTCGAGCAGGCGGGCTTTACGGTGCGTAAGGCCTGGCTTTTTGACCGCCCGACGCCGCTTAAGGGGCCGCACGGCCTTGAGGAGTGGATCAGAATGTTTGTTAAAACGCCTTTTGCGGGGATCGCCAAAGAGCAGACCGATGAAGTGATAGCGCGCACGGTGAGGGCGCTTGAGGGAAAGCTTTGCCATGACGGCAGGTGGCAGGCTGATTACGTCAGGCTGCGCATGGCTGCCGAGGCGATTTGAGTTAAGGCGCGCCGCTGCGCGCCTTACGGGTTAATAGGTGCGTGTGGCGGTGACGGTGATATTGCCGCCATCGACTTTTAAGGCGTAGGCCATCTTCCTGGTGGTGGCGGTCATGCCATCGTGCAGTTCGGCGACGGATTTTTTGTCAAGGCCGAGCACTTCGGAGAGCTTCTTTAAAGTGCGCTCGTCCGTGGTGTTCTCGCAGGCCTGGAAGAAAGCCTTAAGGCGCTGTACCCCCTGATCATCAAGGCCGCCTGAGAAATTTGCGCTGAACACGGCTTTCTCCAGGGCGCCTGCGCCGGTGTTTACTGTCCTTACAGTGCCGGAGCGCGGGGAGGGCGCGGCGTATTCGATGCCGCTGCCGTCTGCAAGCGGTGAGCTTTGGGCGCCGGGCAGAGCTTTTTCAAAGAGGGAGCTGAAATTGCGCTCCTGCGCGAAGATCTCCTCTATTTGCGGATCGAGGCGATGCTTGTCAGCCTGCCAGTCTTCATACCAGGAAAAACCTGCGGAGACAAAATAATAGAGGGCGATGAGCAGGGCAAAAAGCCGCAGGTTGCGGCGCATGCGCTCGCGTTTTTTTTCGGGATCTTCGCTAAGCTTCCGGGTGTCCATGAAAAGTCCAAATCAGGATGAAAAACTACTGGAAAATTATAACAGCTCTCCGAAGCGGCGCTCCGGAGGAGCATGTCAGTAATTGGGGCTGACAAAGGCTGCCATGGAGCGGGCCGGCACTTTTAAGAGATCGCCTGCGCGGAAGCGTTCGCCGCGGAACACGGCGCCGGGGTGCCCTTTGCCGGTTACGGCGGTGTCGATGATCTTAAACCAGGGGTTGCGCACTCCGGCAGGCGAGGGCGGCAGCTCGACTTCCAGATCCTGCCACCAGGCGTTCACAAAACCGTAGAAGTACACCCCGGCATCCTCGGAATAAGCCAAAAGCCCTATGGAATGGGATTCATCGGACCAGTCAGGCTGGAACGGGCGGACGCCGTGCCACTGCATGCGCCAGTTGCGCAGCGCGCGATCCAAAAAGCGCGGCATCGGACGGGCGCGGCGCGAGGCCAGGGCCGCATTGCGCACCGGATCACGCAGGCGGATGACGAGCCTGGTAAAGGCGAGCATCTCCGAGGCCAAAGGCGACTTCTCAAAATCCCAGTTGAAATAGCTTAGATCGTTGTCCTGACAGTAGGCGTTGTTGTTGCCTTTTTGGGTGCGCAGCACCTCATCGCCCATCAGGAGCATGGGGGTGCCCATAGACAGCAGCGCGATCGCCATGAAATTCTTGGCCTGGCGCAGCCTGACTGCGTTGATCTCGGGATCGGCGGTCTCGCCTTCCACGCCGTAGTTGCCCGAGCAGTTGTCATCCGTGCCGTCGCGGGAGTGCTCGCCGTTGGCGTCATTGCGCTTATGGCTGTAGGAGACGAGATCCCAGAGCGTAAAGCCGTCGTGGCAGGTGATGAAATTGAGGCTCTTGCGCGGATCGACCATGCGCTCGTTGTAGATGTCAGGCGATCCCAGGACGCGATTGATGAATTTTTTTACAAAACCGTTGTCGCCGCGCATAAAGCAGCGCACGTCGTCGCGGAAACGGCCGTTCCACTCGCGCCATTTGCTGCCGGAGATCCTCCCTAAGGCGTACAGTCCGCCGGCGTCCCAGGGCTCGGCGATGAGCTTAGCGTCCGCGAGGTGGTGGTTGGCGTCGATGTCCAAAAGCGTCGGGCTTGAGGCCAGGGGCTCGCCGTCCTCGCCGCGGGCGAGGATGGCTGCGAGATCGAAGCGGAAGCCGTCGACATGCATCTTGTCCTTCCAGAAGATGAGCGAGTCCTGGATGAGTTCGCGCACCACGGGGGCGCTGCCTTTGAACGTGTTGCCGCATCCTGAGTAGTTGGCAAAGCTTCCGTCTTTGTTGAGGATGTAGTAGCCGCTTTGGTCATAGCCTTTGAAACAGTACACCGGTCCGTCCTCGCCGCCTTCGGAGGTGTGGTTGTAGACGACGTCCAAAATCACCTCGATGTTGGCGCGGTGCAGGGCTTTTACCATGTCGCGGAATTCGTCTATGGGTCCCATGAGCGAACGGTCTGATGAGTACTGCTCGTGTACGGCGAAAAAGCTCATGGGGCTGTAGCCCCAGTAGTTCGTCATGCCCGGGCGGGCATCGTGGACGTCAAACTGGTAGACGGGCAAAAGCTCAACGGCGGTGATGCCCAGCGCCGTGAGGTAGGGGATCTTCTCAATAAGCCCGCGGTAGGTGCCGCGCAGCTCATCGGAGAGTCCCGAGGTCTTGGAGGCGGTAAAGCCTTTGACGTGCAGCTCGTAGATGACGGTTTTGCGCAGGCTGATCCCCGGGCGGATGTCCAGCCCCCAGTCATAGGTTGTCATGTCGATGACGGCGCTCTTGGCGCAGGTGCGGAAATTCTCCTCCTCGTCATCGCCCTGGTAGCGCAGGTAGCCTTTGGGGAAGACAACGCGGGCGCTGTAAGGATCTATAAGCAGCGGCCTTTTATGCGGGGCCGGGCCGTCGTCGCCAATGTACTCGCGCACCCGCCAGGCGTAGATCTGGCCGGCTTTTACGGCGAGCACCTTTACGTGCCAGTAGTAGCTGGAGCGAAAAAGCTCGGATTCGACGGTGATAATTTCCGGATCGGGATCTTCTGGGTACGCAAAGAGCAGCAGCTCGATGCTGCGGGCGCGCGGGCACCAGATGGCGAAGTTGACGCCGTCTTCCTCGAGCGTGGCGCCCAGATGGCGGCAGTGGCCGGCGGAAATCACGTGCCGGGGGGCGGCGGTGTGATCAGTCATCGATAAATTCCATTCCATTTTGGGGCGCTGCTGCACCGGAGGGGATCCCTGTGCTAACGTAGGCGCAGGAAAATTTTCACCACAGGAGCTGTCTTCATGGAACAGTCTGTTTTCGCAGCAGGGCAGATAAACACCCTTTCCTTAGATATTAACGGAAATGTATCAAAAATCTTAGATCTTTGTGCTCAGGCTGCTAAGCGCGGCATCAAATTTGTCGCCTTCCCTGAACTGTGCGTCACCGGTTTTGACTGCGGCGATCTCTTTGCGGTTCCGGCCTTCATGCAGCAGAGCGCCGCTGCGGTGCTCGAACTAAAGTACAACCTCCCTGAGGGCGTGACTGCCGGCGTGGGCGCTGTGCTTCAGGGCTCAGACGGCCGCCCTTATGATGCTTATGTGATGTTAAAGCGCTCGAAAATCCTGGGCGTGGCCGCAGTGCGCTCATTCAACAACAGCCGCGATCCGCGCGTGCGCGTGCTGACGACCGCCGCCCCTGACGAGACGTTTATCCTGGGGGCCGAGCGCTTTGAGCGCCAAAGCGTCTTTGAGTGCGACTGTGGCAAAGTCGGCGTGTTCTTTAACACAGCCGACATCCGCGATCTTGAGGGCGCCGATCTGGTTGTGGCCCCTGCGGTCGAGCGCTTTGAGATGGGGGCTCGCAGGCGCCGCGAGGTGGCGGCCGCCGCGCTCTCCATGGTGCTGAAAACCACGGTGCTGACGACGTCGCTTTTAGGCTGCGAGGGCGGCGGGAGCGTCTACGACGGGCTGTCGCTCATAGCCTGCGGCGGCAACCTCGTGGCGGCCTCGCCAACGCTGTCCTTTGCCCGCTCCCGGCTGTTCACGGCAGCCGACGGGCTCACGGGCGATCTGCCCGATCACGATCTGGCTGTGCGCGCCGTGTCTTTGGGGCTTTATGACTGGATGCTCAAGACCGGCGCCCGCGGGTTTGCGCTCTCGCTCTCAGGCGGCGCTGATTCCGGGCTGTGCGCCACGGCCGTGTGCGCCGGCCTGATGGCCGCGCTCGAAGATCAGGGCTTTGACGATTTTAAAGCCCAGCTTGAGAGCGTCGGCATTAAGGTGCCGGCGTTTAGCGGGGACATCGAGGGCTATGTGAAAAAGGAGATCATGCCCCAGGCGCTTATCACCGTGTACCAGGGATCTGATGTCTCAGGCTCCGTAACCCGCACGGCGGCGCAAAAGGTGGCCCAGGGCCTGGGCGCCACGCATTATGAGTGGTCCATCTCCAACCTTGTGAAAGATTACACCGAGGTCGTGAATTCCACGACTCCTGACACTCCGCTTACCTGGGAGCATGACGATCTGACGCTGCAAAACATCCAGGCGCGCTGCCGCGCCCCGGGGATCTGGATGATCGCCAACCGCTACAACAAGCTGCTTTTGACCACCTGCAACGCCTCTGAGGATGCGGTCGGTTACTGCACCATGGACGGCGACACCGCGGGCGGGCTGGCTCCGATAGGCGACATTTCCAAGAGCTTCATCCTGGAGGTCAACCGCCACATCGCCGACGACGGGCTTAAGATCTCGGACAAGACTGTGCTGCATCTGCCTGAGATGGCCTATATCGCAGCCCAGGCCCCGACGGCCGAGCTCAAGCCCGGCCAGACCGATGAGCGCGATCTCATGCCCTATGCGGTGCTCGACTGCATCCACAAGCTCCAGCAGGGGCAGCTTACAAGCCCGCAGCGGATCGCCGAGGCTGTGGGCGCGAGATTCCCGCAGTTTGACAAGGACAAGTGCGCCTGGTTTGTAAAGCGTTACTTCCAAAAGCTCTCGCAAAGCCAGTGGAAGCGCGAGCGCGGTGCCTGCACGTTCCATATTGAGGCCTGTGATCTCAATTCCTCGACCGGCTTCGTGTTCCCGATCTTAAACGACGGCTTCAAAGGCCTGCTAAAAGATCTCGCCTGAATAAAGCCCTCCGATTGCAAAAGGCTCTCTTTTAAAGAGGGCCTTTTCATTTGCCTGGCGCAGCAGCTGAGCTGTGCCTGGGTTTTATGGCGGTGCAGCGGGGAGCTTTTTGCGGAATAAACACTCCAAAACAGTGCCGTGCTCTGCTTTGGAACGCAAAACTTACATATCTGCTATGATCTGCGCAATTGTTTTACAGCATTGGCATTCGCATGTTCACCACAACCACAACCTTCATCGTTTACATCTTCGGCATGCTCGTCATCGGCATCATCGCCGCGCGTTCGACGAGTTCACTTAACGATTACGTCTTAGGCGGCAGGCGCCTGGGCAAAGTGGTGACGGCGCTCTCGGCCGGCGCCTCGGACATGTCAGGCTGGCTGCTCATGGGCCTGCCGGGCGCGCTGTACACCACCGGCATCTCGGCCTCGTGGATCGCCATCGGCTTAACCTGCGGGCAGTGGTGCAACTGGAAATTTGTGGCCGCGCGCCTGCGCTCCTTTACCGCCAACGCCGCCGATTCGCTGACGCTGCCTGACTATTTCGCCGCCAGGTTCCAGGATCGCACCCGCATGGTGGCGGTGCTGGCCGCGCTCATCATCCTGCTGTTCTTCGTCGTCTATTGCGCCTCGGGCATGGTTTCAGGCGCCAGGCTGTTTGAGCAGACTTTCGGCATGGACTATTCAAACGCGCTGCTCATCGGCGCGGCTTCCACAATCCTTTACGTGTTCATCGGCGGTTTTTTGGCCGTAAGCTGGACGGACACCGTGCAGGCCACGCTTATGGCCTTTGCGCTCGTGATCACCCCGATCATCGTGTTCGCCGATGCCGGCGGTCCCGGCGCGGCCTCGGAGGCGGTAAGCGCGGCAAACCCGGATCTGATGGCTTTCATGAAAGGCATCTCGCTGGTGAGCATCATCTCGTTTGCAGGCTGGGGCTTAGGCTATGTCGGCCAGCCGCACATCCTCGTGCGCTTTATGGCCGCCAGGAGCGTGCGCGGCATGGGCGGGGCGCGCCGCATCTCCATTTCCTGGATGGTGCTGTGCCTGACAGGCGCCGTGCTGATCGGCCTGTACGGCAATGCCTTTGCCTTAAGGCATCCTGAAATCAGCATCTCAAACCCTGAGCAGATCTTCATCATCATCACCCAGACGCTGTTTACTCCGTGGGTTGCGGGCATCCTGCTCTCGGCGATCCTCGCGGCCATCATGAGCACGCTCTCCTGCCAGCTGCTCGTGGCCTCATCGACGCTTACCGCTGATTTTTACCGCCGCCTGATCCGCAAAAACGCCGGGCAGAACGAGCTCGTGTGGGTGGGGCGCCTGACGCTGCTGATGGTTGCCGCCATCGCCTATGTCATCGCCACTGATCCGAATTCCGGGATCCTGCGCCTCGTCTCATACGCCTGGGCGGGCTTTGGCGCCTCGTTCGGCCCGGCCGTCGTGCTCTCGCTCTTCTGGAGGGGCATGAACCTTAAAGGCTGCATTGCCGGCATGATCGCCGGCGCCGCCACCGTGCTGGTGTGGGAGCAGTTCCAGTGGTTCGGGCTGTACTCGCTGGTGCCGGGCTTTATAATCTCATCTGTCGCGATTGTGCTGGTCTCTGTGCTGACCGCCCGCGCCGACGATCCCTGCCGTGAGCTTTTTGGCAGGCTGGAAAATCAGTTCTGGGATGAGGTTAAGGATCACTGAGGTCTGGTGTGAGAAAGAAAAACATCTCCCTGCCGGCAAACGTCTATCTGAAGTCGCGGCTTAACGAGGCGGGGATCAGGTTCGATCCCAATACCGTCGACACCGTGTGCCAGAAGGGACTGGGGACGTCTTTCTTTTTGGTAGGCGCGCTGCTGCTGCTGTTGTGGCTGTTAAAGCTCACCGGGAACACGGATCTGTTTCCCGGGTATTATTTCAGCGTCCTGGCTGCGCTTTGCGTCATCTACGAGCTCTTTTACGCCGCAAGGCTTTGGTATTATTTAAGGCTCAGGCGGCTGTTGCGCACTGCGCCGTATCCGGTGGCGTGCGAGGCTTATGCCATCGTGATCTTTGACGGCGGAAGGTGCGCCCGCCCGGTGAGCGCCATGAGATCGGCGATCATCTATAAAGAAACCGGCTCGCTTAAGCCGCGCTTTTTTGCCGGAGCCTTGAAACGCGGCTATCGCTATGAGTTCCGCCAGGATCAGCTCGCACGGGTGTTCATGGATCGCACCAATCCCAAAATTTACAGCGTTGACGATGACAGCGCGCTCTCGACGGTCTCGCGCAGGCATCCCATACTCTCAAGGCTGCTGCCTCAGAGCTTTTTCGAGCCAGGCGGCGCTTCGCGCAGCGCCGGTGACGAGTCAGGGCGTTAAGGCTCAGGCTGAGCCTTTGCGGCCTCGTCCCCGTCTGTTTTCCTTTCCGCAGCTTTTGCCGCGGCCGGCTCTTTTTTCTGAGCTTCCTCTGCTGCATTAAGCAGCTCTTGCAGATCGGGCAGGGTGGCGCTTGGTTCCTCACCGTCTGAGATAAGCCTGAGACTTTCTGACATGTCGAGATTTGGCGAGGAGAACCGGTAGCGCCAGGTGGAAAATCCTCCCAGATCATGCTCGGTGACCCGCGACCGCGTGGCAAATCCCAGCTGGATGAGCAGGCTGCCTAACTGTTTGCCGCGCGGTTCCAAAGGCAGCGAGTTGCCAAAGAGCGGATCCTGCCCGTCCTTGCCAAAAAGCCAGCCAAAATCCGCCCCTTCGCGCGCGAGAGCCTGCCTTAAGAAGGCGTAGTCGCCCGTGCAGCTGTAGGGCAGGAGCTTAAAGCCGTTGATGATGACGTGGTTGATGCAGGCAGGACACAGGACCGGACGGAGCCTGTCTGAGAAGCAGAAACCGCCATAGCAGCGCTCGAGCGCGTCGAGCACCTCATCCTCGCTTTGGTGTGATTGTTCGCAGCGCTGCGCGATCTCGCGTTTAAACAGCGCGGCCGTCTCCTCGCGCGTGAAGCCAAAAAGCGTGTCGTATTCAGGGGCCGAGGAGAGATCCCGCACCAGCGGCAGACCTTCTGAGAGTTCGGAGGCCATGGAGAATTTGACATGGCCTGAGAGCAGCGCCCAGCGCACCTTGCCCTGGCTGTGGCGGATGACGTTTAACATCTCAAGATAGACTGAGACGGCCTGCTGGCGGTAGCGCGGTTCCATAAACGAGGCCATGATCAGGGGAATGTCGTAGTTGTCTATGAGTATGACTATCTGATCTTTGTGGCGCTCCGAGAGCTGATCTATGAGGCCTGCAAAATAGGTTTTAGGCGTGGTGAACGAGGTGATCTGCCCGTTTAAATGGTGCTCCCAGTACAGCTCCTGGAGCTTTGAGATCATCTGATCGGAAAACTCGCGCGGCGTCTTTGAGGCGACCTTCTTGAGGTTGATGCTGATGACGTGGTGCCGGGGCAGGCGCTCAAGCTCGCTTAACGTGCGCTGATCGAGCCGCGAGGCCGTGCTTTCTGCAAACTCGCCGGCACGCTCGAGCAGCGTGTACAGCGCCTCCGTTGACAGCGAGAGGCCAAAGCCCCGGGGCCTGATCATCAAAAAGACGTTGGGCGAGCTCAGGTTGGGAGTCAGTTCCATGCTGCGCAGCAGCTCAAAGAAATTCTGGGATTTTTCGACGCGCAGGTAATCTGAGACGATTAGTTCGTGGAGATTGGCGTAGAGGCCGGTGTTGCCGTTCACGGAGCGGATCCTCCTGAATATGGAGGGGGCCTGTCAACCTGGCCGCGGTACCTTGGAACCGAACCCTGGCTGCTTCCTTTCGGACCTGACCAATTAAACCCGGCGCAAGTACGCGGGGACTGACAGACCCCCACAGAACAGTCGGATATGTTAAAGAAACAGTGTGCTTTTTGCAAGACGTCCCGCTCAAAGCCCGCTTAAGTCCTGATAAAATCCCTAGCCTATGAAAGATTCAGAAAAATTTGCCGAAAAGGGGCGCGGGGAATACCGCCACCCTCAAAGCCGCCTGCCCCGGCGCAAGGTTAACGGGGTGTTCCTGCTGGATAAACCCACCGGAGTGTCATCAGCCGGGGTTCTGACCCGCGTGCGCGGGATCTTTCGGGCGCAAAAGGCCGGACACGCCGGGGCGCTCGATCCGCTGGCCTCCGGGCTTTTGCCCGTGCTCTTAGGCGAGAGCGCCAAATTCTCCTCGTTCTTCCTTGAAGGCCGCAAAAAATATCTGGCAGAGGGCACGCTCGGTGTCACAACGAGCACCTGCGATGCCGAAGGCGAGGTGATCTCGCGCCGCCCTGCCGACGGCTGCATTGAACGCCTTGACGAGGTTTTGGAACGCTTTCGCGGGAAGATCACCCAGATCCCGCCGGTGTATTCGGCGGTCAAGGTGGGAGGACGGCCGCTTTACAAGTACGCCCGCTCTGGCCGCGGAGATGAGGTTGAGATCCCCTCGCGAGAGGTTGAGATCTACTCGCTTGAGGCAATTGAGCGCAGCAGCAGCAGCTTTAAGATCGCCGTTTACTGCTCAAAAGGCACCTATATCCGCACGCTGGTCTCTGACATAGGCGAGGCTTTAGGCTGCGGAGCCTACGTCACCATGTTAAGGCGCACGGCGGTCGAGGGGCTGCCCGAGGGGCGGATGATGAGCATAGATGAACTGCAAAAACTCTGCGATGAGAGCGTCGGGGAGAGCGGGGATTTCTCAAAGCTCGATGCGCTGCTGCTCTCAACAGGTGATCTCATGTCCGCCCTGCCTAAGATCAGCTTAACGGATGAGAAAACGGATTTCATCATGCACGGCATGCGCTTAAAGGGGCTTTCCGACTGCACATTTACCGGCTGCTCTTTGGATACCGAAAACACCCCGATCGCCATCTGGGGGCGCGGCTGTTTCCTGGGCGTCGGGCGCATCGAGCGCGGCGTGCTTATGCCCGGGCGGATGATGTCGGAGCCCTTCATCTAAGACCTGGGGTGCCGGGGCGCACCTTATGAGGCAAAAAACGCCGCTTGTCGTGTCTTAGGGGCGATGGCTTTTTAAATACCGGCGTGCCCAGGCCGCCGCGCCTGAAGCGGCTTAAGCTGACGCCCTTGCGCATCAAAGTTGCGCTCATCGAGGTATTGCTCGAAGGCCTTTTTGATCTCGGGCCAGTCATTGTCGGTTACGGAAAACCATTTTGTGCCGCGGCTCCTGCCTTTGTATACCGCGGCGTTGCGAAACAGCCCTTCAAAGCTGAAACCCAGGCGCTGCGCGGCGCTGGCCGAAGGCGCGTTTAAAGCGTCGCACTTCCACTCATAGCGGCGGTATTTGAGAGTGTCGAACACATAGCGCATCGCCAGATACTGTGCTTCCGTGGCTTCAGTGCGGTGTTTTAAAAGATCCGAGTAAATTACCCAGCCCATTTCGATACTGCGGTTTTCCCTTTGGATCCGCATCAGCGAGAAAGTGCCGAGGACTTCGTCCGTTCCGCGCCTGGCGATGACGATGTGGCAAGGATCTTTTGAAGCGGCAAAGTCCGAGACTAAATCTTCGCATTCATTGAGTGAGGCAAACGGTCCGACGGAAAGGTAAGTCCAGTCCGGCTCTTTCATCGCCAAATAGCATTTGGCGACGGCCTTCTGAAGCCGGCTTGAGCAAAGCGGCTCAAGATAACATCTTTTGCCTTCAAGTTTTTTAAACTTCGGAAAATCGCCAGGAGTGTAACCGGGCAGTGCTCTGCCGATGGTCTGCCCAAATTGGTTTACGCGCTCGTTCATCTAAAAAATCCTTGTTATTAAATAAAAAACTTTCTGGGATGCGCTGTAGCAGAACCGCGCGCTGTTCCAAACAGCCCGGAAAATTTGGCGCCGGCACTTTAAAAAAGCATTTTATGCCCTCAGTTATGTAACAGGCAAAGCAAAAAATCATCGGCGCCGCCGGCGCCGTCAGGAGTATTAAATGTCGACTTTTTCTGGTTCAGACCGGGGCTCTGGCCCCACGATTTTTGACATCTTCAACCGCCCGCTTGCTGATTTCGTAAACGGCCGGCATGCCGAGAGCTTTCGTATTGACGTGAAGCTTTCAGGCGGCAGCTACATCCTCAAAGCTGATCTGCCCGGCGCCAAAAAAGGCGATATCAAACTGGGCTATGCAGACGGCGTCCTGACCATCAGCGCCGAGCACCACCGCGATGAAGGGGATGACGGGCAGGGCTATATCGTGCGCGAGCGCGAGGGCGGCGTCTATGAGCGTTCTGTAAGCTTCCCCGATGTCGATCCCGAGAAGATCAGCGCTTCGTTCACCGACGGCACGCTCACGGTGGTCCTTGAACGGGCCGAGGAGCCTGCAGGGCGCGAGATCCGCATAGATTAAGCCTGATTTCCTTATCTTACCTGTGAGAACAAAGCCCCGCGGCTTATACCGCGGGGCTTTTTTCAGCGTTCAGCGGTGGCCTCAAAGACCGAGAAAGGCCAGGTAGCCTTTGCAGGTCTCGTAAACGTCGGCTTTGCTCACGGCTTCCCACGGGGCGTGCATCGAGAGCACGGCGACGCCGCTGTCTATGACCTCCATGCCGTACAGCGACATGATGTAGGCTATGGTGCCGCCGCCGCCCAGATCGACTTTGCCCAGTTCGGCGAACTGATAGCTCACGCCTTTTTTGTCGAGGATCGCTCGCAGCTTCGCCACGTACTCGGCGTTGGCGTCGTTGGAGCCTGATTTGCCGCGGGCGCCGGTGAACTTGTTAAACACCATGCCGCGCCCGAGGTAAGCGACGTTCTTTTTGTCAAAAGCCTGGGCGTAGAGCGGATCATAGGCCGAGGACACATCCGAGGAGAGCATGACCGAATTCTCAAGGCAGCGGCGCGTTCCCAGCTCCGAGTACTGCCCGAGGCAGTTTAAGAGCTCGCACAGCGTGTTTTCAAAGAAGCGCGAGCGCATGCCGGTGGCGCCGACGGAGCCGATCTCTTCTTTGTCAACGAGCAGACAGCAGGCCGTGCGCTGCATTTTGCCGGTCTTTAACATGGCCTGAAGCGAGGTGTAGGCGCACACGCGGTCATCGTGGCCGTAGGCTAAGATCATGCTGCGGTCAAAGCCGAGATCGCGGGCGCGCCCGGCGGGCACCAGGCAGAGCTCGGCGGAGAGAAAGTCGTCCTCGCTTACCCCGTATTTGTCATAAAGCAGCTTTAACACCCCGGCCTTGACGGCGTCCTTGTCCTTGCCTTTTAGCGGCTGGTTGCCGACAAGGATGTCTAGGTTTTCGCCTTCTATGACCGTCGCGGCGCTCTTTTTGAGCTGCTCCTGCGAGAGGTGGATGAGCAGATCGGTGACGCAGAACACCGGATCGCCCGGATCTTCGCCCAGGCGCACTGTGACTGTCGTGCCGTCTTTTTTGGCAATCACGCCGTGCAGCGCCAAAGGCAGGGTGACCCACTGGTATTTCTTGATGCCGCCGTAATAATGGGTGTCCAAAAACGCCATCCCGCTGTCTTCATACAGCGGGTTCTGCTTGACATCCAGCCGGCAGCTGTCGATGTGCGCGCCTAAAATTGTCAGTCCCTGCTCAAGCGGATCAGATCCCAGATTAAACAGGACCAGCGCTTTGTGCATGTTCACGGCGTACACCTTGTCGCCGGGTTTGAGTTTCTTTTTTTGGGAGACGATCTTTGCCAGATCGCGGTAGCCGGCCTTTTCCGTCTGCCTTACCGCTTCCGTGACGCTCTCGCGCTCCGTCTTGCATTCTGAGAGGAAGTCCTCGTAGCCAGAGCACAGCGCTTCAAGCTCTTGGAGCTCTTTTTTGCCGTATTTAAGCCAGGCCCCCGGCTTTTTTGTCTCGTCCTGCGCTTTTGAAACCGTGCTTTTCTTTTTGGCCTGTGCCATGGCTCCCCCTAAATGAAATGGTTAAACACAGCAGGCTCTTTTGCCCGCCTGACGTGATGATATTACAAGCAGCCCTCAGGCGGCGCAAAACGGCGCCGGTCAAGGCAAAACAAAAAAAAGCCGCGGTTTTCCGCGGCGTCTTTACCTTCTTGTGCCTCAGTCCTGGTGGTGCAGCAGGTGCCCCATGCGCTCGGCTTTGGTTTCGAGGTAGCCTTCGTTGAATTTATTGCGGCCGTACTCAAGCTGGCGGCGCTCGGTCACAACGATGCCGTGTTTTGAGATCGAGTCGATCTTCGCAGGGTTGTTCGTCATGAGGATCACGTGGTCAAAGCCCATGGCGCGCATCATGTGGCCGCACACTCCGTAGTGGCGCTCGTCGGCGCCAAAGCCCAGGCGCAGGTTCGCATCCACGGTGTCCAGGCCCTCGTCCTGGAGAACATAGGCGCGGATCTTGTTGAACAATCCGATGCCGCGGCCTTCCTGGCGCATGTAGAGCAGGGCGCCGCGGCCTTCCTTGGCTATGGCCTCAAGCGCGGCGGCAAGCTGGAAGCCGCAGTCGCAGCGCAGCGAGCCCAGTACGTCGCCCGTGAGGCACTCTGAGTGGATGCGGCAGAGCACCGGGCGGCCGTCTTGGAGATCTCCTGTGAAGATCATCGCGTGATCGAGCCGGTCGTTTTCCCGGAAGATCGTGATCTTAAACTGGCCGTAGCGGGTCGGAAGATTGGCGATCGGACCCTGAACCAGTTTTAAAGCTGAAGGCGAGGTGCTGTTTTGAGGCTGATCCAATTTAAATATCCCAGGCTGCGTCTGATTTTTTTGCAGCGCGAAGCTCAGCGCATTCAGGTATCAGACGTTTTCAAAGCTTGAATTATAAATTCATAATCGCGCATCATCAAATCGGCGCCGGATCTGCGGGCGCGATTTTGTTTTCCCGATCGTGAAAGTTGAGCTGCGGCGCTGAATTGCCCTCTGCGTGCAGATAAAATAAACTTTATGGGAATAAAAGGACTCATCGGAGCTTTGGTGCTGGCTGCGGCCGTATGGCGGCCCGGCTTTGCCGCTGTGCCTGAAAGGCTGCCCGATGTGCCTGAAACCGCGGGGCATGAGTACAAGGTAGGCCTGCCGGACCGGCATGTGCCTTTTTCCTATTATGCGGCAACCTACCGCCGCCACGACGGCTTTGCCGTGAGGACCGCCGGGCTTTTGTGCAAAGAGCTTAAAGCCAAATGCAGCTTTGAGTTCATGAGCTACCAGTCCATGACCTCGCGTCTGAGCTCAGGCGAGCTCGATTTCGCGCTCGGTGCTTTCAGCCCGGATGATTATCTGAGAAAAGGCGGCTACACTTATTCAACCCAGGTCATGAGCGCGCGCCCGGTCATGGTTTCATCAAACGCCGGCATCGTGTTTTATTCGTCGCGCGACATGCAGGTTTTAAATATCGGGGCGCGTTTTGGCAGCCCTGAGGAACTGGCGCTCATGCACGGCCGCGATCGCGGCCAGGTGGCTTTCCTGACTTCTTACGGCGCTTACGATGATCTGGCCAGGGCCGTTGAAAAAGGCAAGGTCGACTGCATCTATGTCGACAGCCTGTCAGCCTACGGGCTGATGATGAAAGCCAAGGTGCCGCTGTATATGGCCGACGATCTGATCTCGCCTGCGCCGCGGCGCATCAGCTACCGCGTGGCGGTAAAAAAAGGCGACAGGGATCTGCTCTCAGGCATTAACCAAGGCCTGAGGAAACTGCGCCAGAACAAAGAACTGTACCGCCTGGCAGTGGATTTCTTCCCCTATCAGGATACGGAGCTGTAACCCAGGAACGGATCATGGCTGAGAAAAGCGGCAGGAAAAAAAAGGAGATCGGCGAGCTCAGGCCCGGCGATCTGGCGAGGATCACCGGCAGGCAGAAGCGATCCTTTAAGGTTCAGACTTTCGTGATCCTGGCCTTCGCTCCGCTCCTGGTGGTGATCGTCGGCATGTTCTGCTTTTTCTACAACGAATTCAGGGCCGTGGCCATCAGTTCCGAGCAGATCACCGAGAACGTGGTGCCGCAGATCTTCAACACCCAGAAGGTCTTCATCAACATCGATTCGCTGCGCTACCACCTGTCGAACATTCATGAGGATATCTCCCGCTCCGCGGCGCGCCAGTCTTTTGTGAGCGCGCAGAGCATCCTGACGGACATCGGTTCTGAGACCTCGAAATTCTCCTCCCCGGGAACCGGGGTGCTGATGCGCCAGCTGCAGACGTTCTGGTACAGCCGCCTTAAGCTTGAGGGGCTGCAAAACGATCTGCGCAGCATCCTTGTGAACGTCACTTATATGGGCAGCGAGGTCTTAAGGAGGACGGCGGCCCGCAACAGCACGGAAGTGCGCGACTGGATGGCGTCTATGACCGTGGAGCAGGCGAGCATGAATGATTTCTCAGGCGACGCCGCCGCCCGCCTGCGCGCCGCCGCCGACACGGTGGTCAGGGACTGTTCCTCGCCCGGAGGGCTGAAAAACGCCTCGCCGCAGTGCAACCTTTATTACCGGGATTACATGGCGCTCAATGAAGCCATAGGCAGCTATGAGTCCGCGCTGGCCTCATTCAACATCCTCTATGACAACCTGCGCGAGAGCGTCAATGATCTCGTGGTCAAGAGTTCCTCCATTGAGAGCAGGTCCATCAACTCGCATCTGATATCGATCACCGAGGCCGCCCGGCATTCGGCGCCGATGGTCTTCATCTCGCTTTTGGTGCTGTTTATCCTCATGGTCGGCGCCTACTTTTTTATCTTCCGCTATGTCAGCGATCCGCTGGCGCGCATCGCCCATATCATCAACAATTTCCGCACCAGCAAGGACAAGAACGTCTCATTCCCGACCTCAAACATCACCGAGATCCAGTCTATAAGCGGCGTGCTGCCCAAACTCTTTGAGGACATGCAGCGCTCGGAGGGCGAGGCTCGCGACACCAGCCGCAACTATATGCGCCTGCTTGACGTCTCGTTTAAAGACGAACTCACCACCGTGGCCAACCGCCGCGCCCTGGACAGCTTTATCCGGGACACCCCGGTGCCGCCTGAGGGTCTGTGCTGCTTTATGATCGACATCGATCACTTCAAGGATTTCAATGACAAGCGCGGCCACCAGTACGGCGACTTTGTGCTCAGAACCATCGCCCAGACGCTGATGAAGAGTCTCTCCGAGCGCAAGGGCGATGTCGTGTACCGCTACGGCGGCGAGGAGTTCGTCATCGTGCTGCAGAACATCACCGACGATCAGCGCGCCGTGATCGGCGACCGCCTGTGCGCCAAGGTCAGGGATCTGGGCATTCCCAACCCGCGCAACGACACCGGCCTTCTGACCATCAGCATCGGCGCCAGTTCTGTAGTGGGCATCGAAAACGGCAAGACGGACATCGAGACGCTGATCTCCGAGGCCGATCAGGCCATGTACAAAGCCAAAAACGGCGGCCGCAACCGTATTGTGGTCAGCGAGTCGTGACGCCGGATTTTCCCGCTTAAAGGGCGCCCTTGGAAAAATTCCGGGGCGCTTTTCTGTTATAATCGCCGTTTCAGGATCTGGATAAGGATGCTATGAGCAAAGCGGTTGTAATTGCAGTTGACGGCCCCGGCGGCGCCGGCAAAGGGGAGCTGACCCAAAGGCTGGCCCGGGATCTCGGATTTGCGCTGCTCGATTCAGGCGCCATATACCGGGTGCTGGGCTACGCGGCCCGCAAAGCCGGCCTGGCCCTGTTTGACGAGGATTCGCTCGTCCAGGAGGCTCAGGTGTTAAACCTGCGCTTTGAAACGACTGAGCGCGGAGTAAGAGTGATGCTCGGCGATGAGGATGTCACCTCGGCCATCCGTACCGAAGAGGCCGGAGTCAACGCCAGCAAGGTTGCCCAGTTCCCGGCGGTGCGCCAGGCGCTGTTGCAGCGTCAGCGCGCTTTTCGCAAAGAGCCGGGCCTCGTGGCCGACGGGCGTGACATGGGAACCGTGGTGTTCCCGGACGCCCCGGTAAAGATCTTTTTGGACGCCCGCGCCGAGGTGCGCGCGCAGCGCCGCGTAAAGCAGCTTGAGGCTGCCGGCAAAAAAGCCGATTACGCGACGGTGCTCTCGGAGATCAAAGATCGCGATGAGCGCGACCGCAACCGCAAGGTCGCGCCGCTCGTCCCGGCCAAAGACGCCGTGGTGCTCGATTCATCTGATCTTGGCATAGAAGAGGTTTATGCAAAAGCGCGCGCCCTGGTGCGCGAGAAAACCTCGTTATAGATTTTTCCCGCAAGGGAACCCCGGCGGCACGGAAGCCGCCGTATTTTAAGCAACACCCTCAGAGCACTGACGCGAAAGGGAATATTGAGATTTACCTTAATGGAATCATTTGCAGAACTTTTTGAAGAGTCCTTAAAAGATAACACCGAGACCCGTCCGGGCTCCATGGTCAAAGGCAAGGTCGTCAAGATCGAGAACGGTTTCGTGATCGTCGACGCCGGCCTGAAGTCAGAGTCCGAGATCCCTGAGGAGCAGTTCAAGAACGCCCAGGGCGAGCTCGAAGTCAAAGTCGGCGACACGGTTGACGTGGCCCTTGAGTCGGTTGAAGCCGGCGACGGCACCACCATGCTGTCTCGCGAGAAAGCCAAGCGCAACGAAGCCTGGAAGAAGCTCGAGACCGCTTTCAACGACAAGGAAGTGGTCACCGGCGTTATCGACGGCAAGGTCAAAGGCGGCTTTACCGTCCAGTTAGGCGGCATCCGCGCCTTCCTGCCCGGTTCGCTCGTCGACATCCGCCCGGTGCGCGACACCACCCCGCTTGAGGGCAAGGAACTTCAGTTCAAAGTGATCAAACTCGATCAGAAGCGCAACAACGTCGTGGTTTCCCGCCGCGCCGTGATCGAGGCCGAGCACTCCACCGATCGCGAGAAGATCCTCTCCACCTTGGCAGAAGGCCAGGTGATCAAGGGCATTGTCAAGAACCTCACCGATTACGGTGCGTTCGTTGATCTGGGCGGCGTTGACGGCCTGCTCCACATCACTGACATGTCCTGGAAGCGCGTCAAGCATCCTTCCGAGATCGTGACCGTCGGCCAGGAGATCGAGGTTAAGGTTCTCAAGTTCGACCGCGAGCGCCAGCGCGTGTCCTTAGGCCTTAAGCAGTTAGGCGCTGATCCTTGGACCGATGTCGCCGCCCGCTTCCCTGTGGGCTCTGTCATTGAGGGCAAGGTCACGAACCTTACCGATTACGGCTGCTTCGTTGAGATCGCCGACGGCGTTGAAGGCCTCGTGCACGTCTCCGAGATGGACTGGACTAACAAGAACGTCCACCCTGCCAAGATCGTCTCTGTCGGCGACAGCGTCAATGTGAAGGTCCTCGACATCGATCAGGAGCGCCGCCGCATTTCCTTAGGCCTCAAGCAGTGCAAGCCTAATCCTTGGGTTGAGTTCTCCGAGAGCCACCACAAGGGCGATCACGTCACCGGCAAGGTCAAGAGCATCACCGACTTCGGTATCTTTATCGGCCTGGACGGCGGCATCGACGGCCTCGTCCACCTCTCCGACATCTCATGGCAGCAGAATGGCGAGGATGCCGTCCGCAACTTCAAGAAGGGCGACGAACTCACCGCTGTGGTGCTGCAGGTTGATCCGGACCGCGAGCGCATTTCCCTGGGCCTCAAGCAGATCGCCAACGATCCGTTTGCCGGCTATGTCGCCGAGCACCACAAGGGCTCGGTCGTGACCGGCACTGTGACCGCTGTTGAGCCGCGCGGCGCCACCGTGAAACTGGCTGATAACATCGAGGGCTACATCCGCGCATCCGATGTTTCCCGCGATCGCGTCGACGACGTGACCACCGTCCTTAAGGTCGGCGACACCGTCGAGGCCAAGTTCATGAACGTTGACCGCAAGTCCCACCAGATCTCCCTGTCCATCCGTGCCAAGGATGAGGCCGAGGAGAAAGAGGCCCTTGAGACCATCAACCAGCAGGCCAGCCAGGAGCCTGCCACCACTGCCATGGCTGCCGCTTTCGCCGCCGCCGGCAAGAAGGAATAATTTCCTTTCAGCCGCCGCCTGAGCGCGGCGGCCTGGTGTTAAAAAGGCGTCCGGGAGTTCCTCCCGGGCGCCTTTTTGCTGCCTGAATCCTTTAACCGCGTTCGCAGCCGCGGATCACCGCGCCCCTTGAGGAGAGGTTTACAAAGCGGGTGTCCTTTCTTAAGGCGATCAGATTTTCCAGATCTTCGCGGTAGACGATGAAATTGCGCAGCGTGGGACGCGATGCACCGTCGTTACAGCTGACTTTAAGGCGGAAGTCTCCGTTGATGAAGCGATCCTCGGAGCGTTTGATCCCCGCGTGCGTGTACTCTTCATCGGCGGCAAAGTCGGCGCCTAAGAGGTAAACCGCGCGGGCCCCTTGGGCAAGGCACAGCGAAACTGCGGTAAGCGCCACCGATCCTGATCCCCAGAGCGCATCGCCGCCGCGCTCTTTTAAGGCGGGGGAGTTTTTTATAATGCGTTCTGAGAGCAGATAGCGCCGTCTGCCCGGGTAATCAAGCCACAGCCGTTGCAGCGAGGCTGCCGAATAGAGCAGGGTGCAACAGCGGTATAGGCTGAGATCTTTGAAAAAAGCCGTTCCGGCGTGCCACCCTGCCAGATCATCTATGGACACCGCATAATCCGGGATGAGCTTTAAAGGCTCAAGAAAAGCGAGCGCGGTGTCCGCGGCGACAGTGACCATGCCTGGATGCGCTTTGAGCAGATCCTGCGCTTTTTTGAGATCGCGCTTCAGCGAAGGCCCCGAGCACAGCACCAGCGCTTCATTCCAGACTCCGAGCTCCGCGGCGCGGTAAGGCTGCTCTTTTTGCAAAAGCGGCAGGTTGTCCTGCACGTTTTTGCGGATGCGCAGCCCGGGGCCGCGCTCAAAACACTCTTTGGCGTACGCCTCGTCAAGCTCGGCGCGCAGCCTGAGCTTGAGATCGGGGACAAAGCGCTCCTCAAGGCTGAGCTCGGGGAGGATCACGGCGCGGTTTTGCGCAGGCGCGCTGCCGTTTTCAGGAAGCTCAAAGCTTACTTCCTCTCTTATGAGCTCAATAAAATCGGAGTCGGCTGAACTTAAGATCGCAAAGAGCCTCGGGCAGAGCACCTGCACGCGGATCCGCCGCCTTGGCGCGAGCTTATTCAGCGCCAGGCGCACTTCATCGCCAAGCCCCAGTCCGTAGAGCCAGACATCCTGGTTAAAATCTATGTTCCTCAAGGCGCGCTCTGCCTGAAAGCTGCGGCGGTAGCGCGAGGTCAGCTGCCTGCCGTCTGCAAGCAGCGTCTGCTCTTTGCCCTCATCGACGCGCACCTGAGGATCACCCCAGGGAGCGTTTTCAAGCAGCGCCTTAAGCGCACGCGCAAAGGCGGGGCAGGTTTTCAACAGGGCTTTTTCTATGCCGGGATTTAATTGCGCGTTCATTAAAACCTCGCGTTTTGCCGCGAAAGCGGCGCACTGTCATTGATGAATCTGTTGATTTTGGTTATTTTTAATTTAGAATTGGAGAAGATCCAGACAGATTTGCCCTGATACAGGATCGTGGATTTAAGATCCGGCGGACGCGCCCGTGCGCTCTGATGCGGCCGGCTTTTGGGCCGGTTTTCAGAAGTTACGTGATCTCGTACGTGTTTTTGCAAATCTAACTTGTTGTAATATCAACGGGATACTATTATTATACTTAAATTCATGTACTAGGATTCGGAGCGCTTATGACCCGTGCAGAACTGATTGATAGTCTTACTAAAAGATTCCCGTATACCAATCCGCGCCAGATAGACAACGCGGTAAGGGAAATTTTTGAACTGATGATAGAAACCCTCTCGGCCGGCGAGCGCATCGAGATCCGCGGTTTCGGCAGTTTCGAAATCCGGGTGCGCGAGCCGCGCATCGCCCACAACCCCAAGACCGGCGAGCAGGTGTCGCTGGATCGCCGCCGTGTCGTGCACTTCAAGCCTGGCGTTGAGCTGCGCGCCCGCGTCGACTATCAGCCCGGCGAAGGTCCGCAGAACTGATCTTTTGCCGTGCGCTGCGCCTGGCGCAGCTTTACTTTCACAATTACGGGGTTGACTATGCTCAGGGTATGGGCCTATGTGGCGTTGCTGGTCGTGCTGGTGGCTGTCGGTCTGGCGATCGGCTCGGCCAACGACGCCGCCGTCAGCTTTGATTATCTTTTTGGCAAAGCTGACATGCCGGTGAGCTCGGTGCTGGTGATCGGGATCATCTTCGGCGTGATCCTCGGCATGTACCTGTGCCTGCTGCTGTGCTTTAAACTTTGGCGCGGCGGCAGATCGCTGCGCGGCGACGTCAAATCGCTGCGCCGGCAGCTTGAGGAATTAAAAAGCAAATCCGGCGGGGCGGAAGACGTTTCAGCCGAAGATCCCAAGAGCTGACGCATGCTCGAACTCCTCTTCCTGCTGCTGCCCGTAGCCGCTGTCTACGGGTATTTTATGGGGCGCGCCTCCATGCGCTCCAAAGCTCTCCAAAGCAGGAACCGCAACCGCACCGCTTATCTCAAAGGCGTCGAGTACCTCTTATCCAACAATCAGGAAAAAGCGGTCGACAACTTCATCACCTACCTCAACACCTCAGATCCAACGTTTGAAACCCGCATGGCGCTGGGCAATCTGCTGCGCCAGCGCGGCGAGACGGAGAAGGCCATCGCGCTGCACGAGAAAATGGCCTCAGATCCTGAGAGCGATGAGACCGGCCATGAGCTTTCGCGCCTGGAGCTGGCCCGCGATTTTTTAAACGCCGGCGTCTTTGACCAGGCCGAGGAACTGTTAAAGCAGCTTTTGGAGATCCCGCGCCAGCGCGCGGAGAGCGCCAAACTGCTGCTTAAGGTCTACGAGCGCGAAGGCGATTTTCGCAAAGCCGCGGAAGTCGCAGTGAAATTTGGCCGGGAGAGCGGCCTTAAGATCGCCTCGCAGCTGTGCAATTATTTTTGCGAGCTCGGGCGCGAGGAGCAGAGCGCCGGCCGCGACGATCAGGCCGAAGGGCTGTTTCGCAAGGCCCTGGAGCAGGATCGCGATGCGGTGCGCCCGCGCCTGATGCTCGCTGACGTTTACCTCAAAAAAGGGCGCAACGCCGAGGCGGAAACGCTGGTGCGCGAGGCCGGGCACCTCGATCCCGGCATGGGCATGCTCTGCCTTGATTATCTCAAGCGCTGCTATGCCAACCGCGCCGATCCCAAATACCGCATCGCGCTTGAAGATCTTGTGAGAACGACGAAATCGGCGTCGGCCGTCTGCGAGCTCGCCTCGGCCGTGTTGCAGGATTCAGGTCCCCATGACGCCGAGGAACTGCTCGCCGGCGCCCTGCATGAGAAACACAACATCAAGATCTTTTCAAAACTGCTGGAGATCCGCTCCCGCGGGCTGGACGCGCGCGAGAACGAGACGGTTTCGGAATTCCGCTCCCTCATAGACGCCCAGGCAGCCTCTTCGCCGCGCTATGTGTGCCGGCGCTGCGGCTTTGAGTCGTCGGTGATGTTCTGGCAGTGCCCCTCGTGCCGCAAGTGGAACAGCCTCAAACCCAGGGGCGGAATAGACGGAGACTGACATGACCGATCCTAAAATCATCGTCGCGCTTGATTACCAGACCTCAGACGAGGCGCTGGAGTTTGTAAAAAAAGTCACCCCCGAAAAATGCCGGCTTAAGGTGGGCAACGAGCTTTTCACCGCCGCAGGGCCTGAGCTGGTACGCACCTTGTGCGAAAAAGGCTTCGGGGTTTTCCTTGATCTCAAATTCCACGACATCCCCAACACGGTGGCTCAGGCCTGCCGCAGCGCGGCGAGGCTCGGCGTGTGGCTCATGAACGTGCACGCCTCAGGGGGCGAGGTGATGATGCGCGCCGCAGCCGCTGCGCTCGCAGAATTTCCCAGCCGGCCGCTGCTTATAGGCGTGACCGTGCTGACGTCCATGGATGAGGCGCAGCTTGCGGGGATCGGCATGGAAGTTTCCCCCTTGGACCAGGTAAAGCGCCTGGCGGCGCTGGCCTCGCGCAGCGGACTTGACGGAGTTGTCTGTTCGGCCCGTGAGGTTCAGGCGGTCAAGGCCGCGGCTGGGAAGGATTTTCTGTGCGTCACCCCGGGGATCAGGCCGCAGTGGGCGGCCGCCGGGGATCAAAAGAGGATCATGACGCCTGAAGCGGCAATAAAAGAGGGCTCTGATTATCTCGTCATCGGGCGCCCGGTTACCCGGGCTGATGATCCGCTCAAAGCCCTTGAAATGATCGAAACGGAAATCAGCGCCGCACAAAAATGAAGCTTTCCGCACGGCGGTTATCTGAGGATCAGGCCTGCTGATCCTCGTCTTTTATCAGGTAATCCTGCTTAGTGGTGCCGTCGCGCTCTATAAGTTTGCGCAGCTCCACCGGAAGCTTGCCCTGGCCGGTCCACTCATGGGTGAGGCCGTCAGTGCCCGTGAAACGGTAGCGGGCCTTCATGGTGCGGCGAGGGCGCTTGCCTGAGAGTTCCTCGTCGGCGTAGGTCTTAAGCTCGCTCTTACTGATCCCGGCCTGAGCCATCAGGTCGGCGATGTTCCTTAAAACATCGCGTTTTTTCTTTTTGACTTCTTCGCTTTCCTGATCTTTGAGTTTCTTCTCTTCAAGCACTTCATTTAAAACTTTGATGAGCTTCGCAGTCTGGGAAAGGGAAAGATCAGCGCAAGCCTTGCGGGCGGCGCGCTTAGTCAGCAGTTCTGTTAATTCCATTAGTTTACGGTCCTTAAAGAAGAAAAGGTTTTAAGCTTTTAATTAGTTGAATATGATAACACTTATTTTTGAGATTATCTCAGTGTAAATGATTATCCGTTTCTCTTTCAAATTTGCCTGATTACCGTGATGATAAAAATTCGCGCCAAGGCATAAAGATTCACCCGCTTTGGATCACACATTTTTTTCGTCTGAAAATTTAAGCCGGATCGCAAAACCGCAAATTTTGCAAAGCTGATCTCATTCTTAACACTTGCTTGTTATAACTGCCTTTTATGTGCGGCAGGGCACATTTGCCTGTCCTGTTTGTGTCTATACTTCCTTATACAAGTTAAGAGCAGAGGTTATTATCCCATGCGAGTTTTCCCAGAGTATTCACCGGTGCGCATCGCCAGATACGTGAAGTGCTTTTTCAGAGGCTCCTTCGCCATCAAAGGCAAAGGTGAATTCTCTTTCGATTTTGGCAAAGTCATTGTGGATCAGATTGACGATCGTGTCAGGCTGCGCATCTGCAATGAGGTAAACCGGGAAATCCTCGGCATGGCTCGTGTGATGTAATGCCGCCTGTCCGCCCAAGGCCGGATCCGCTGATCCGGCTTTTGTGTTTTTAAAATCCTCTGCATGCTCCCTTTTGTTGCCTCAAGCAGCGCAAGCTTAGGCGTTTTGCGACGCGCTGTATAATTGTCACATTTGTTGCCGCCTTGCCGGTTTTACCTTTGAGGTTTTATGAATAAGCTATCCGACAATTCTGAGCTTTCCGCGATCTACCGGCAGCTTGATGATCCGCCTACGAGCCAGGAAATGGAGCAGGCGCTCTCAGAGGAGCTGTTCACCGTTCAGGATGTCGTGCGCTATCTCGTGTCCTGCTTTGCCGCCCATCACGTGTTCGTAGGGCACGGCACGGACAATTACTGGGACGAAGCGCTGGAGATCGTGCAGGCCGTGATGCACCTCACCCCTCCCTGCGACGATTCCACGCTGACCTCAAGACTGACGCGCGATGAGCGAGTGCTCATCGGCAAGATCGCCAGGCTGCGCATCCTCAGCCATATCCCGACTCCTTACCTGACGCACCGGGCTTTCTTCTGCGGGCGCCAGTTCTACGTCGACGGCCGCGTCATCATCCCGCGCTCGCCCATAGGCGAGATGATCGAAAATTCTTTTGCCCCGTACCTCGAGCGCGATCCCGAAAGGGTGCTGGACATGTGCACCGGCTCAGGCTGCATCGCCGTGGCGATTGCGCTGCAGTTTGAAGGGGAAGCCGAGGTCGATGCTGTCGATATTGATGACGGGGCGCTGGAAGTGGCTGCTATCAATATCGGCGCATACGATCTTGAGGAGGTCGTCACCCCGATCAAGAGCGATCTCTTTAAAAACCTCCCTGAAGGCGACAAATACGATCTCATAGTCGCGAACCCTCCTTATGTGGATCGCGAAGATCTGGAAAACATGCCTGAGGAATACCACCAGGAGCCTGAGCTGGCCTTAGGCTCAGGCGATGACGGGCTGGACTGCGTCAGGCGCATCCTCGCCGACGCGGCGGCCTTTTTAAACGAGGACGGGATCCTCGTGATGGAGGTCGGCAATTCCGAGAGCCATCTGGTGGACGCTTTCCCCATGGTGCCGTTCCATTTTGTCGATCTGAAAAAAGGCGGCACCGGCGTGTTCGTGCTCTCCAAAGAGCAGCTGGATGCCTACCACGAAGTCTTTAAGCAGGCCGCTTACGGCACAAAGGGGGAGTGATCATGCCGGCAAACACTTTCGGGGAGATCTTCAGGGTTACAACCTGCGGCGAAAGCCACGGCGAGGCGCTCTGCGCGATCATCGACGGCTGCCCGCCGCAGATAGAGCTGAGCGAGGCGGACATCCAGCCGGATCTCGATCGCCGCCGCCCCGGCTCGACGCGCTACGGCACGCCGCGCAGCGAGGCCGATCAGGTGCAGATCCTCTCAGGCGTGTTTGAGGGCAAAACCACGGGCACGCCCATCGGCCTGCTGATTAAAAACACCTCGCAGCGCTCGCAGGATTACAGCGCCATCGCCGAGTGCTTCCGCCCCGGGCATGCCGATTACACCTACCTGGCAAAATACGGGATCCGCGACTATCGCGGCGGCGGCCGGGCTTCGGCGCGCGAGACGGCCATGCGCGTGGCCGCAGGTGCCGTGGCTAAAAAGGTTTTAAGGGAGCTGTTTAACACGGAGATCGCAGGCTGCGTGACCGCCATAGGCGGGATCAGCACCCCGCTTTTTGATCCCAAAGCGGCCTCGGAGAACGAGTTTAATTTTGCTGATCCAAAGAAGCTCCCGGGGCTTAAGGATCTGTTTAAAGAGCTTGCGGCCGCAGGCGACAGCGCCGGCGCCGTCGTCGAGGTGCGCGCCCGCGGCGTGGCCGCCGGCTGGGGCGCTCCGGTGTTTGACCGCCTTGACGCCTCGATCGCCGCTGCCATGATGGGCATAAACGCCGTCAAGGGCGTGGAGATCGGCGACGGTTTTGCCATGGCGGCCATGCGCGGCACTCAGGCGCGCGATGAGATCAGCAAGGAAGGCTTTCTCTCGAACCATTCCGGCGGCATTTTAGGCGGGATCAGTTCAGGGCAGGAGATCCGGGTGCGCCTGGCGCTCAAGCCGACCTCTTCGATCCTCACCCCGGGGCGCAGCCTCAACATCCGCGGCGAAGAGGTGAGCGTTGTGACGCGCGGCCGCCATGATCCCTGTGTCGGGATCCGCGCCGTCCCCATAGCCGAAGCCATGCTGGCGCTGTGCCTTTTGGATGCCGCGATGATGCAAAAGGCGCAGTGCTTTGCAGCATCTGCGCCTTCGCTTAAGATCCCTGCGGGCAAAAACTGACCGCTACCACTTCTTCTTGTCGCCGAAGATCATGTCGATTTCTTTCTTTTCTTCGGCGGCTTTAGGATCTTCTTTCTTGGTCGTCTGGCGGTTCGTTTCCGCATCAAGGCCTTGCCGCAGCTGGTTTAGCAGATCGGCTTTTTCAGCGATCCAGTCGTCTTTGACATTCGTCTTGTGGATGACGTCCAGGCCTTTTTGGATGAGCAGCCGACAGGTGCCCAGCTGCTTTAAGCGCTTCATCTCAAGCACGCGCTGCACGAGGTTTGAGATATTGACCTTGAGCACCAGCAGATAAAGGCGGCGATCCTCTTTTTGGATGTCGGCCGGGTTTACCGGCACGCCCTGGCGGATCTCGACTTTGAGGATGTTGCGCAGTCTTCTGATGGTGCGCAGCTGGTTCATGGCCACAGTGTCATTCTCAGGCGGCCTGAAAGCGACATCGTCATGGTAGTTGGCCTTGAGATCTTCTATGAGTTTTTCCTCGTTGGCGATCCTCTCGGTGATGTTGTGCTCGTTTTCAACGTGGCTTTGCTGGATCTTGCGCAGCGCCCTGATGATGCGGTGGTGGAGCACCAGCACCAGCGTTTTGGAATAGGAGATCTGGTTTTGGTTGAGCAGCAGTTCTTCGGTTTCGGCTATCAGGTTCTTGGCATGGGTCACGACAATGCGCATGTCCTGATCGCGGCGGGTCGTGTAGTCGCTGAACATGTTTACGATGATCAGCAGAAACGTGGCCAGCACGATAAACATTACCGCAATGGTGATGAGCATACTTCTGCGCTTTCCCCGGTATCCGTTAAATGAGGGTTAACCATTTGGGTGCAAATGTCCGCACCTTTTTGTTCAGCATAGCATTTGCAGACAAAGGTGCGCCAAAGATTATATGTCGTATGTGAGATTTGACATAATTAAAACACAACTTTGCGCTGCGCTTTTACAGTTTTGCGACAGCCGATCGGGGGGCCGCGCGGCCCCCTTTGTTATAATAACGGCCGCTGTGAACCGATCTTGGCGCTTTGGGTTCAAAACAAAGCCGGCGCTGAGAGCCCGATCAGTTTTTGACATTTGCAAACACGGGTTTAAAAGAAGAATTCCATGACAACTCTGATTAAGAACCAAGACTTCATTAAGTCAATCGAGGATGCTCTCCAGTTCATCTCGTACTATCACCCCCAGGATTTCCTGAAGGCCATGAAGCACGCGTATGACATAGAGCAGAATCCCGCCGCTAAGAACGCCATCGCCCAGATCCTGGTCAATTCCAGAATGTGTGCCATCGGCCACCGCCCTCTCTGCCAGGATACCGGCGCCGTGACCTGCTTTGTCAAGATCGGCATGGACGTAAAGTTTGAAGGCGACATGACCGTTCAGGAAATGGTGGACGAGGGCGCGCGCCGCGCTTATTGCAGCGCCGTCAACCCGCTGCGCAAGTCCATCCTGCGCGATCCGATCGGCAAGCGCGTCAACACCAAAGACAACACTCCGACTGTCGTGCACATTGAGATGGTTCACGGCGACAAAGTCGAGGTCGCCATCGCCTCCAAGGGCGGCGGGTCGGAAAACAAGACCCACATGAAGATGCTCAACCCGTCAGACTCCGTGGTTGACTACGTCTTAAGCCAGATCCCGCTCATGGGCGCCGGCTGGTGCCCTCCGGGGATCATCGGCATCGGCATCGGCGGCACCCCTGAGAAGTCCGCGATCCTCGCCAAGGAATCGTTAAACGATCCTATAGACATCCAGGAACTCATCAAGCGCGGCCCGGTGACCCCCGAGGAGAAACTGCGCGTTGAGCTCTATGACAAGATCAACCGTCTGGGCATCGGCGCCCAGGGCCTGGGCGGCCTGACGACCGTGCTCGATGTCAAGGTTAAGACCTATCCCTGCCACGCGGTCTCCAAAGCCACCACCATCATCCCTAACTGCGCCGCCACCCGCCACATCGACTTTGTGCTCGACGGCACGGGTCCTGCGACGTTCACCCCTCCTTCGCTTGACAGCTACCCTGACATCAAGATCGGCGGCGCCGGCGCGGACGTCAGGCGCGTCAACCTCGACACCGTCACCAAGGAAGAGATGGCCACCTGGAAGATGGGTGAGACGCTGCTGCTCTCCGGCACCATTCTCACCGGCCGCGATGCCGCCCATAAGCGTATCTGCGATCTGGTCGCTGAGGGCAAGCCGCTGCCTGAGGGCGTCGATTTCCACAAGAAATTCATCTACTACGTGGGACCGGTTCCCGCCGTCGGCGATGAAGTCGTCGGCCCTGCCGGCCCGACCACCTCGACCCGCATGGACAAGTTCGTGGAGACCATGCTCTCCAAGACCGGCCTGTACGGCATGATCGGCAAGTCCGAGCGCGGCCCTGAGGCCATCGCCTCCATCAAGAAGCACAAGGCTGTGTACCTGATGGCCACCGGCGGCGCCGCCTATCTGGTGTCCAAGGCCATCAAGGCCGCCAAGGTGCTGGCCTTTGAAGACCTGGGCATGGAAGCCGTGCGCGAGTTCAAGATCGTGGATATGCCGGTGACGGTTGCCGTCGACACCGAGGGCAACAGCATCCACCAGATCGGCCCCAAGACCTGGTCGCAGAAGATCAAGGAGATCAACTTCAAGTACATCTGATGAGGTGATTTGAAGCAAGAGCACAAAGACCGCAGGCGACTGCGGTCTTTTGGTATCAGGCCGGTGAAAGAAATGATCTTTGATTATGTAAAACTTCCCATGGGCTGGGTTAAGGCAGGATTTGCAAACGGGGCGCTCGTGTCGCTGGGGTTTTGCAAAGAGCCCGGAAAAGCGTATTCAGGCGATGCTTTTAAGGCGTTGTCTGACACGCGGCGCTGGCTTGAGATCTACGCAGAAGGGCGCGATCCGGGATTCCTGCCGCGCATCGATCTGAGCGGCGTCAGCCCTTACACCCGTGATGTGTGCGCGGCGATGCTCAAGATCCCTTACGGACAAACGGCAACCTACGGCGAGATCGCCTGCGCCGTGGCCGCGCGCCGGGGCGCGCGCGCCAGCGCCAGGGCGGCAGGCGGGGCGGCCGGGCGCAACCCGGTCGCAATCATCATTCCCTGCCATCGGGTGCTTGGGGTCGGGCAAAGCCTGCACGGCTACGGCGGCGGCCTTGAGCACAAGGCGGCGCTGCTCATCCATGAAGGTGTCATCCCGCAGCCTGAATGGGAGCGGGAACTTGACGAATACCGCGGCGGAGACAAAAAAGGAGAAAAAGGTGAACATTAACGATCTTTACCTGAGGATGATCGATTTCTCTGAGGGAAATTTCCATGACATCGCGCACCTGTCAGGAGTGCAAGGCTTTGCCAGGGCCATCGCTTTAGGCGAGGGCTGTGATGATCGAACGCGGGAACTTGCCGAAGCCGCCGCGATCGTACACGACATCGCCTGCCCGCTGTGCCGGATTAAATACGGCGACACCCGCTGGGATCACCAGGAGGCCGAAGGCGGGCCGATCGCCCGGGAGTTTCTTAAAAAAGCCGGTCTTGATGAAGCTGACATCGCGAGGATCGTTTTCATGGTCTCCCACCATCACACCTGGAGTATGAGCGACGGCACGGATTTTCAGATCCTGCTGGAAGCGGATTTCCTGCAAAATGCCGGAGAACAAAAACTTGCGGCTGCGGAAGTGCACAAGGCAGCGGAAAAGCTTTTTAAAACGTGCACCGGCAAAAGGCTGCTCGATGCGATCTGGAAGATCTGAGTAAATTTGTAAAAATGACTTAATAACAATAAATTAATCTGGTGCTTGCCGGATACGCATTCAAACAGAGGATAGTCGTATGCTGATCTTAGGGCAGATGGGGATCTTTTTCTTCATGATGCTGTTGGGCGCTCTGGCCAGGCATCAGGGGATCATCACTGTGCAAAACCGCAAAGCCTTCACGGCACTCGTCGTAGGCTTTACCACCCCGGCGCTGATCCTCTCTTGTGACATCTCGCGTTTTATTTCCCACGATTACAGCTATATCGCCTATGGCGCCATGGTGATGGTCGCGTTGCAGCTGGCGCAAAACGTCACCGGTCTTATCTTTCCCAGGCTGACGCGCACCCCGGCAAAAGAACGCGGGGTGGTAAACATGCTCTACTCCTGCACTAACACTGCTCTTTTAGGCATACCGCTGGTGGCATCGCTTTTTGGCGATGAAGCCATGGTTTACATGTCGTTCTTTGTGGTAGTCGACACGATCATGCTGTATTCATACGGGATCTTCGTGATGGGCGGGCGGGAGAACCGCATTCCGTTTAAAACCATCCTCAAAAATCCCTGCCTCATCTCCAGCATCGCGCTGATGCTGCTTATCGGTTTTAAGCTGACGCTGCCTGAGTATGTGCGCGGAGCGCTTTCGATGGTAGGCATGGCCTCGCCGCCGCTTGCCATGATGGTGATCGGAGCCTCGCTTGCCGATCTCGGCTTTAAAGAGACTGTAACCGACATGAGGCTGATGCTCTTTGTGGTCTTAAAGATGATTGCCGTGCCGGTGATCCTGATGTTTTGCCTTGCGCCGCTGCTTAACACGCCGGCGCTTCAAGGTGTGGCTCTGATCGTACTTTCCGCTCCGTCTGGAGTGATGGTGGCGATGCTGGCAACGCTGTACAGCCCTGCGGGTATCAATTCCGCCTCCAAAGGCATCAGCGCGACGACTGCGGTTTCTGCGCTAACCATTCCTCTTGTTGCAGTGATCTGTGGTATGGGTGTTTGAATTTATGATGTTTTTTTGAAAAAGGAGAAGAAAGAATTCTATGAAGAATGGCGGTGAGATCGGGATTCGAACTGAGAGGGTATCTTATTGATTTTTTAGCTCGTAACTTTAAATGAAGTTACGCGTTAGAGTTACGACTGTGGCAGGGCAGGGAGAAGAACGTCGGGGATCCCCCCAGGCACGAATGCCTGGGGACCTTACAGCCGAGGCACTTAAGTCCGACACCGTAAGGGCTGAAAAACCCTCCGCTGGTCCGCTGTACGCCTTGCGGCGCCTGAAGCGAGGAGGGGTGGCATGGGAGCACTAGGACGTCCTGCTCCGTACCGTACTTTTATTATAAGCTACAAATGCATATTTTTCACGCGGTCATTAACCTCGGCGCGCTTTGCATCGTTGAAGCGGTCAAGCGTGCCCACAAGGTAGCCGGTGACACGGCGGATGCGCTCAAACTTGACGCCCGCGCCCGCAATGCCGTTATGCTGATGCAGTCTCGTTTGCATTGGAGGCCTCCGACTGCTCGTTCTTGATCTTCTTTTGAAGCTCGGCTATTTGCTTTTGCAGTTTGCCGTATTTGCACGGCTTGGAGCAAAAGCCCTCGTCGTCCAGCACCGCCCCGCAGGCCTTGCTGCGGCCGCTTACCGTCAGGCTCACAGACGATGCTGAATAGCTGACCGGAATCGCGTCGATGTAGCCCGACAGTACCAGATCATCACCGATGGTGATTTGAACTTTCTGCCCTGGGCGAAAATTATGAAGCGATGCATTGCCTGGCAGTTTTGGAGTGGCGTTAAAGCTAAAAGAACGGGCGCAGGAGTTTAATTCCATGGTGATGGACAAGTTAGTCCAATGTCTGTAAGCCTGACCGTCGACATAGAGTGTAACGATATTCTTTCCTGCGGACATAAAAAAACCGCTCAGCTGAGCGGTCTCCTAAATCAAACAGTTTTTACTCTGTACATTCGTATTTGTTCTGCCCGATAAAGTGGCAGTAATAGGTTTTGCCGTTGATCACATACCCGGTTTCGTTGCTTCCGTGAATATTCATTCCGGTATATTGCGACACGCCATGAACACGTCTGTATTCCTGATCCTCTTCCCAGGATTTCTGTAGCCTGGCAAGAGATTGGCGAAGCTTTTCTTTATTTTCCGCATTTGTCTTTGCTATGGCTTCATAATAAGCCTGATCGACTTTTGGTTCAGGCTGAACCCATGCCTGACATCCTGACAACAGCACCGCCATTGCGATTAAAACGATCTTCTTCATAAGCCTCACCCCTGTACTTTGAAGTATAGGGCAGAAGGCTTAAGAACAACTTAGAAAAGAGATTTAATCGCAACAGGCATCGCCGACTGAATAAACATCCACGAAAGTCTGACGCCTGCTTTGGCAGCCATATCGCGGATCTTGCGCCACAGCTTTGTGTTTTCTAGGACTTCTTTGAAGTCGTAGCCTTCCATAGTCAGCCTTGGCATCGTCATAGCCAGCTTATAATGCCCGGCGTTGTCGACAAAATCGATCTCAACACCCTTGACGCATCCGGCGTCAGCCAAAAGCTCAAGATGCCTTAGATAATCACTGCTGTCATTATGGGTTTCAGCGTAAATCTGCCCCTTATCCTCGAGGTCTTCGTCGTTTTCCACATCGGCAAGGATCTGTTTTATCAGTTCCCAATCCCTTTTCATAAATGCCTCCGTTTAACTAACGGCTATTTTAGTTTCTCGACAGCCTCAAAGGCTCAGGCGCCACGAACACCGGGTTGGGCACGTCGTTGCGCCGCACGATCTCAAGATCGCGGCTCGGATCTTCATAGCGGTCATAGGCCAGCACCAGGGAGGGCATGACTGCCTCAGGCGTGTAGCTTACCGAGGCGCTGCCCAGAGCGTCAGCCTGCTCCGTGAGCTTGCGGTAGACGCAGGCGTAGGCGTCGGAGAGCGTGAGGTAGAGATCCGCGTCATCGTCACCGGTTAACATCATCTCGCGCTCAAGCGCGTTCAGCATGCCGTTGCGCACCGCCAGCACCTCATCGGCGCTCACGGTTACGCCGGAGACATCGCCGTTTGAATCGTATGCCGAGCCGATGAGCGTGGAAGCGCCCAGGGCGTTGCCCAGCATGGCAAGCCTGAACCCCTGCTCCATGGAACGCTCAGCCGCAAGCACGGCGTCATCGCTCGTTGAGCCTGACGGCACAACTTCATCCTCTGAGGCATGCTCCGAGAGCTTGGGCTCAGCAGCAGCTGAAACCGTTGAGCGCGAGGCAGTTCGCCAGTCGCGGACGTCATCGGCGAATTTGGCAATGCCCACGGCTTCAAGCAAGTCGGTTCTGAGAACGTCGGCGCCGTTTGTCAGATCATCCTTGACCGCCACCGCGAGATCCGCAAGCGCCTCAGCCATGCCGAACAGCCTGGCAAACTGCGTGTCTTTAAGCACGCCGATGCAGCCGTAAGCCTGCTCCACAACCTGATCTGCAAAGTCGATGATGCCGTCGGGGCTAAAGTCGCCAAAGATCTTTTTGTAAAGCTCATCGGCAAGCTGCATGAGCCTGGCCGAGAAGTCGGGAACGGCCATCGGGTAGGCCAGCGAGCCCGCCTCGATGAACTTCATCGAGAACGAGGCTTTGCCCAGGTTTATATCCCATGAGACCGTGGGCTGATCCGTGGGCGTAACAAGGATGCGCCCCAGCCACGGGTGCACAAGCACGTTCTTGGGCTGTCCGGTCTCACTGTCGACACTGGGCTTTTCAAACATGCCCATTACCTTAAGGC
>DKSD01000100.1 GCA_002473165.1 Succinatimonas sp. UBA7265
GAGACATTTCGTCAGAACTTAGGTTGAACATGACAGCGATCGGCTGATGGTGCTGCGCCCCAGGGGCTTTGGCAAAACGCTGATGATGAGCACTTTGCAAAGTTTTTTTGAGATGGATTACGCGCACCCCGGTGACACCTCAAGGCAGCAGGAGCTCTTTAAAGGGCTTGCCGTCACGGATGACAGGGCATTCTGCAAAGAGCACCTTGGACGGCACCCGGTGGTCGCGCTCCTCATGAAAAACCGCGGAGCCGCTGATTTCAGCGGCGCCTGCGCCGCGCTCGGAGAGGATATCTGGGAGCTTGCAAGCCGCTTTGCCTGGCTCAAAGACAGCCCCAGGCTTAGCGAGTATGAGAAAGACGCCTTCCGCCCGCTCCTGGACCGGGAGCAGCTGTGCTCGGGCGCGGAAAAGTCTTACTTCAGGCAGCAGATCTCGCTCTCGCTTCTGTGCGGCATGCTGCGCAGACACTGCGGCAAAAGGATCGTGCTTTTAGTCGACGGTTATGACACTCTGCTCCAAAAAGCCGCTGAGCACGGGTTCTTTGACAAGGCGGCCGGTGTCGTCATCCCGATGCTGGGCTCAGTCATCAAGACGAACAGCGACATCGAAAAAGCCGTAGTCACCGGCTGCCTGAGGCCTGCAGGCGGTTATTTTGCCGACGCGCTCAACAACCTCTCCTATAACACGGCGCTCTCGGAGAACGACAGCCTCTCGGAGGCTTTCGGTTTCACTGAGGATGAGGTGCACTCGCTGCTCGCTGATTGCGGTCTGGGGGCATTTTATGACAAGGTGCGGGAGAGCTATGGCGGTTACCGGATCGGCTCACAGGAGATCTTCTGTCCGCAGGAGGTGATGAGCTGTGTGTCCGATCTCTTAAAGTCCGGGGTTCAAGATCCTGCAGTGTTCAGGCCTCCGGCGTACTGGAACAACACCGTCAACAATCAGATCATCACGCGGCGCCTGGAACCCGGTTCAACAAAGTCCGACATGATCCGGGATCTGCTCGAAGGCAGGAGCGTTGAGGTGCGTACGAACCGGATCACTGACTGCGGTGAAGCCTGTAAAACCGGCAGATTTTGGAACCTGCTGGTAAACCTTGGATACCTGACGCTTAAGAAAAGGGGCAAGGGCGGGGTCCACGAATTTTGCATTCCAAACGCCGAGGTTAAAGCCTGCCTTGAGGATTGCATGAAAGCTGCTGCCGCAACGGCGGCGACGGACAAAACAGCAAAAGCGTAAGGACTGCGTTGCGCAGCCTGAGGAAACAGCGCGAAAGGCGGCAATCAGATTAAAAGTCAGGAACACGCCAATAAATGCGCAGTCTCTTTTTGCGATCTGTCGCCTGAAGATCCCGCTGCGTACACAGTCGCATTCGGTTAAGATTGAAACAGCGCAAACGCTGTATATAAATCACAGGGAGGAACCTCCATGAAAAAAGTGCTGGTTATTTCAGGCCATCCGGCCTTGGGCAAAGGCTCTACTGCCAATGCCGCCATCATCTCGGAGTTTCAAAAGCTCTGCCCCAATGCCGAGATCCGCGATCTGGGCTCCCTGGCCCCGGATTTTAAGTTTGACGTGAAGGCCGAACAGCAGGCGCTGGTAAACGCCGACATCGTCATCATCCAGTTCCCGGTCTACTGGTATTCTGTCCCCGCCCTGCTCAAGAAATGGGCTGAGGATGTGCTCGAGCACGGCTTTGCCTACGGCACCGGCGGCGACAAACTCCATGGCAAGGATTTCATCCTCTCCTGCACGTTCGGCGCCGGCAAAGACGCTTATGAGCCTAAGACCGCCGCAGGACACACGGTAAACGAACTCTTTGCCTCCCAGTACGAGTCGGCGCAGATGATCGGCATGCACGTGCGCGGCACCGTCGTCTCCTACGGCATGATGTATATCCCGGGCGTCAGCAGCGATCAGGACAAAGCGAAGGTGCTGGATAGCGCCAAAGATCACGCGCAGCGCCTGTTCAGCCTCGTGAGCACACTCTGAGCCTGAGCATTGCGCCGGAGACAAAAAATCCCCCGGGGCGTAAACGGCGCTCCGGGGGATCTTGTTTAAAGCTTAAGGTTCAGCTTGAAGGCGCAGATCAGTGCACGTCTATCTGCCTGCCTTCTGACTTCTTCTCAGCCTTCTTCAGGGAGATCTCAAGCTCGCCGTTGCTGAAGCTGGCGCTGATCCCCTGAGGATCGGCATCCTCAAAGCAGAACTGCCTCTGGCAGCTGCCCTCACTGCGCTCGTGCACGACATAGCCGTGTCTGCCGCCCTGCTGTTCCTGCTTCTCGGCGCTGCGGGCGGCGCTTACCGTAAGCACGCCGTCTTTGAAGTCCACTTTCAGATCTTTCTTGTCAAAGCCCGGCAGATCGGCCTTGAGCTCGTAGCGATCGCCTTTGTCTATAACATCGGTCTTCATGCTCAGCGCGCCGTCGTCTTTGAACAGATCGAGATCGGCGAGCGGACGGGCAAACCAGTCAAAAACAGTCGGAGCAAAGTTCCTGGCGCCTGATACACGGGTCATATTGTTCTTAGCCATAATCACTTCTCCTCCCGCGTTTGCCGCGGATTTCAATGCCCCGCCGCCTGCGCGGCGGGGTCAAAACTCAAAATTCAGTCAGAAATCAGTTCACCGAAATCTCAGTGCCCTGGGTGCGCTGCTGCTTTTCCAGGCACACATCCAGCTCGCCGTTCGTGTAGGCGGCATAGATCTTCTGGGGATCGACATCGTCAAAACTGAACTGCCTCTCGCAGCTGCCCTCGGAGCGCTCCTGCACAATGTAGCCGCCCTGCTCTTTGCGCTGCTGCTCCGCATGGCGCTGGGCGCTGATGGTGAGCACGCCGTCATTGAACGAGACCTTGATGTCTTTCTTGTCAAAGCCCGGCATGTCGGCTTTGAGCTGGTAGCGATCGCCTTTGTCGATGATGTCGGTCTTCATGCCGCCAAAATCGGCTGCCTGCGGGATCATCCCAAAGCCCTCGAGCGGACGGGTGATCAGGTCAAAAATGGTCGGAGTGCGGTCATTTGCGCGAATCATTTCATGCTTCATATCAGAACTCCTCCCGCCATAAGCGGATTTTTAATTCTTTCTTTCAACACCTCTGTAAATAAGGGCGGGAAAACGGATTTGCAGGGCTTTGATAATTCTTATCGTAAATTTTAAAAAACAAAGAATTAACAGAAAACTTCACCGCGCGTTTTCCTCATTGCCGCAGTTCTGCCCAGCTCAGGGCGCCCCTCACAGCCAAATGCAAATTCGCGTTTTAGCCACGCTCCCGCAGGCGCTTTTGTCCGCGAATGCCGGAAATTACGGGATATTGCCTTGCCGGCGCCGGCATTTTTCTCTGCCCCAAAAGGTCATTTATGTGCACTTATGCCGCGCAAAATGTTAAGATTGTGTGCAGTCAAACATTTTGCGCAGGGTATGGGGCTCCCTGCCGCCGGACTCAGGCGCGGGCGCTGCGCTCACGCCTGCTCCGGCCGCCTGAGTCTCATCTTTTGCCCTGCCTCACAGGGAACATCCGATGAAAAACACGATCCCGCAGAACGTGCCCAAAGAAGCCAGGCGGCACGGCAGCAGCGTCTTCCCGCTGGCCGTTTATCTGTGGAACGGCGGCGCCTATCCTGAGCACGTCAAGATCCACTGGCACCCTGAGGCCGAGATCATCAGCTTCGACCGCGGCGAGTTCGAGGTCGGCATCAATATGAAGCGCTACACGATCAAGGCCCCGTGCATGATGATGATCCCCTGCAATGTCGTGCACTACCTCATCCTGCCGACGACCGCGCTGCAGCGCGCCATCGTGTTCAACCCGGACATGTTAAAGCTCGCCTCGTTTGACGAGGCGCAAAACGGGATCTTCGACGCGATCGCCCAGGGCACCCGCCCGCTGCCGCTGCTCACGCCCGAGCAGGAGGACTACGCCGAGGCCATGGCGGACTTTGGCTATGTCTGCGATCACATCGGCCATGAGGACGCCTCCTCAAGGCTTTTGATAAAGAGCCGCGTCATGTCCGTGCTCGCCCGCTTTGACCACGCCGGCATGTTCTCGCAGCAGGTGATCACGACCTCTGTAGATCAGCAGCGCATGCAGAAGCTCAAAGAGCTGCTCAACTGGATCCACGATCATTTCTCAGGCCCGCTCTCCATTGCCGACGCCTCCATGCGCATGAATTTCTCCGAGGCTTATTTCTGCCGTTTCTTTAAGAAGGCGACGCACATGAGCTTTACGGAGTACTTAAACGACTACCGCCTGCGCAAGGCCGCCGAAAAGCTGCTGCTCACCTCGCAGTCCGTCACCGAGATCTCGCAGTCAAACGGCTTTGAGAACGAAGCCTATTTCTTCAGGCTCTTCAAGCGCCGCTTCGGGATCACCCCGCTGCAATACCGCAAGAGCGTGTGCTCGCCCAAGCCCGGCGTTAAAAAAGCGCTGTGATCTGCGGGGATCACGCAATGGAAAAAGGCGCCCTGCGGCGCCTTTTTCGATCCCGAAAATCCCAGGCTGAGATCGTTTTTTAAGGTTTAACGTAACCAAAAATCCCCCGGCCGCCCGGACATCCCTAAAAAGCCTGCGCCCCATACCGAGATTTTATAAACGCTGATCTCTGCGCCAAGCCGTCGGGGTTTGCGGGCGTTGCGCCCCTGAAAACGAGAAAACTCCGCAGGGGCAATTTAGCAAAATAATACAGTTTAATTGACTTCGTAACGTTACCATTTAAGTTTAAAACCGCTGATACAAGGCTGTTTGCGTATGCTTTTAGCAAAAATTGCCCTGGGTCACAGTTTTTGCCATTCAAGTCAAAATCGTACAGATTGCAGTCAATTAAAATAACTTTTCACAAAAGTGCCGTTCCTATAATTTTTCATGTCAGAAGGGAAAAGCGCAAAGTGCGCCCCACGCCTTGACGCTTTTCTCCTGATGATGCTTCGGCTCCGGTTTCCGGAGCCCAGGGCAGACATAAGATTACTAAAAGGAACAGTGCTAAATGAAAAAGACCGTGATTGCTTCACTCATCGGGACGCTCCTCGCAGGCGCCGCCTCCACCGCTTACGCCGCCATTGAAGAAGGCCAGCTGACCATCTGGGTCAACGGCGACAAAGGCTACAACGGACTTGCCAAGGTTGCCGAGGAATTCACCAAGGACACCGGCGTCAAAGTCACCGTCGCTCACCCTGATCAGGTGGAAGTGAAGTTCATGCAGACCGCCGCCACCCAGGACGGCCCGGACATCATCATGTGGGCCCATGACCGCTTCGGCGAGTGGGCTAAAGCCGGCCTGCTGGCTACGCTGACCCCTTCGAACGAAGAGAAGGCCAAGTTCGCCGACTTCGCCTGGGACGCTGTCACCGCTGACGGCAAGATCGTCGGCTACCCTGTGGCCATCGAGTCTGTCGGCCTCATCTGCAACAAGAAGCTCGTTCCCAATGTTCCTGAGAACTTTGAGGACTTCGCCAAGCTCGATGACGAGCTGCAGAAGCAGGGCGCCCACGCCATTCTCTGGGACTACAACACCCCTTACTTCTCCTACCCGATCGTCGCTGCTGACGGCGGCTACGCTTTCAAGCGCACCGAGGGCGGCTACGACATCAAGAACACCGGTGTCGCCAATGAGGGCGCCAAGGCCGGCGTGAACTACATCGTCAAGATGATCAACGAAGGCCACATCGCCAAAGGCGCTGACTACGGCGTCATGGAAGCTCAGTTCTCCCAGGGCAAGTTAGGCTGCCTGATCAACGGACCTTGGTCATGGGGCAACTACGACAAAGCGAAGATCGACTTCACCGTCTCCGCCCTGCCTTCCCTCAACGGCAAGCCTGCCAAGCCGTTCGTCGGCGTCCTGGCTGCCGGCGTGAACGCCGCCTCTCCTAACAAGGAGCTGGCTGTCGAGTTCATCGAGAAGTACTTCCTCACCGACAAGGGCCTCAAGGCCATGAACGACGACAAGCCGATCGGCGTGTCCGCCCTGAACAGCTTCGAGAAGCAGCTGGCCCGCAACCCGCGCATCGCCGCCACCATGGACAACGCCATGAACGGCGAGCCGATGCCGAACGTTCCTGAGATGAGCCGCTTCTGGTCTTCGTTCCAGACCGCTCTGCAGAACGCCACCTCCGGCCGCCAGTCTGTTGACGACGCCCTGGAGACCGCAGCCAAGCGCATCGTTGCCGCTGAATAAAATGTAAAATCGAGGGGGAGCCGCAAGGCCTCCCCCTTTTTTTATAAGTCGCTAAAAGGAAGAACATTATGGCTATCACAGCTGCCAGCGTCAAAGAGCCGCCAAAAGCCCTGGGCAAAAAAATGCTCGTGTGGGCGATCGCGGCTGTCGTGGTGCTGGTCAACCTGTATGCAGACGCCTGCATGTACTTAAACGGAGACATCGTCTACCCGCTGCTTGACATCATCATCGTCGGCATCGGCGTCTATGTCTTCACGAGCAAGAAGATGTACGCCCAGCGTTACGCTTTCCCCAGCGTGGCGACCATGATCGCGTTCATCATCTTCCCGCTCGTCTACACCGTCTACATCTCATTTACCAACTACTCAGGCGAACACATCATGACCGTCGACGACGCCATGAAGTACCACCTGAACGCCGTCTACCGCTCGGAAGGCGGCGACTACCAGTTCAAAATGGTAAGCGCCGAAAACGGCAGGTACCGCCTCGTGCTCACCCAGGACGGCAAGTCGTTTGTGACCGCGCCGCTGGCGCTTGAGACCGGCGCCATCGATCCTGACGCCAAACCCGTGCAGGTGGCGTTAAAGCCGGCAATCGAGAGCGACACCGCCGCACAGGCCGTCAGCATGAAAGAGCTTGTGGCCCACCGCCGCGCGCTGCAAAAACTCGAGCTCGTCATCCCTGACAGCAGCATCAGGCTCGGCATGAGCGGGCTGCGCCAGTTCTCGGCCGAGAGCCCGAAATTCTCCGTCATCGCCAAAGGCGCCAAGACCCCTGAGGGCCTTGAGGTCAACGTGGAGCGCTCGCTCTATGACAACGAGGAGCACAAGCTCTTCGTGCCGAACATGGAGACCGGCTACTACCAGTACGCCAATGATCAGGGGCTGCCTGAGGGCAAGACCTACGCCCCGGGCTTCCGCGCGAACATCGGCTTTATGAACTACACGAAGTTCTTTGCCAATAAGTCCGTGCGCCTGCCCTTCCTCCAGATCTTCATCTGGACCGTGGTGTTCGCAGGCTTCACCGTGTTCATCACCCTGGCAATCGGCATGGTTTTAGCCTGCCTCGTGCAGTGGCAGTTCCTCGCCGGCCGCGGCCTCTACCGCGTGCTGCTCATCCTGCCCTACGCTGTGCCGTCCTTCATCTCGATCCTGGTGTTCAAAGGCTTGTTCAACCAGAACTTCGGTGAAATTAACATGTTCCTCGAGATGATCATGGGCCCGATCTACAGCCTGTTCGGGGCGACCTGGACCGCGCCTGAGTGGTTCACGAACCCGTGGCTGGCCCGCGGCATGATCCTCATCGTGAACGCCTGGCTGGGCTACCCTTACATGATGATCCTCTGCATGGGCCTTCTAAAGTCCATCCCCGACGATCTCTACGAGGCCACCGCGCTCGAGGGCGCGTCCCCGCTGCAGAACCTGCGCTATATCACGCTGCCGCTGCTGTTAAAGCCGCTGGCTCCGCTGCTCATCGCCTCGTTCGCATTCAACTTCAATAACTTCGTGCTGATCCAACTGTTGACCAAAGGCGGGCCGGACATCATTGAGTCCAACGTCCCGGCAGGCTACACCGACTTGCTCGTGAGCTTCACCTACCGCATCGCCTTCGAAGGCAACAAGGGCAATGACTACGGCCTGGCCGCCGCCATCGCCACGCTGATCTTTATCCTGGTCGGTTTCCTGAGCCTCTTGCAGTTAAGGCTCATCCGCCAGAACGCAGACCAAAGAGTTTAAGGAGAGAGCACTATGCCAATGGTTCAATCCAAAAACCTCAAGTACAGAAAGGCCTCGGCTCATCTGTTCCTGATCGTTTTCCTGGCTTTCATTATTTTCCCGCTCCTGATGGTCGTGACGATCTCCTTCCGCCAGGGCAACTACTCCGTGGGCGATGTCATCCCCACCCCTGAGACCTCGACGCTCGATCACTGGAAGCTCGCTTTGGGCATCCCGGTGCACGGCTACGCCAGGGTTTCGGGCGCTGACATCAGCTTCGTGAAGACCGATGAAGGCAAGACGGTGCTCTACGCCGCCGAAAACGGCACCGATCCCTTTGAGGCCTTCGTCACCGCGCCTTTCTCCGTAAAAGACGCGGAACACGCCTCAGAGGATCAGCGCTTTGCCGTCAAGGCCGCCTCGCCCGATACGGCCCCTGACAGTGCGAACCTGCTCTCAGACGATGAGACCTACGCGCTGTCGTCGGCGTTAAACGGCAAGCTTGACATCAGCGTTGCCAAGGATGACGGCTCCGAGGAGCACTACTCCATTGAGGCCAACGACAGATCCGGCACTTCCTACGGCCTGTACCGCGAGAAGGTGACGAACCCGCCGTTCCCGGTGCTACACTGGCTGTGGAACTCCATTAAGGTGGCTTTCATCACCGCGGCGCTCATCATCTGCCTGTCGACGACTTCCGCTTACGCGTTCGCGCGCATGCGCTTCAAAGGCAGGGCGTTCATCTTAAACTCCATGCTGATCTTCCAGATGTTCCCGGCGGTGCTGGCCCTGGTCGCCATCTACGCTTTGTTCAACCGCATCGGCAGTTACATCCCCTCTTTGGGCCTGAACTCGCACGGCGGCCTGATCCTCTCGTACTTGGGAGGCGTGGCGCTGCACATCTGGACCATCAAGGGCTATTTTGAAACGATCGATCCTTCGCTCGAACAGGCCGCGGCCATAGACGGCGCGACCCCGTGGCAGGCGTTCAGGCTCATATTGCTGCCGCTGTCCGTGCCGATCCTGGCCGTCGTGTTCATCCTGGCTTTCATCAGCACCATCACCGAAGTGCCGGTCGCATCCATCCTCCTCATGGACATGGACAAGCTGACCCTGGCCGTGGGCGCGCAGCAGTACCTCTACCCGCAGAATTACCTGTGGGGCGATTTCGCCGCCGCCGCAGTGCTCTCGGGCCTGCCGATCACCGTGGTCTTCCTGCTGGCCCAGAAGTGGCTCGTGGGCGGCCTGACCGCAGGCGGCGTCAAAGGCTGACGGACGCTTAGGACACAAGAGTTTAATTTGGGCACGGATGGCGCCAAAGAAGAACGGCGCCCTGCCCTTTTAGAAGAGATTTTCAAATGGCTGACGTACTTTTAAGCAAAGTTAGAAAGAACTACAACCCCGCAACGCTCAAAGACACGCTGCGCAACATCAACCTTGACATCAAAGACGGCGACTTCATCGTGTTCGTGGGCCCGTCAGGCTGCGGCAAATCCACGCTGCTGCGCATGATCGCCGGCCTTGAGGACATCACCTCAGGCGATCTGACCATCGGCGGCAAGCGCATGAACGATGTGCCTCCTTCAGAGCGCAATATCGGCATGGTGTTCCAGTCCTACGCCCTGTACCCGCACATGACCGTGTTTGAGAACATGGCCTTCGGCTTAAAGCTCAAGCACATGGACAAAGAGACCATCCGCCAGCGCGTCGTGCACGCCGCGGACATCTTAGGCCTGGAGCCCTTCCTCGAGCGCAAGCCTAAAGCCCTGTCAGGCGGCCAGCGCCAGCGTGTGGCCATCGGCCGCTGCATCGTGCAGCAGCCTTCGGTGTTCCTTTTTGACGAGCCGCTGTCAAACCTCGACGCCGCGCTGCGCGTCAAGATGCGCCTGGAGATCGCCAAGCTCCACCGCGACATCAACGCCACGATCATCTACGTGACCCACGATCAGGTCGAGGCCATGACGCTTGCCGACAAGATCTGCGTGCTCTCCCCGCTCAAGGCCTCCGCCGAGTCGAACCTCGAGCAGTTCGGCACGCCGCTTGAGCTCTACAACCACCCGGTCAACCAGTTCGTCGCCGGCTTCATCGGCTCGCCTAAGATGAACTTCTTAAACGGCGAGATCACCGAGATCGGTGACAAGGAATGCAAGGTCAAGCTGACCTCAGGCGAGATCATCACCGCCAAGGTCAACGCCTCGCGCGGCGAGGTCGGCCAGAAAGTGCAGCTGGGCGTGCGCCCGGAGCACCTTGTGGCAGCCGACAGCCCTAAGGCCGACGGCGGCAAGATCTCAGGCAAAGTCATCGTCACCGAAAACCTCGGCGCCGAGTTCTTCCTGTACATGGAAGCTCCTGCCTGCGATGAGGGCGTCGACTTTACCGTCAAGCACGAGTTCGCCATCGACATCAAGGCAGGCGAGACTTACAGCGTCGGCATCCCGGCATCGGCCTGCCACCTCTTTGACGCCGAAGGCCTGGCCTTCCCGAGGACCGAGGTTTACACCCGCGGCTGAGCTTAAAGGATTCTTTTAGTGACCCAAGGCGGGGGACGCGAGTCTCCCGCCTTTTTTGATCGAAATTTTTCTGAGCCTTGTCCGCCTTCTTTAAAAAATTTCCGCCGCAATACAGCCTCAGGGGGTAGACTTAACCCGATTTTTTTCTCAGAAACTCCAGCCTTTTTGATTTTCTGAAGAAATTTTTTCGCTAAAACCGCAGCCTGCAACAGACTGCCCCATAACAACAAAAAAAAAGCCCCTGGCGGCGCCGGATCACAGGCTGCCTTAATGCCGTGCGCCGGATCGCGCGCGCCTTTTGGGGCTTTGGAGACAACCATGACAGACACTCCTGCCAAAGTAAGCCTGCTCAACCGCTTTTTAAACTGCATAGAGCGCATGGGCAACAAGCTGCCGCACATCACGATGCTGTTCATCTACGCGCTCATCGTGACCATGCTGGTTTCTTTGTGCCTCTCTTTCATAAATTTTGATTACGTGCACCCGAATACCGGCGAGAAGATCAAAATCCTCAACATGTTCGCGCCGGACAATCTGCTCTCGCTCATCGTAAGCTCCGTAAAGAACTTCATGGGCTTCCCGCCTTTGGGGATCACCATCGTGGCGACGCTGGGCATCGGCATCGCCGAGGGCTCAGGCTTCGTCAACGTCCTCATCAAGAAATTCCTCTCCGTGACCCCGCAGAAATTCCTGACGCCGACCGTGGTGTTCGTCAGCGTGATCTGCCACATCGTCAGCGACTCGGCCTACACCATCCTCATGCCGGTGTCCGCGCTGATCTTCTACGTGTCAGGCCGCCATCCCATGGCCGGCATCGCCTGTTCGTTTGCCGGGCTCGCCGGCGGCTTTACGGCCTCCTACACCCCGTCGATCATCGATCCGGTCATGCAAAGCTTCACTGAGGCCGCGGCGCACATCATCGATCCGGGCTACAGCGTCAACGTGCTGTGCAACTACTTCTACGCCTTAGGCGGCACGTTCTTTGTGATCGGCACGGTCTGGTACGTGACCGACAAGATCATCGAGCCGCGCCTGTGGGCGACCATGCCGCTGGACAGCGGTCTCAAAGATCAAAAAGATCTCGCGTTGTCCTCAGTGTCAGCCAAAGAAAACCGCGCCTAATGGCTGGCGATCGGATCGGTGATCTTCATGCTGGCCCTGCTCTTTGCGCTCTGCTGGCCTGACAGCTCGCTGCTGCGCGCCCCTGACGGCTCGCTGACCTCGCCCAAAGCCCCGGTCATGCAGGGTCTGGTGCCGCTGCTCTTTATCTTTTTCTCCGTGCCGGGCATCGTCTACGGCTTTGCCGCAGGCACGTTTAAGAACGCCAATGATGTGATCCATTCCATGGAGCACATCATGGACATGCTGATCTCCTTTATCGTGTTCTGCTTCTTCGCAGGCCAGTTCCTCTATGTGTTCGGCCACTCGAACATCGGCTCGCTTTTGGCCGTGTCCGGCGCCGAGTTCTTAAAGAACCTCGGCATGCCCTCGGGGATCACGCTCTTTGGCATCATCATGCTGACTGCGTGCCTGAACCTGCTCATCACCTCGGCTACCTCGAAATGGGCGATCCTCTCGACGATCTTCGTGCCGATGCTGATGATGCTGGGCATCAGCCCGGAGCTGACCCAGGCCGCCTTCCGCGTCTCCGACTCCGCCGTCAACGTCTGCACGCCGATGTTCGCGTTCTACCCGCTGCTCATCGGCTACTGCCAGCGCTACTGCCACAAAGCGGGCGTCGGCACGTTAAGCTCCATGATGCTGCCCTACACTTTCGCGCTGCTCATCGTGCTGACCGTCGTGCTTTACGCCTACTGGTTCATCGGCATCCCGCTGGGCTTCCAGAGCGGCTTTGACTATCCGTCCACCATGTTTCCCCGCAGCTGATGAAATAAGGGGCAGTGCATATGCTGGATAAAAGAAAAGAACTGGTAACGAGGTTTTTGCGCTACGTCGCGATCCCCTCGCAGTCTGATGAAAAAAACAGCGCCGTCCCGAGCACCCCGGGGCAGCGCACTCTCGCGCAGCTGCTCGCGCGCGAGCTCAAAGAGCTCGGACTTAGCGACGTAAGCGTCGATGAGCACTCCGTGGTTTACGGCACACTCAAGGCCAACGCCAAAGGGCCCGCAATCGGCTTTGTCTCGCACCTTGACACCGTGGACGTGGCGCTGAGCCCGGAGATCCACCCGCAGATCCTGCGCTACGCAGGCGGCGACGTCTGCTTAAACCGTGAGAAGGATCTGTGGATCCGCGTAAAAGAGCATCCGGAGCTTGAGCGCTATAAAGGCGAGGAGATCATCTTCACGGACGGCACCTCGGTCTTGGGCGCCGACAATAAATCAGCCATGGCCAACATCATGACGATGTTCGCCGTGCTGCACGACGATCCCTCCATCAAGCACAGCGAGCTGCACGTCGCCTTCGTCCCCGACGAGGAAAAAGGCCTGTGCGGCTCCAAGATCATGGATCTTGGAAAATTCAAGGTCGATTTTGCCTACACCATCGACTCGTGCGAGCTAGGCGAGGTGGTCTGGGAGACGTTTAACGCCGGTTCCGGGAAGCTGTGCGTGCAAGGCGTCAGCGCCCACCCGATGTCGGCAAAAGGCGTGATGGTCAATCCGCTGTTGGTCGTCCACGACTTTGTGGCGATGTTCGATCGCAAGCAGACCCCTGAATGCACGGACGGCAAGGACGGCTACTGGTGGTTCCAGAGCGTCACCTCCGATCCGCTCAACGCCGTGCTCGGCATCAACATCCGCGATCACGACAAACAGCGCTACGAATGGCGCAAGCAGGTTTTGCGCGACAACGCCCGAAAACTGCAAGAACAGTACCCGACTGCGAAGATCGCTTTGGAGCTCTCCGACACCTACGAGAATATCGCCAACAACGTGACGCGCGACGATCCGCCGGTGGCCCTGCTCTACAAGGCTCTTGAAGAGCTCGGCATCAAAGCCAAGACCTACGCCATGCGCGGCGGCACCGACGGCTCCGCGCTCTCGGCGCGCGGCATTGTGACCCCCAACTACTTTACGGGCGCCCACAATTTCCACTCCAGCGCCGAGTTCCTGCCGCTCTCCTCCTTTGAAAAATCGCTCTCCGTGACCTTAAAGCTCATCGAGCTGGCGCTTGAGAGCTGAGAGCGATCCAGAAGCCGCCGCACCTGACGGACTGCCTTAAGCATTCAAATCCGGATCTTTGCATCCGGATTTTTTGCGCCCGCATTTTCCCTGCCCGGTCAAAGTCCTGAGCGAACCGCCAGATTCGCCATTTTGCAAAACAGGAGAAATGCATATGGAAAACAAAGCAATCAGCGACACCCCAGAGGACAGGCTCAAAGAGGCGGCGGAGCTTGAGCGCCGGATCGCAAAGCTGCGCCGCAGCCCCAGGCTGGGCAGGCTGTTTAAGCTCTACATCGACAACTGCAGCGGCGTGCTCAAAGGCGCATCCTGCCAAAGGCTTACCGAGCTGTGGTGCCGGCACATGGGGCCTGCCGAGGAACTCAGGGCCGATCGCATCAGCCCGCTCATCATCCAGGAACTCGTGCTCCGGCAGATCTTTGCCGAGCGCAAGTACGCCACTGGCGTCATGCTCTCCTCTGCCCTGCCCCGGCTCACCGCATTCGCGGTGGCCGCGGGGATCCTCAAAAGCGATCCGCTCGCCACGCTCAAAGAGCTGCCCCTCGTCAAGCGCATGAAGCGCAAGGCCGACGAGCACGCCCTGCACCGCCCGACGTTCAGCCACAGCCGCCTGGACAGCGAGCTTAAAAAGCTCGCGCGGATCTTCAGAGAAAAAGGCAGCGATCGCAGGCAGGCGCTGCTTGAGCTCTCGCTCAGGCTGCTCCTGCGCCCGGGAGAGACCGTGGCGCTGCGCATTGGCGATCTTGATCTCAAAGAGCATGTGCTCAGGGTTCACATGACTAAGACGAGGGATCTGTTCGTGATCCCCACCGACGAAAAGCTTGAGGCGCTGCTGCAAAAGGCTTTCTGCGATTTCGGCAGCGCTACTGAGGGCTGGGTGTTCAGAGGGGTAAGAAATCCCAAAGCCCATCTCTCAGCACAGACGCTTAACAAAGCGCTCAAGAGCTTAGGGTACAAAGGGGTGCTGTGCGCACACGGGATCCGCGCGATCGGCTCAAACTGGTTTGCCCACCACTCGCGAGTGGTACCGCCTTATGTAAGGGAGAGCGTCTTGCAGCACGCGGTCTCAGGGACGGACACAGCCTACCGCCATGACGACGACTACCTTCTGCAGCGCCGCCAGGCCATGAAACTGTGGTGGCGCTACCTCGACAAGTTCTTTGATAAAGAGGTTTAAAAGCGCTCCGGCGCTTTCATAGCGCAAGTTAGACGTTCCTTCCCCGCCAAACGCGGGTTTACGGGGAAGGAACAAAAATGCGTAAACTTAACGTGCTGGCTGTCTCCGTGATGGCCGCTCTCATGGCTGCCCCTGCGATGGCAGACGACAACGGCCCTACCGTTGATTTCCACGGCTATATGCGTGCCGGTGTCGGCCACTTCAACCACGGCGGCGCCAACATCCGCTGGAATTCCGAGGGCGTCGGCCGTCTCGGCAACGAGGATGATACCTACGGCGAGATCGAGCTGGGCTCACGCGTCTTCAAGAAAGGCGACGTCGAGTTCTATGTTGACTCCATGATTGCTGTTAAGTCCGAAGGCGACAACGACTGGGAATCCACCGGCAAAGCCCCTACCTTTGATTCCAAGTCATCAGATGACGCTGATTTCGCTCTGCGTCAGTTAAACCTCCAGATCAAGGGTCTCATCCCTGGCCAGAAAGACGCAGTCATCTGGGCCGGCAAACGCTACTATCAGCGTCAGGATGTTCATATCTGGGATCAGTACTACCTTGACATCTCCGGCTCCGGTGCTGGTGTTGAGAACCTGAAGGTCGGCCCGGGCAATCTGTCACTGGCCTGGACCCGCAAAGAGCACGACGGTGCCACCTACGAGGATACCGGCAGCTTTGATTCTCCGACCTATTACTACTTCAACGACGGCACCACGAAATATGTTGAGAAGGTCGGCGCTGACATGACCATCAACTACTTCGACGCCCGTTACGGCGTTTCTCTGTGGAACGGCGGGTGGACCGAGCTGTGCGCGACTGTTGAGTCCCCGAACAAGCCTAAGAACTTCGTTTACCAGCACGACAACGGCACTTCCACTCAGATCACCGCCAACGTGGTGTTCTCCGGCGCCTGGGGCTGGAACAAGACCACCCTGCAGTGGGGCAACAAGGGCTGGGTGTCCGGTTCTTCCTGGTATGACAACTGGGATGACGCCGATGACGCCTACATGATCCGCTTCATCAACCAGGGCGAAGCTCAGTTCGGCGACTCCGACTTCCACCTCATGCACGCCATCCGTTACGTGTACACCAATATGGACAATGACTCTGTTGATACCAAGAAAGAACTTGCTGTCGCGGTTCGTCCTTCTTATCAGCTGACTCCGTACACCCGTATCATGGCTGAAGTCGGTGCTTTCTGGAACAAGACCTCTTACAACAACGGCGATGCCGACAGCGCTTCACAGGGCCAGAAGTACACCCTCGCTTACGCGATCGCTCCTTCCGCCTCGCTGTTTGCCCGTCCTGAGTTAAGGTTCTATGTGTCCTGGCTGCACAGCTCCAACGGCAACGAGTCGATCTCCGATCGCATGGCCAGCGGCAACACCTTCACCAACGGCGTGAACATGGGTGTTCAGGCTGAAGCCTGGTGGTAATTTCAGACTCAGTCTGTCTGTGAGTTTGTTTGTAAAAAGGAGGCTTCGTCCTCCTTTTTTAACGTCATGAAGATCGATCTCTTCTTTGACGCTGTCATGAAAAAAGAGCCTGCATTTCTGCAGGCTCTTAATTTCCGAAATTGTGCTGAATTAGGTATATAACCGACAGTGATCAGTAAA
>DKSD01000097.1 GCA_002473165.1 Succinatimonas sp. UBA7265
CCACAGGTTTTAGGACTGACCCATTTTTTTCACCTGCCCCAAAACGGCTTTACAGCGCGATCTTCACCGATCCCGCGCCCGTGACGAAACCCGTTACCACCTTGCGGGTTTTGAGGTTGCGCACCTGCACCTGATCATTGAGGTTGCCGTCTGAGAGCGCCTCGCCTTTTGTCTTTACAGAAAGGTAGGGCGTCTGCGCCTCCAGGTTTACCTGATCGCCCCGGCACACCATGCAGAAGTCTCCTGATTTGATTTGCTCGCCTTCTTTTATGGCGCGCTTGAGCCTGACGCCCGTGAGCGCGCGCACGTCATTGACGGCAGCCTGGGAGTTCGTGCGATCGTCAACATAGGTCTCTCTGAGCATGTCCGCTGAGATGATCTCCGAGCGCGCGAGGTTGCGCGCCGCGGTCACGGAGGGGATCAGCCTGCGCACACTGACCGGCACGATGACCTCAAAAGCGTGCCCGGGCTTTTTGCAGCTTATCTTTACCTGCGAGGAGCGGGTGATGCGGGATCCTTGCAGCTGCGCGGTAAGGTAGCCCTCGCACTTGCCGCCGTAATCGCGCCGCTCGTCAAGGCCCGCGGCCTGCACTTCGATGCGCGAGCCGTCGCCTTGGTCCCGGAACTGCGCCAGCATATACTGCTCGGCCACGGTGCGCAAAAACTGCGCCTCCTCGCGCGTGGCCTGGGCCTGCGGGATGCTCAAGCACAGCGCGGCCGCGGCCGATACTGTTGTAAGAATGTGAAAATTCATGTTTTGAGCCTCCGCAGCGCATGTTTTTGCAGTGTAGCACACCGCATTTTGCGCCCTGAAAAGGCATCGGAGCGCGCAAAAACAGAAAATAGGCAGGCACCGTGCGCGGGGCTTGTGATTTTGCGCCCAATTTTTGGGTGAGCGCACGGAGAAAATAATGCATGAATGTAATAAGATAGGCACTGCGGGCAGTCAGCCCTCAAACCTTTTGTGAAAAAAGGCAAAATAAGAATTCATAACTGGAGATGAAAGCATGATCGGAGTAATGGACTCGATCAACGAACTGACGGAGATCGTCGGTCAGAACCGCATGGAGCTGCTGCTGTTCCGCCTTTCCGGGCTGAGTCAGCGTTACGGCATCAACGTCTTCAAGGTGCGCGAGGTGCTCCCGTGCCCGCACCTGACCGTCATGCCCAAGCTGCAGCGTTTTGTCATCGGCGTGGCCCACATCCGCGGCCAGACGCTCTCCGTCATCGATCTGGCCATGGCCATCGGCGGCAAACCTACCGCGGATGTGAACAAATGCTTCATCATCATTGCCGAGTACAACCGTTCGACGCAGGCGTTCCTGGTTTCCTCAGTTGAGCGCATCCTCAACATGAACTGGAACAAGATCCTCCCGCCGCCTAAAGGCGCCGGCCACAGCAACTACATGACGGCCGTGACCGAGATTGACGGCGAGCTCGTGGAGATCCTCGACGTCGAGAAGATCCTCGAGGAGATCAGCCCGGCCAAGGTCGAGCTCGATCAGCAGGAGGCCGACGAGGACGAGGCCTTTGCCGAGAAGTGCCGCAAGGAGAAGACGACGATCATGATCGCCGACGACTCGCTCGTGGCCCGCAAGCAGGTCAAAGGCGCGCTCGCCCAGCTGGGCATAGATGTGCTCGAAGCCACGGACGGCAAGAAAGCCCTGTACAAGCTGCGCGAGCTCGCGCAGGACTGCGGCGATGTCACCCAGAAGGTCAAGCTGGTGATCTCCGACGTCGAGATGCCGGAGATGGACGGTTACACGCTGTGCGCCAACATCCGCCAGGATCCTTCGTTAAAGCGCCTGTACGTGATCCTCCACACCTCGCTCTCCGGCGTGTTCAACATCAGCATGGTGGGCAAGGCCGGAGCCAACGATTTCATCCCTAAATTCAATTCGGATGATCTGGCCCAGGCGGTCAAAAAGGCCATAAACATCGTCAACACCGGCGTGTCCGGCGCTGAGCTGCTGGCCCAGAAGAACAACCGCAATTAAAACCTTGCCGCCTCAGGCGCGCTCCTGAGGCGGCGGGCAGAGAATAAGTCTGTATGTTTTTTTCTTTCTTCAGGCACAAGGACGAAGACGAGGACGAGTCTTCGGAGCTTAATGATCGCAAAGATCAAAGCTCCCTGTCAGGCTCATCTTCGCTTTCATCCCAGGCTGCATCAGACCGTTTCAGCAAATACCGCACCGGCAGCGCCGCCCGCGCGGGCAGCCCGTTGTCAGGCCGCCCGGGAGCCTCAGGCACGCTTCACGGCAGCACGTTAAACCGCCGCCCGGCCGCGGGCGCCGACAGTGCCAGCCGCTCGGCGCAGCTGCTCAAAGAGCGCTATCAGGCCTATGAGCGCCAGAAAGCCGAGCTCAAAGCGCGCGAGGCCGATCCCAAAGCCGCTGCCGCGGCGCGCCAGGCTATGGCCGCGCGCATCAGCAGCATCGGCAGGCCCACCGTGACCTCCTCGCTGCCTTCGCGCAACATCCCGCGCAACCCTGATGTCGTGCCGTCTGTGCCCAAGGCCTCATCGCGCCTGCCGCAGCCGACCCGCGAGGTCTCGGACATGCAGTATCACCGTTTTGCCGTGTACCTGCAGGAAAAGAGCGGCATCGTGCTGGGCGAGCACAAGCAGTACCTCGTGAACTCCCGTCTCTCGTCGCTTTTGCCGACATTCCATTTAAACAGCGTCGACGATCTCATAAACCAGGCCATGGAGGAGAAGAACGAGAAGCTCACGGAGCAGGTCTTAGACGCCATGACGACGAACGAGACGCTGTGGTTTCGCGACACCTATCCTTATCTCGCGCTCTCGAACATCATCCTGCCGGAGCTGGCCATGCGCGGCAAATACCCGGTGAGGATCTGGTCGGCCGCCTGCTCGTCAGGCCAGGAGCCTTATTCCATCGGCATCGTCATCCAGGAGATGATGAGCCACATGGTGCATATCGATCCGACCCAGGTGCAGATCATCGGCACCGATCTTTCAGCGGAAATGCTGCAGCGCTGCCGCGAAGGCCTGTATGACGCCCACGCGCTCTCGCGCGGCCTGTCCTCGGAGCGCCGCGCCAAGTTCTTCAAGCCCACGCACAACCCTAACTTGATGCGCATCGACAGCCGCGTCAAGCGCATGGTGGAGTTCCGCCCGTTAAACCTCCTGGGTTCTTATGCCCTCATGGGGCGCTTTGACGTGATCTTCTGCCGCAATGTGCTCATTTACTTCAACAACGACGTCAAGGCCTCGATCCTGCGCAAGTTCGGCATGTGCCTGAACAAGGGCGGCTACCTCATCGTCGGCGCCACCGAGACCCTCACCGGCGTTGCCGATCAGTACGAGATGATCCGCTGCAACCCGGGCATCATCTACCGCAAAAAGTAACCAACGTTTTGTAACTGCCGAAAATTATCTGGCATAAGAATTGCTTCCTAAGCGATGTAAGCGGCGGGAGCAATTTTTTTGACGCCGCGGAGGCACAGCATGGCAGTTACATTTGACAAGGTTTTCGGGGTGCACCAGTACACCTTGGGGGTGCGCAACAAGCGCGCCGAGGTGCTCGCAGGCAACCTCGCCAACGCCGAAACCCCGGGCTACAAGGCCCGCGATCTCGATTTCGGGCTGGCGCTGTCGCAGGCGGCCGATCGCGTCATGGTCAAAAAAGACACGCTGCCTGAGGAGGAGATGACGCTCACCAATGAGCGCCACATGGATGCCTCCTCGCTGCCTGACGATCCGGAACTCACGTTAAAGTACCGCCTGCCTTACCAGGCCGACACCGGCAACGGCAATACCGTTGAGACGAATTCCGAGCGCATGAAGTACACGCAGAACACGCTCGAGTACCAGGCATCGCTGCAGTTTTTAAACAGCCGGATCACCAAACTCATGAGCGCGCTGAAGTCTAACAGCTGACAGGATTAGGAGACAAAGATGAGCGTTTTCAGAATTCTTGATATCGCGGGCACCGCGATGAACGCCGAATCGGTGCGCCTTAACGCCACCGCGTCAAACCTCGCGAACGCCGAGGCCGTAAGCTCCAGCGTCGAGACCACCTACAAAGCCCGCCGTCCGCTGTTCTCGGCGGCCATGGGCGAGGCCCTGGCGGTGAGCGAGGAGACCGGCGAGGCTAAAGATCCGGTCACAGGCGAGCCTTACGGCATCGGCGTGGGGTTGCGCGGCATCGTCGAATCCGATGCCCCGGCGATCCGCGAGTACAACCCGCAGCACCCGCTGGCCGACAAGGACGGCTACATCTACCGCCCGAACGTCAACCCGGTTGAGGAAATGACGGACATGATCGCCGCCTCCCGCGCCTACCAGACAGCGGTGCAGGTTGCCTCAAACGCCAAGAGCATGCTCCAGGCTACGCTGAGGATGGGTCAGGGCTGAGTTAAAAGCCCCTTTGTGAGCGCGGCCCCGGGGTGCTCCCCCGGGGCCGCGGTGTTTTGGGCTTAAAACCTCAGGCTGTCAGGTTTAAGCAGGAAATCATCAAGCCTTAAGATCAGGATCCCGCGATCGTTGTAGTGCGTCAGGGGGGTATCGGGCGTGATGATGATCTTTTTGAAGTGATTGCCTATGGCATCCAGAGCCTTAAGCTGCTGTGAAAACGCCAGAGTGCCCGGTTCCTGCCGGGCACTCTGGATGTAGTACTTCACGCTGTTGCGGGTGCAGACAAAATCCACTCGGGCTCTTTTTCCGGTGTCATCGCCTGAGGCGTTTTTAAGCCTGACGCTCCCTGAGCAGATGTCAAACCCCGCCTAAAAGAGCAAAAAGGTTTTGCCGCAGCCTTTGACGCCTGCGATCACTTTTGCCTGATCGGTGTGCAGCTTTTCTGTAAGCTTCTCAAGATAGAATTCCCGCTTAAACCGCCGCATCAGGCGCTCCTTTGCCGCATTAAGATCGCCCCCCGGCAAGGCTTGCTGCCGCGGCAAAACCTGCCGCGCCGTTCCTTCAAAAATCCTGCGGCCGCCGTTTGATCTTTTGGATAAATTAACATATAAATCATAAAAGAAAACGAGGATTAATCGTCCTTTTTAAACGTGGCACGTTAATTGTATTAAGGTCTGATACCAGGATAGCGGCAAACGCTGCCGCTTCATACGGAGGCACATCCTCATGAGTGACATAACAACGACAAACAGCCAGTTTGACTACAGCGACATCGGCAAAACCGCGTCGTATATCGCCAAACAGCAGCAGGCTGCGACTAAAAAATCCGGCACTCAGACCCTCGATCAGGAGGACTTTTTAAAGCTCCTGACCACCCAGCTCTCCCAGCAGGACCCGACCTCGCCGGTGGACAACACCCAGATGGTGAACACCATGTCCCAGCTTTCCGTGGTTCAGAACCTCAACACCATCACTTCCGGCATGGACAATGTCGTAAGCGCCATCTCCTCAAGCTCCGCGCTTTCGGCTTCAAGCCTTGTGGGGCGTTCGGTGCTCACCGACAGCCCGCGCGCTTTCTTCGACGGCGAGAACGCCATGACGGCCAAGATCGATGCCGGCAGCGGCACGAGCAACCTCGTGATCCAGGTGACCTCCTCAGACGGCCAGGTCGTGGGCAGCTACACCGCCGACGCCGGTTCCGGCGCCATGGACTTCAGCTGGGACGGCACGGATTCTGAAGGCAAGAAGCTTGGCGCCGGACTGTACACCATCACGGCCACCGGCACCCAGAACGGCAAGAGCGTCGTGCTGCCGGTTTCCACCTACGCCACCGTGGGCAGCGTGACCTTGGGCAGCACCCCCGCCGACACGAAGCTCAGCTTAGTGGGCTACGGCGATGTGAGCCTCTCGGAGGTCTCTGAGATCGCCCTTTAAACAACACTGAAAAGCCCGGCGCCATAATTATGGCGCCGGGCGTTTTTCTGCCCGCAAATCCGCTTTATCTCCTGAAATTTTCCTTTAAATAAAGACAGATATTTTTGATGGCATGACATTTGCTGACATTGGGGCATAAGAGTCTTTTTTGGAGAAAGGCCATGGATAAGTTACTGTGGATCGCGATGTCAGGCGCCAAGGAGAATTTCAACTCCCTGGCCGTGCGCTCCAACAACCTCGCCAACGCCAACACTGTCGGTTTTAAGGCCGACTTTGAGAACTCGCGTTCCATGTCGGTGTTCGCCAATGCCTATCCGTCGCGCGCGTTCGCCATGGACGAGCGTCCGGGCTACAACATGGAAGGCGGCGCCATCGAGACCACCGATCGCAGCCTTGACATCGCGCTGCAGGGCGAAGGATTTATGGCCGTGGGCGATCGCGAGGGCAAGGAAGCCTACACCCGCATGGGATCGCTGATGATCGATGAGGAAGGCGTGCTGCGCACCTCAAGCGGTCTGGAAGTCCACGACGAGGACGGCGCGCAGATCATCCTGCCCCCGATGCTCGAGGCCATCCACATCAGCGACGACGGCGTGATCTCCGGCAGGCCCCAGGGCGCTGACTCCAATGTGACGGAAAATTACCAGCGCATCAAACTGGTAAAACCCGACAATCTCAAAGACATAGAGAAAGGTTACGACGGGCTGTTCCGCAGAAGGGACGGCACGGATCTTGCACAGGATACCACTGTAAGGGTGCGCAGCGGCGAGCTTGAGGCTTCAAACGTCAACCCGGTTGAAGAACTCACCTCGCTCATCCGCATCCAAAGGCAGTACGACACCACGGTCAAGCTTATGGATGAGGCCAGCCAGATGGATCAGGCCCAGGACCGTCTTTTAAGCTACAACGCGTAGGAGGCATGACATGATCCCCGCATTATGGATTAGCAAAACCGGTCTGGACGCCCAGCAGACCAACATTTCAGTGACTTCAAACAACCTGGCCAATGCCTCCACCGTAGGTTACAAGAAAGGCCGCGCCATCTTTGAAGATCTGCTCTACCAAAAGATCAACCAGCCCGGCGGCCGCTCCAGCGCCGACGGCTACCTGCCTGAAGGTTTGATGTTAGGCGCCGGCGCCAAAGTCGTGGCCACGCAGAAGCAGTTCGGGCAGGGCGATGTCGAGACTACGGACAACAGCTTTGACCTGATGATCCAGGGCCGCGGCTTCTTTGAGATCCAGCTGCCGGACGGCACAACGGCCTACACCCGCAACGGCCAGTTCACGAAGAACGAGGAAGGCACCATCGTCACGGCCGACGGCTTCCCGCTGCTGCCGCAGATGCAGGTTCCCGAGAACGCCACCGGCATCACGGTCGGCCGCGACGGCCAGGTGAGCGTCACGGTGGGCAACTCGCGGGTCGCCCAGGACTTAGGCCAGATCACGGTCACGGACTTCATCAACCCCTCAGGCCTGGAGCCGGTGGGCGACAACCTCTTTTTGGAGACAACGGCCTCAGGCGCCCCTCAGCAGGGCATCGGCGGCCAGGACGGCATGGGCTACATCCGCCAGTCCATGCTCGAGACTTCAAACGTCAAAGTGACCGAGGAGCTCGTAAACCTTATCACCGCCCAGCGCGTGTATGAGATGAACTCCAAAGTGCTCACGACGGTGGACAACATGATGGGTTCGCTCATCCAGTCGGTCTAAACGGATAACGTACTAAAATAAAGGGAGAGAAACCATGAAGAAGGCACTGACGCTCACCGCGATCGCCGCGGGACTGATAATGTTGCAGGGCTGCGCTTTTGACACGTTTGACCCCAAGCCCGACGATCCGGCCTATGCCCCGGCGCTGCCGCAGGAGGATTACGTCCAGGCTGTCCCTGACGGCGGGATCTACCACGCCGCCAACAGCACGAACGGCCTGTACACCGACACGAAAGCCCACCGTGTGGGCGACATCATCTCGGTGCAGCTTGAGGAGTCGACCTCGGCCAAGAAGAACGCCGGCACGACGCTGTCAAAGGAGAGCGCCGCCAATTACGGCGGGGTGACCTTGGGCGGCAAACAGCTGCACGCATTTGGGCTGACACCGACGCTTTCGACTTCGGATTCCGACAGCTTTAAGGGATCGGGCAACGCCTCGCAGTCCAACAGCCTCACCGGCCAGATTTCCGTGTCGGTAGTGAGGGTGCTGGCAAACGGCAACTTGCAGGTGCAGGGCGAGAAATGGCTCATGCTCAACAACGGCAACGAGTATGTGCGCGTCACCGGGCTCATCCGCCCCGAGGACATCAATTCGGACAACACCGTGTCCTCACAGCGCATCGGCAACGCCCGCATCCAGTACGGCGGCACCGGCGACTTCTCGAACACGCAGCAGCGCGGCCTGCTTTCGCGGTTCTTCAACAGCGTGTTTAACATTTTCTCATAAGCTTTGGGAAGTTCTGACAGGGTTTAGCGGAGGGCATGATGATGGCAAAAGCCTGGTTTAAAGCGGCAGCCTTAGCCGCGCTGCTGCTGGGCGCGGCGAGCGTCAGTTTTCCGGCGCAGGCTGTGCGCATAAAGGACATCGCCTCAGTTGAGGGCGTGCGCGACAACCAGCTCATCGGCTACGGCCTCGTCGTAGGCCTGGCAGGCACCGGCGAGAAGAACAACAAGTTCACCGAGCAGAGCTTCCGCTCCATGCTGAACAACTTCGGTATCAAGGTCGACGATTCCACCTCCATCAAGATCAAGGATGTCGCCCCGGTGGCGATCCACGCCACGCTGCCGCCGTTCTCCAAGCGCGGCCAGAGTATCGACGTGACGGTCTCGGCCATAGGCGAGGCCACATCGCTGCGCGGCGGCACGCTGCTGCAGACCATGCTGCGCGGCATAGACGGCAATGTCTACGCCATCGCCCAGGGATCGCTCGTCGTGGGCGGCCTGGGTGTTGAGGGCGCCGACGGCTCCAAAGTGACCGTCAACACCCCGACGGTCGGGCGCATCGCCAACGGTGCCATTGTCGAGCGCGAAGTCCCCAACAGCTTTGCCACTTCCGATACCATCGTCTTTAACCTCGATCGCCCGGATTTCACCTCTGCCAAGAACGTGGCCGATGCCATTAACGGCGTGTACGGCGACGGCGCGGCCGTGGCCCAGGACGCCGTTTCCGTGCGCGTATCCGCGCCGCGCAATCCCGCCAAGCGCGTCGAGTTCCTCTCCTCTTTGGAGAACCTCGATGTCGATCAGGGCGAGGACAAGGCCAAGATCGTCGTGAACTCGCGCACCGGCACCATCGTGATCGGCTCGAACGTCAGGCTCAAGCCGGTCGCCGTGACGCACGGCGGCCTGACGGTTACCGTTTCCGAGAACCCGCAGGTCTCGCAGCCCAACCCGATGTCCCAGGGTCAGACCGCTGTCGTCCCGAACTCGCAGATAGACGTCACTGAGAAGAAAGGCAAGATGTTTAAATTCGACACCGGCGCGACGCTTGATGATCTGGTGCGCGCTGTCAACGAGGTCGGGCTGGCCCCGGGCGATCTGATGTCCGTGCTGGAGGCGCTCGATCAGGCAGGCGCCATCGACGGGCAGCTGCAGATCATCTAAATTTGTTTCACCTCAAACCAGGCCTTCCGGCTTTCTGCCGGGAGGCCTTGCTGTCTTCGGCAGCGTCCGGCTGCGGTGCTTTATTCGCATCGCCGGTGCCATATTTGGGTCTGAAGTGAAAAACTTAAATGCAACATTAGGTTTTTCTTAACAATTTCTTTACTTTTGCTTAACTTAATCTTTACATTCCCTGCGCGTGATTTAGCTAATACTCTGATATTACAATATAATATCCCTGATCTGTTTCAGTGATTTTCTCCTTATTCCTGTGCACGGCGCTTTGGCGCAGTGCAGCCTGCAAATTCCCTCGGTTGGCGCTGTATTTTCAAAAACAGCAAAGGCTGGCGCAGCGTTATGCCTTGAATAACAGAATGTTTGCGCGAGCCTGGAAAGAGGGGGAATGTCAATGCTTGAACTGTTGCGTGTATCCAAGCAGTTTCGTCACAGCAAAGCGCCGGTGCTGCGCGATGTTTCGTTTACCATCGGCGACGGCGAAATCCTCTCGGTGCTCGGCCCCTCAGGCTGCGGCAAGACCACGCTGCTAAACCTGATTTTGGGGGTGCTCGAACCGTCGTCAGGTTCGATCCTCTTAAACGGCGATGACATCACCGCAGTCTCGATGCGCAAACGCGGGATCTCGGTCGTCTTCCAGGATTTCGCACTCTTCCCCAACCTCAGCGCTTATCAGAATATCGTCTACGGCCTGCACAACCATCCTGACGCCTCCGGCAAAACCGAGGTCGATGAGCTCATAGAACTGCTCGATCTCAAGCCGCACCTGCAAAAGCGCATCAGCGAACTTTCAGGCGGGCAAAAGCAGCGCGTGGCCATCGCCCGCACGCTGGTGTTAAAGCCCAGACTCCTGCTTATGGACGAGCCGCTCTCGGCCCTTGACGGCATGATCAAGGAATCCATAAAAGCGCTCATACGCAAGATCGCGCAGAAATACCGCCTGACGACCATCATCGTGACCCATGATCCCGAGGAGGCGCTGTCGCTCTCTGATCACATCATGATCCTGCATGACTCCAAAGTCGCCCAGTTCGGCACGCCACGCGAGATCCTGGAATCGCCCGCCGACGAGTTCGTCGAGCGCTTCATCTGCCGCCAGCTTTACATCAAGCGCGACAACATCATGAAACTCTTTGAAGGCGTCAGCGCCCGGGAGGTGGCCTGATGCGACAGGTGAGGGAAGGCAATTCGGCTTTCGGGCTTACAGAGCAGCGCCTGATGTTTGTGGCGGTCGCCGCCGTGATGGGGGCGGCGCTCATCATCCCGCTGTGCTGGGTGTTTGAGACTTCGTTCGCAGGCCCGGGTGGCGGAAGCCTTGAGTACTGGGTTTCAGTGTTTTCAAAGAAGCGCCTGCTGCGCGTGGTAGGCCACAGCTTCACCGTCTCATCGATCGTGGCGGTGGTTTCAACGGCGATCGCTTTCCTTTGCGCTTATTTCATCTGGGCCTGCCGCTTTCCGAGGATCATCTCCCAGCTCTTTCGCCTCGTGCTGCTCACGGCGTTCTTCCTGCCGTCGATCACCTACGGTTTCGCGGTCATCTACTCCTTCGGCCGCCAGGGCCTCATCACCTCGCTTTTAGGCAAACTGCCGTTTTCCATTTACGGCTTCAACGGGCTGCTCATCGCCGGCACCGTGTACTGCACGCCCTTTGCCTTCATGCTGCTGCAGAATGCCTTTCTCTATGTAAACCGCAACTACCAGACCGTCAGCGCCATGTTAGGCGACAACCTGCTGCGTACGTTCTGGATGACGGCTTTCCGCCCGGTGGCCGGCGCCGTGTGCTCGGCTTTCCTGCTCACGTTCTTTTTAAACTTCACGGATTTTGGCATTCCCTCGTCGATCGCCGGGCGCTATGAGGTGGTCCCGGTGATGCTCTATTCCTACATGATGGGTGCGATCCCCGATTTCGGCCGCGGCGCCGTGGTGGCGATGCTCATGCTCGCCCCCTCGGTGATCGCCGTGGTGCTGCTGCGCTACGCCTCGCGCCTGAACTTCGTCTCAGGCAGCGCCTCGGCCTCGTCTGACATGCCGGTAAACCCGCTGTTGCGCATCTGCGGCCTTGCTTTCCTCATGGCGGTGTGCCTGATGATCTTCTCGGTGCTCGCCGTGGTCTTTGTCGTGCCTTTTGTGGAGAACTATCCCTACAAGATGAATTTCTCCCTGGTGACCTTAAAGCGCCTGCTCTCTGACGAATCCATCGCCTCCTCATTCCGCAACTCCGTGTGGGTGGCAAGCCTTACTGTGATCTGCGGCTGCGCGCTGTGCTATTTCGCCGCGCTGCTCTCAAAGCGCAGTGTGCTGCCGCGCTGGGCCGGCGTGCTCATGGATTTCTTCGCCATGCTCACAAACACCGTGCCGGGCATGGTTTTGGGCGTGGGGTTCATGTTCTGCTTTGGCGGCACCTTTCTTATGAACTCTTTTGCGATTTTGGTGCTGTGCAACATCATCCATTTCTTTACGACGCCGTACCTGATGTGCTCGGACGCGCTCTCGCGCATGAACCGCGGCTATGAGATCACCTCGGCGCTCATGGGCGACAGCTATTTTCAGGCGCTGCGCCGCGTGATCGTGCCCAACAGTTTCCTCACGCTGTGTTCCGTGGCCTCTTATCTCTTTATCAACGCCATGGTCACGATCTCGGCGGTGGTGTTCCTGTGCGGCGCTCACACCCAAGTTATGACGACCAGGATCAGGGAGATGCAGTACTACGAGCGTTTTGACGCCGTGTTCGTGCTCTCGTTTTTGATCTTTGTGACTAATGTCGCCGTAAAGATCGCCTTTGATCTGCTGCCTGCCTACATTCCCGCGTTAAGGCGCTCCCTGCGCCGCAGGCGCGAGGCTGCGGCGGCGCGGGCGCAATAAATTTTTGTATCTGCAGTCCTGTGGAGGATATGTTATGAAAATCAAGAAACTTGCTGTGGTTTTGTCCTGCGCTTTCGGCGCTTTGGCGGCCTCTGAGGCTTTTGCAGGCGATCAGCTCATCATCTACACCAACTCAGACGAAGAAGCCCAGGCGGCCATGAAGCACGCCTTGGATGCCAACGGCTTTAAAGACAAATACCTGTTCCAGACTTTCGGCACATCGGAGTTAGGCGGCAAACTCATCGCCGAGGGCAAGGACATCGAAGCCGATCTCATCACCCAGTGCACCTACTACATCGACTCCATCCAGCCCATGAACCACATGTTCAAGGATCTGACGTTTAAGCACGCCGAAGCCGACGGCAGCGATGTGCCGTATTACGCGACGTTCCTGGGCAACACCGGCGCGCTGTTCGT
>DKSD01000019.1 GCA_002473165.1 Succinatimonas sp. UBA7265
TTTATTTTTGGACAGTTCCTTACCTTTTTGTAAAACTGTACCTGTACGATCTGCGCATCGACGACGGCGCGAGGATAGGCGACCGCTGGTTTATGCCCTTTAAGATGACTACCGTGACCGTGCTTGCACTTGCGCTGATCTGCTTCATCGCTTTCAGGAAGCTCAGGCTTGGGCATAATGCTTTCATTAACGGGATGTCTTCATGTATGCTCGGGGTTTACATCATCCACGAGCATCCGGCCATGCGCAAGTGGCTGTGGGTTGATCACTTGCAAGTGAAAGAGCACCTAGATTTGACATACTTTGTCCCGTGGGCGCTCTTGGTGATCCTGCTGGTATTCCTGTGCTGCACGTTCATTGAATTTCTGCGCGGAAGGCTGACGGCCAGGCTGTACGCCAGTCTTACCGCCAAACTTGCGCCGTTAGATGGCAGATTAAAGGCAGGCTTTGCGGGAAATAAAGGATAAAAGCCTGGCTGTTTTCTCAATTTTGCGGCAAGGCGCGGCCGTTTCGTGAAGCGCGGCAGCCGTGGCGCCCGGCAAAAATGGTACGATCGTTCTGCAAGACGGAAAGGAATATTGCTAAGCTAAATTCAGGGCGGAGTACAGGGCTTCGCCGTAACGCTACCGCTGTTAGGCTCACATGTCTGATCAGAATCTCTACAACAAGGGCTATACGGGCGAGGTTCCCTCAAAGAACCGCTGCTGCCTGTATGAGCGCCTGCCGCTGGACAACGCGGCGGGGCGCTGCGAGATCTACGCGCTTTCGCTCTCGCCCGGACACACGCTGGGGGATGAGCCGGTAGGCGCCGAGCAGACGGCGGATCTGTTGCAGAGCCTTTTGTGCAACGCCAACGCCGACTATCTGCTGCACCCGGAAACCGGCCAGGTGATGGTGCAGGCCGCGCCCACCGCTGACTGGCTGCGCTACCGCGATCGCATTTCCGAAAAACACCTGATCATCAGGCTTCCGGATTCCTACCACCTGGCAGAAGGCGAAGAGCGCGTCATGCTCGGATTAAAGCGCGTGGGCGCTGAGTTTGCGATGACGCTTGGCGAGTTAGGCGATCTGCCCAAGCACCCGGAGCTATTGCGCTGCCTTGATTATGTGCTCATCGATCACCGCAACCGCTCGGGCCTGATGACCGCGTTCAACGGCCTTAAGACCGTGCAAAAAGATCTGCGCTCCATAGGCTTTAAGCCATACGGCCAGGATTTCACCATAGAGGAGAGCTCCCATTACGATCTCGTCTTAGGCTATGTCACCCCTGAGCCCATCACCTACGAAAAACGTCCGGCCTGGCAGCACGAGCTCATCCGTACCGTGGCCGAGCTCTTTTCGGGGATCTTCTCGTTCAAGGATATCAGCACGCTGGCCCGCCGCTATCCTGCCATCCAGCGCGCCATGAAAGGGATCATGAATTCCAAAAAGATCATGGAGCTCACCGGCAGGGCCGACACCATGGTCCAGGGCGGTCAGCGCCGCCTGTCGCAAAAGGATCTGACCAGCCTTTTGTGCGTGTGCGTGGGCTACGGGCTGATCTGCGAGGCTGAAAAAGCGGTCTACGAGCGCCACGGGCTGAGCTCGCGCTTCAGCTATGACGGCGTCGAGCTCTCATTCTTCTGGAGGGCCCTGATCGCCGGGCGCATGCTCGAGTCGCTCTCCGAACAGCCCTGCGATGATTACGAGTCACGCCACGCCTTTATGGTCGGGTTCCTCTCGCAGCTGCCGGCGCTCATCCATGACACGGCGGAGAACTGTCTTAAGGAATTCATGCTCACGGCCGTCTCCTCCTTCTTCACCGGAACATCGACGCTGGCGCTGGTGTTTAACTTCTTAAAAGCAGTGCGCGCCCATGACAGCGCGAACATCAATGTGCTCACGACCCGCTCAGGCCTGATGATCACAAAAGAGGAATATTACAGCGATTACTACAACGCCATGATTTGGGCTGACACGGTGATCAAGGCGATCCTCGCCGAGCCGGTGCGCACCGCCGCTTATCCGGGGATCAGCGTCTGAGAGAGCTTAATACGGCAAGGCGGCGGCCGTCCTAAGACAGCCGCCGCCTTGTTTTTGCGTGATTGGTTACAGCGCGGCCTGGAACATCGCGGAGATCGACTCCTCGTTGCTGATGCGCCGGATGGCCTCGGCGAGCATGGGCGAGAGCGTGAGCTGGCGGAAATTCTTCAGTTTTAAGAAGCGCTCCGTGGCCGGGATGGTGTCGGACACCACCATGGTGTCTATAGCCGATTTTGAGACGTTGTCATAGGCGTCGCCTGAGAGCACCGGATGGGTCACATAGGCGTAGACGGTGCGGGCGCCGCGCTCTTTTAAGGCCGCGGCAGCCTTGCACAGCGTGCCGGCGGTGTCGACGATGTCATCGACGATGATGCAGTCGCGGTCTTTGACCTCGCCGATGAGGTTCATTACCTCAGAGACGTTCGGGCGCGGGCGGCGCTTGTCGATGATCGCGATGTCGGCGTTGTTGAGCAACTTGGCGATGGCGCGGGCGCGCACGACGCCGCCCATGTCCGGCGACACAATGCAGGGATCTTTAAGGCCGAGGTTTTTCATGTCGTCGACAAAGATCTGCGAGGAGAAGCAGTTGTCGACCGGCACGTCGAAAAAGCCCTGGATCTGTTCGGCATGGAGATCGACGGTGAGCACGCGATCAACGCCCACGGCCGAGAGGAAGTCGGCGACGACCTTGGCGGAGATCGGCACGCGAGCCGAGCGCAGGCGGCGGTCCTGGCGGGCGTAGCCGAAATATGGGACCACGGCGGTGATGCGGCCGGCGGAGGCGCGGCGCATCGCGTCGATCATGACGATGAGCTCCATAAGGTTGTCGTTAGTGGGCGCGCAGGTTGACTGGATGATGAACACGTCATCGCCGCGGACGTTCTCGTTGATCTGCACGCAGATCTCCCCGTCGGAAAAACGGGCCACGGTGGCGTCGCCGAGCCTGGTGTAGAGGCGGGCGGCAATTTTCTTGGCAAGCTCAGGAACGGCATTCCCGGCAAAGAGCTTCATGTCAGCCATATTGAAGATCCCAAATGCTTAAGATAAGAGGAGATCCGCACTTGCGTGCGGACGTGCGAATTATAGCACCGCCGAAGATTAAAGCCCCGCGGCGTCAAGGGCGGCAATGATCGGGTTTTTAAGGCAGGATTGCGCGGCAAAAGCGCTGCGCCCTTCAGATAAGAGCGCGCGCTCGCAGGCGCGCGCCTGCTCCTCTTTTTCAAAGGAGACAAAGCACGATGAACCTGATCCGGACATGCGCGCTTTGCCGAACTCTGAGAGGCGGGAGATCAGTTCCCGAACCTCAGGGAAGCGGCGCGAAACTACCGGGGTGAACGCGTTCTCAAAGGGCGCTGAGAGCAGTTCCCGGAGGCTGCGCTTTTTGCTGTCGCGCTTTAAATGAGGATCGGCAAAGAGCTCGGCCGTCGGGGCTTTGCATCCGGGGTTGCACACGACATACCAGCGCTGCGGGTATTCGATCTCCAAAAGCTCGGTCCCCGTGCCCTGGGCAAAACAGGTTTTGCCTTTTATAAAAATCGGCACATCGGCGCCAAGCCCGGCGGCCAGGGCAAGCAGCTCCTCTTCAGGCAGACGCAGTTTCCAAAGCCGGTTTAAGACCAAAAGCGCCGTGGCGGCGTTGCCTGAACCCCCGCCGACGCCCCCGCCTGCGGGGAGGCGTTTTGCGGCGCGGATGCGGCAGCCGCAGGATTTCTTTACATAGGCGTGCATGAGCCTTGCGGCCTTCATGATGAGGTTTTGCTCAGGTGGGATGTCCAGAGAGCACTCAAGCGTGATTTCGCCGTTGTCTGATGTCTCAAAATCGAGGCGATCGCCTGCGTTTAGCACCACAAAGAGCGTCTGCAGGCTGTGGTAGCCGTCAGGGCGGCGGCCGGTGATATAGAGGAATTCGTTGAGCTTGCAGGGGGAGGTGCAGGAGAAGGAGGCGCTCATTGAGCTCCTGCCTTAAAGCTGCGCACGCTGAGCTTTAGCATGGCGCTCCCGCGCTTTACGGTGATGTTTTGCGGCACCCGCAGGCCGCCCTGCTCAAGCTGCCCTTCATAGCTCACCTCAAGGCCGTTCCACTCTGTCCCTTCAATGCGCCCGCCGGCGCCGCGCCTTACCCTGCCCTCAGGGATCCCCAAAAAGATCTTTTTGGCCTCGGAGAGCGGCAGCTCTATGCCAAAGACCTCGCGAAAGACCGCGACAGCGGCCTCGTCGCGAAACGTCCTGCCGTCATAAGTGAACGCCACGGAGCTTTGCGTGGCGCTTACGGTCGCAGCCGTGTTCCCAAAAGGGGTCGTGAGCGCGAGCACGAAGCCGCCCGGGATCCCGTCTAAGGTATAGCCGGCGCTCTGGCGGCCTTCAGGGGCGATGATCCCGGCGCGGCCTTCGGCTTTAAAAAAGCGCAATTCTTCAAGGGCTCGGGCGTTGTCTTCCCAGGATGTGAACACGCGGTGTTCGGGGGCCTCGGACACCGTGCAGCCTGAGAGCAGCGCTCCGAGCGCGGCTGCGGCGAGCAGCGCTTTAAGCTTTTTCATCGAGATCGGCCTCCCTGACGGCGGTGTAGATGCGGATGAGTTCCTGGTGGGCGCTAAAGCCCCTTAAGCTCAAATCGCTGCCGCGCAGATTGAAAAAGCGCTCGCGCCCCTCGAGGTGAGCTTCTACGTGCGCGAACGTCTCCTCCCCGAAGAGATCGCACAGCGCCTTGTCGTAATCGCGCGGCTGCACCCGCGGATCCTGCCTGGCTTCAATGGCCTTTTGCAGGCAGGCGTAAAAGCGCACCCGCGGCAGCGGGAAGATCCCGGTGTTGTAGGAGAGCGTCCAGCGCGCGTACTCAAGCGCGCTGCTCAAATCCCCCGCGGCCAGCGCCAGCAGGCACTTGAGCTCGCCAAAGCGCAAAAACGCCCAGGCCGTGCCCTTGTCAGGGAGCACGCCCAGCGCTGCGCAGACTAAGGCCGAATCGTCCTGGGCCTCGTCGCAGAGCTCATCAAAATAGCTTTTGTAGGTCTCAGGGCTTTCGTCGGAGTCTGGCAGCGAGAGCAGCGACTGCTGGAAGTCTATGCCCTGGTTTTGGTTGTCGTAGACGAGATCGTCCACGGGATAAACCTCGCTCATGCCCGGCACGATCACGCGGTAGGCGGGCACGCCCAGACTGCGGTAGCTGCGCAGGTAGATGTCAAAGCCCAGCTTGCCGATCATGTAGCGCAGCGCCTTGTACTGATCGTGGGTGCTGCCTTGGAAATCCCAGGCGACGAAGCGAAAATCGGGATCGCGGCGCAGCATCTGCATGGGCAGCAGGCCGGTGGAGTCGACGAAGTGGGACACGAGGTTTACGGGATCGGACGTCTGTTCCAGCGAGAACGTCGGCGTCTCGAAGCTGTCGAGATCCGAGAACGTGCGCCCCTGCATGAGTTCGGTGAGCGTGCGGTCTAACGCGACCTCAAAGATCGGGTGGGCGCCGAACGAGGCGCAGCACGTGCCGTTGCCCTGGTTGAAGAGCACGATGCACACGACCGGGAAACGCCCGCCTAAAGAGGCGTCTAGGGCGATGGCCTTAAAGCCGTTGCCTTGCAGCTGCTTTAAGGTCTCGGCGCTGCGCGGGCAGCGCGAGATCACCTCCGCGGGGATCTCCGGCAGGCTCAGGCCTTTTTTGATGATCTCGCTTTTGACATAGCGCTCGATGATCTCAGAGAGCGCCTGCACCAGGGCTTCGTAATCGCTGTTGCCCGCGCTCATGCCGTTTGAGCCGTACAGGCAGTCCAGCAGGTTTACCGGGAAATACACCACCTCGCCGTTGCGGGCGTTTGTAAAAGGCAGCGAACACACGCCGCGGGCAAAAGATGAGGATTGCAGATCGACAAGATCCTCAAGCCCGAGATCGAGATCTTTTGCGTAAAAGGAGCGCAGCGAGGCGTTGAGCACTTCCTGGGGCAGCGGATGTTTTAAGGGGTTGCCTTCCTCGTCTGAGAGCGCGTCATCGGGTATGGGAGTCCAGCGTTCGTCTTTAAAATGCACGTAAGGGGCTTCGGAGGCCTGCAATCCCAGAAAGCAGTCAGAGAAAGACATGTGCGTGGACAGCCTTTCATAAAGCTCGCCGTAGGCCGAGCACAAAGCCGCGAGCTTTGACGATCCCTTGCCGTTTGAGTAGATCTGCGGGCAGCGTGCAAACGAGAGGTGCACGGACCAGATGTTGGGCAGCGGGTTGAGCCACAGGCTCTCCTCCGTCTCGAGGTTGAGTTTTTTAAGGCCGCTGCGAAAGCGCTCGAGGCTCTCTTCAAGCGGTGCGTCTTTGCCGATCAGATCTGTCATGGGATGCGGGAAAAATCGTTTAAAAATACAGTAACTGCCAAATCCGTTATCATAACACACAAGCCTGAAGGCCATGGGAGGATCCCCAGGCGCTCAGGCAGGCTAAGTTACTGATCACAAAAGGCGGTTTATGGGTGAGAGCCAGAGCGCGGAGGCAGAGGGGCAAAAGGGCGAAGGGCAAAAAGCCCCTGAACCCCTGACGCTTTGCGCCGGGCCCTCGCGCGCCGCCGCGGCGCTCGAGCGCCTGGACGCGCTGTACGGCACGCGGGGCCAAAGCGCGCGGCAGCGGCTGTTTGCGCAGGTTAAGGCGCGCAGCGCGCGTTTTAACGGCTATAAAACGCGCATCGTAGCAGGAGAGGACGGCGACGGCAGCGGGGCGCGTTTTTTTAAGAGCGCCCAAAGGAGGATTGAGAACATGCGCGCACAGCAGGAGGTTTTAAAGTCCCGGGGGCGGGCCAATCTTAAACTCTGGTGCGGCTGCGCGCTGCTCTTTGCCCTGTTCCTTGCGTGGAGGTTTTTCTTTGGGCCCTCCGAGAGCGAGATGTCGCTCTCCGATCTGCGCTCGCGTGTGCCCATGGTTATAGACCGCTACACGAAGCTCACCGAGGTCTCAGAGGGACAAGGGAGGTTAAGCCTGACCGTGCAAAAAAGCGCGGACGCCTTTGAGGGCATGGGACCGAAGGAGATCAAAGCGCGGCTTGAGCAGTGGGGCCGCAATGCACAGGGACTGTGCACCAATCCGCTCTTTGAGAAGACCGTGAACGGCGGCAAAACGCTTAGGGTATCATTGAAATCAGCCGACGGGCGGGTGCTTGGCACCTATGAGGTGAAGTCCTGTCCTGTATCAGGGCAGGGGCGCTGATCCCCCTTTCGGCGCAGAATTTTATTTTAGGACACGGCCGCTTGAATGCGGCTTTTGCGTCCGCTTTCGCACGAGGAATGCAATGCAGAAACTGGGAATTGTGGGCTGGCGCGGCATGGTCGGCTCGGTGCTCATGGAGCGCATGCGCCAGGAGAACGACTACGCGCTCATCGAGCCGGTGTTCTTTTCGACCTCTCAGGCAGGTGAGAGTGCTCCGTCAGTAGACGGCCGCGACACCGGCGTGCTGAGGGATGCTTATGATCTCGACGCTTTAAGTCAGATGGACATCATCATCACCACGCAGGGCGGAGACTACAGCACGAAGATCTACGCGCCGCTGCGCCAGCGCGGCTGGAAAGGTTACTGGATCGATGCGGCCTCGACGCTGCGCATGCAGGATGACACGAAGATCATCCTCGATCCGGTAAACCATGACGTGCTCGACAAGGCCTTAAACGACGGGTTCAAATCGTTCATCGGCGGCAACTGCACCGTGAGCCTGCTGCTCATCGCGCTCGCAGGCCTCATCAAGACCGGCAATGTCGAATGGATCTCCACCCAGACCTACCAGGCCGCTTCAGGCGCCGGCGCCAAGAACATGCGCGAGCTGCTCTGCCAGATGGGGGCGCTCTACAACTGTGTCGCCTCAGAGCTTGCCGATGCCAAAAGCTCGGTTTTGGATATCGAGCGCAAGGTGCGCTCGGAGATGAACTCAGCGCAGTTCCCAGCGGAGAATTTCGGCGCGCCGCTTGCAGGCTCCGTGCTTCCTTGGATCGACAAGGAACTGCCCAACGGCCAGAGCCGCGAAGAGTGGAAAGGCCAGGCCGAGGCCAACAAGATCTTAGACTACGCGCCGGACACGCTGCCCATAGACGGCAACTGCGTGCGCATCAGTTCGCTGCGCTGCCACAGCCAGGCGCTGTGCATCAAGCTGCGCAAAGAGATGGCGATCGCCGACATCGAAGCGGCCATCAAGTCTGACAACTCCTGGGTGCGCGTGATCCCCAACCACAAGGAAGTCACGTTAAAAGAGCTCACCCCGGCCAAAGTCTCAGGCTCGCTTAATGTGCCAATTGGCCGCATCCGCACCCTGAATTTTGGCAAAGAGTACATCTCCGCCTTTACGGTGGGCGATCAGCTGCTGTGGGGCGCCGCCGAGCCTTTGCGCTGCATGCTCCGCCAGATCCTCGCCTGATCATCAGGCGTAAAAAACGGGAGGCCCTCAGCGAGCCTCCCTTTTTTTTTGATTTTCAGGATCAGCGCCCTGTCAGCTGCCCGAGGGGGCCGAGGCTTTTTTTACCTGTGAGGCTATCTGCCTGATGAAGTATTTGTGGGTGAAATAAGCGCTGGGGACTTTGTCTGCAAGCCAGGTCTGGATCTTCCACACCGGGTTTGAGCGATCGCGCGCGAAATTCCACAGCGCCACTTCGTAGGCCAAAAGAGAGAACAGCCTAAGCCCGGTCTGCGGATCGTTTTTGATCTTGAGGGTGTAGAGGTACTCGATGTCATCGTGGATGCAGTCGGTGATGCGGCATGATCCTTCGGAGAGCAGCAAAAACTCGTTGGCGGCGGTTTCGGCCGAAGCCCCGGCTTTCTTTTGGGTATAGCGGTTTACCATTGAGAGGAGTTCACAGCCGGTGCCTGCTGCGCGGCCGTATTTTTCGGAAAAACTCGCGATCTCCCCGCCCAGCGTGCAGTAAAGCACGATAGGCAGGCGTTCGTCTTCCTCAATGATGATGGTTGCGCTGGTGCTCATATTCTCTCCGCCTTTGATTTTAACATCGGCGGGAATGCGGTTGCCGCAGGCGTTTTTATGCTCTGAATTGGCTGTAAATTTTAACTTTGAATCACCTGAATGGTGTTTTACAGCAGCACTTCCAGGCAGGCGCGCACCTTTTACTCCATCTTGTTTTGTGGTGCCTGACCAGGTGCTTAAAGGAATCGACGCATGCGCCGTTAGATTAAATACTAGGGAACAGATTTTAGGAGATTCAGGTGCTTGAAGCGCGGATCCGCGATGTGATGCTCGTAGATGAGCTGCAGCTTGACGGCAGGCTTTGCGCTGCTGTCGCCTCCGGCGATCGCGCGGAGTTTGCGCTGCTGCTCTCGCTGCTTTCGCCGGATGTCACAGACGCCGCGCAGTTTGCCGATCCGCGCGCCCAGGCACCGCGCAACGAAGATCTGCGCCGCCGCCTCGGACTCGGGCCTGAATTAAAGCATTACGCCCAAAGCGCCGACTTTGCGCGCGCCCCTGAACTCTCGGAGGCGCTGCACCAGGGAGGGCAGAGCGCAGTGCGGCTGTGCGAATGCTTAAGCCCGGAGCCCCTGACCGAGCAGGAGCGGGCGCTGGCCCCTGAGGTTTACGGCTCTTTAAGCCCGCTTATGCAGGAGAAGTTCGATCTGCTGCAGGATGAGCGCAAACCCGCGCATGAGCATCCGCGCGAGCGCGGCGACGGCTTCGGCGTGATCTCGGAGACTGAGGAGAGCCGCCGCCTGGCGGGAACTGACAAGCCCCTTGCAGAGGATCTCGCGCAGCCCCTGAGAACTGATCGCCAGAAGGCTGCGGCCTGAGGGCTCAGCGGAGGGCTTTGGCGATGCGCTCAAGCCCCTGCATGAGCAGCGGGCGCGGGCAGGCGGCGTTTAAGCGCATAAAACCGTCGCTCTTTGCCCCGTAGATCGTGCCTTTGCTCAGCATCACCCCGTTTTTCACGAAAAGTTCCCACAGCTCGTCAGAGCTCTTCCCAAAAGCCCTGAAATCAAGCCACATCAGATAGGTAGCCTCAGGGAGCGCAAATTTAATCCCGGGGAGCTCGCTGTTAAAGAATTTCCCCGCCTGCGCAAGGTTTTCGCGCAGATAAGCGTTAAGCGCTGCAAGCCAGGGCCGGCCTTCTTCATAGGCGGCGATGAGCGCGCGCACGCCAAAAGGGTTCAGATCGCAGATCTCATTGATGTTGACCTGGCGGTCGATGCGCTCAAAGAGCGCGGGATCGCGGATGATGATGTACGCATCCTGAAGCCCGGCGAGGTTGAAAGCTTTGGAAGGGGCGTTGAACACCACGGCATGCTGCGAGAACTCCGGCGGCAGGGCGGCAAAGCTTGTAAAAGCCGATCCCTCAGGGCGCACATCCGAGTGGATCTCATCTGAGAGCACGATGACGCCGTGTTTGCGGGCAAGCTCTGCGATGCGAGTGATTTCCCCGCGCGTCCACAGTCTGCCGGTGGGATTGTGGGGATTGCACAGCAGCAGCGCCCGGGCGCGCGGGGCGGCGAGCTTGCGCTCCAGATCGTCAAAGTCGATCTCATAGCGCCCGTCTTTAAAGATCAGCGGGTTTTCCGCAAACTCGCAGCCTGAGTTGCGGATGCAGCTGTAAAAGAGGTTGTAGCAGGGGGTCTGAACCACGATCTGATCGCCAGGCAGTGTCAGCGCCTGCAGCACCGCGGACACCGCCGGGACAATCCCGGGCACGGGTTCTGTCTCCGACGGTTTTACGATTACACCGTTGCGGATTGACTGCCAGGCGCCAATGGCCTCATACCAGCGCTTTCCGATCTTCTCGTAGCCAAAGATCCCGTGCGCGGCGCGCGCGGCCACGGCCTTCTGCACGCAGGGGGCCGCTTTAAAATCCATGTCGGCTATCCACAAAGGGATCACGCCCTCCGGGCACTCGTCCCATTTGGCCGCGCCGCTGCCGCGGCGAGGGATCACCGTATCAAAATCAAATTCAAGCAAGGGCCGCTCCTGATTTTTGCGGATTAGAGAACGTGTCGATGATACAGTCGCCCGGGGCTTTGAGGTTGGCATCGATGATGATGTTGTCGCACTGCTCGCAGCGGATGTGCCCGGTGAGCGGGTTCTTGATCGAGGTGATCCTGCTTTGGACCTCGGCCTCGACGGAACTGTACTCAAACGCCAGATCGGCATCCTCCGCCATGGTGCAGTTCTTCAGTGTCAGGTTTTCCGCATAGCACAAAGGCTGTGTGCCGCTGATGCGGCAGTTTATGAGCGTGAGGTTTTTGGAGTGCCAGCCTAAGTACTCGCCGTTTAGCACGCTGTCGCGCACCGTGACGTTCTCCGACTCCCAAAAAGCGTCCTTTGAATTGAGCACGCTGCCGGCGATCGTCACGTTGCGCGCTTTCTGGAAGGAGTAATTGCCGTTTAAGTTAAAGCGCACGGCGCTGATGTCAGTCGATCCCATGAGGATGTAATCGCCCTCGTCGGCGCTCACATCCTCAAGGCTTATCCCGTGGCAGCCCCACAGCGTTTCTGCCGCATGCGGCAGACGCACGTTCTTAAGCTGAAGCTCCTGCATTTCGCGGAACATCTTCGGGGCGAGGATCAGCGTGTCTTCCATTTTGAGGTGATCCGAATACCACAGCGCGGCGCGCGCGCCTTCGCGGAACAGGCAGTCGCGCGCGGTAAAGCCGTGAGTGTGCCAGAAAGGGTACTTGCCGTTGAATTCGCAGTTTACGGCCGTGATGTTTGAGGTTTCCTTGAGCGCGGACTCGCCTGGGAGGATCAGCACGTGATCGAGGATGAGATCGCGCGCGCCGAACAGGGGGCGCTCGCCTTCAAACCCAAAAGTAGACTACATAG
>DKSD01000008.1 GCA_002473165.1 Succinatimonas sp. UBA7265
CTGCGACAAGGCGGCGCTTGGGCATGCCTTTCACCGCCGTTTTGACTCGGATCAGGATCTGCTGGGGGAGTTTGTCTGCAGTCTGCTCAAAGCCGGGTGATTACAACCTAAAAAAACTTAAAGAGCGCCAAACCGTGCTGCATCAACGGGTTTGGCGCTTTTTTTAACGCTATTCAGGCTAAAGTCAGGGGGTATGGTGTTCACCTTGATCCAGATGTTTTGCCCCGGCATTTTGAGCTTGATCGTCATGCTGCTTTCCTTTGGTTTGATCACCTTGCCGAATATTTCGCTGCTGGTGCGCCGCATGCATGATTTGGACAAGTCTGGCTGGTGGGTGCTGTTAGAGTTCATCCCGCTTGTCGGTTTTATCATCATCTTTGTTTTCTGTTGCATGAAGGGCACTGAAGGCGCCAACCGTTTCGGACCTCAGGGCGAGTAAGCCGTAAACTTCAGGAATTAAAAAGCCCGGGTAACGTGAAGTTCCCCGGGCTTTTGCGTCAGTGCGCTTCAGCCGTGACGTTCGTCCGCCTCGTAGCAGCCTAGGATCTTAAGCGACGACGTGTGCTCCCTGACCTTGCTTAAGGCCTCCTGCATGGCGTTTGAGCTGAGGTTTGCCTGCACGTCGGCAAAGAAGATCTCCTCCCAGGTGTCATGGCCTGAGGCCAGGCGCGGCCTCGAGGTGAGTTTGTCGAGGTTGAGCTTGCGCGAGGAGAACTCCTCGAGCACGCTGATAAGCGATCCCGGGGTGTACTTGGCGACGGTAAAGCTCAGCGAGGTCTTGGCGGGGACAGTCTCGGGGATCGTCACCGGCGTCATGGAGATCACCACAAAGCGGGTGTAGTTGTGGATGTTGTTTGAGATGTTGTCCATGACGGGCACCAGGCCGAAGTACTGCCCGGAGTGGTGGCTGGCGATGGCCGCGCAGTGCGGATCGCCGAGCTTTTGCACCTGCTCCATGGCCTCAGAGGTCGCCTTGGTGTAGTGGACTCTCACCCCCGGCATGAAATCTTTTAAATAGCGCGAGCACTGCTCCACGGGCTGGGGGTGGGAGTAGATGTCGGTGATCTCGCTTAACGCCACCGGTTTTACGGCGAGCACCGAGTGGTCTATGGGCCTGAAGATCTCCCCCACAAGCACGGCCTTGGAGCCCTGGAGCACATCGAGCACCTGGTTGATGCTGCCCGAGCTCGAATTCTCCACGGGAAGCACCCCGTACTCGGTCTTGCCGGAGGTGACGGCGGCGTCGATCTCATCAAAGCTCGCGCAGCCGCGCTCGGCGATCTCGCCTGTGCAGAAATCGCACCAGCGCATGGCCGCCAGGTGGGAGTACGAGCCTTTGCCCCCGAGGTAGGCAACCGAGGTGCCGCGGCGCAGCCCGCCGTCTTTGCCGCGCAGCTTTTCGACGATAAAGCGCTGCTCGCAGGACACGGTGTGGGCCATGACCGTGCGGAAGACGGCCGCGGCGAACGATCCGGGCAGGCCGGCCTGGCGCGCCTTGTCCATGACGGCGGCGAGCTTTTGCATCTCGCGCTGCGGATCGCTTACGGATTTGCCTTCTTTGAGCTTGTTTAAGGCGATATCCTCGGCGACGCTGCGGCGCTCGCTGAGCAGGGCGATGATTTTGCCATCAATCTCGTCGATGGCCTCACGGCAGGTATTCAGATCTCTCATGGCTTTTATTCTAGCATCGGGGATCTTAAGGGCAGAAAGGAAGGCGGCACGGACGCTTTTTGCACGAAAAAAGGATCGCGCAAGACGCGATCCTTTTGAAACTCTTTACGCGTTTAGGCTCAGTTGTCGCGGGCTTTCATGAGCAGGTTGAGGATTTCGATGTAGAGCCACAGGATGGTCACGAGCAGCGAGAACGCGTTGTAGAACTCAAAATATTTGGGCAGGCCGCGGTCGACGCACACCTGGATCTGATCAAAATCGAGGACCAGGTTTAAGGCGGCGATGAGGCAGATGACCAGCGAGATGCCGATCGACACCGAGCCGCTTGTCGGAAGCAGCGTCGCGCCAAAAAGCGAGAACACGAAGTTTAAAAGATAGAGCAGGCACACGGCCACGGTGGCGCCGGTCACGATGGCGCGGAAGCGCTGGGTCGGGACGATGATGTGGAATTTCCACAGCGCCAGCATCACCATCACCACGACAAACGTGGCCATGACGGCGGTGGACACCACGCCCTGATACAGGAATTCGCAGTAGCCTGAAAACGCGCCGAGGCAGGCGCCCTCGCAGACGGCGTAGAGAGGCGCCGTGATCGGGGCGTACTGCGGCTTGAAGATGGTGACGAAGGCCACGATCACACCCACCAGCATGCTGCCGAAGATCAGCCCTGACGGCATGGCCCCGCCGCTTTGCATGTAATAGCCTATGGCGTAGTTCATGGAGAACCAGCCGACGACGAGCGTCAGCGCGATGAGCAGCAGCGATTTGGTGGTGGTGCCGCTGACGGTCGCGGCGTTGGCGTCAGCGCCCTCGCCGCCAAAGTTGAAAGTGCCGGCGGCGCGTTCCATGACGCCGATGGCAGGATTGGTTGAACGCGTGTTCGAAAGGTTCATTCCTCTCATTCTCCTAAAATACGGCGCAGCCTAGGCGCCTTAAAACAAATCCGCTTTTGCCTGATTATAACGTGGGGTCGCGTGATTTGAAATTCAAGGTAAATTTTTTTAAAAAGGGCTTGTCCCTAAGGTTTGCCTAAGTGCGGCGCGTTAGTCGCGGAACCACTCTTTCTTGCACTTGGCGATCACCGCCTCCATCTGATCGCGCGTGGCGAGCACGTGATCGAGCACCGCCTGTTTTGCAGCCCGGGTGTCCTTCTTTTTGATGGCGTTTAAGATGCGCTCGTGCGCCTCCGAGGTGCTGATGATCGGGGTGAGCTCGTACTCAAGGGAGAGGAAACGCACGCGATCGGTCGTGCCTTTGATCTGCTCGACTATGGTCCAGGCGCGGTCTAAGCCTGCGGTATAGAGCAGCGTGCGGTGGAATTCCTCGTCGAGGCGGAAGTGCTCGTGCAGATCGTACTGCTCGGCTGCGGCCTTCTGACGCTCGAGGTTGTGCTCGAGGTCTGAGATGGTTTTGGCGTTCATGTTCGCGATGGCCTTGGCGATGGCGTAGCCTTCTATGGCCATGCGGATGTCGGCGCCCTGCATGATGTCCTGCCTGGAGATGCGGGCCACGCGCGTGGTCTTCTTGGGCTGGATCTCCACAAAATCGTCTTCGGCGAGTTTGATGAGCGCCTCGCGCACCGGCTGGCGGGACACCTTGGACTTGAACTTTGAGGAGACCTCGTTTTCAGAGAGCGGATCACCCGGCAGCAGGCGGCACTCGATGATCGCTTTCTTCAAAAAGCGGTAAATCTGTTTGTTGATGGGCTCTTTGGTGTTTTCGACCGCAAACTCCGTGGAGAGGTAAAACTCGTTCATGTCCGGCTCCTTAAAAGGCTTGCATCCTGCCAAGGGGCAGGCGCTGTTTTTTGTTTTTTTATATTGTATGTCAGAACGTGGCATGCAAGCCCTGAAAAACGGACTTTATGCAAAATCTGAGAAAATATTTTCGTGAAGCCCAAAAATGATCTGATCACTTTTCAGCTTTGTGATCGCTCCGTCACGATCCCCGCCGCCGTTGCCTTATGATTTAACGCAACTATATAAAAGGGCGCAAGCCCGCGTTTTTTTCTTTCTGTGTTTGGAGTTTTATCACTATGGCAAAAGGTCTGCTGCTCGCCGGCGAGCCCATGGGTCTGTTTATCGCCCAGAGCGAAGGTTCTCTTGACAGCGTCAAGGGTTATTCACTGGCTGTGGCCGGCGCTGAGTTCAACGTCGCGACCGGCATCGCCCGCTTAGGCCATCCGTCTTCCTACCTCACGAAATTAGGCGATGATCCTTTCGGCAAGCTTATCTCCCGCGAGCTCAAGGAAAACGGCATCGACAACTCCCTGGTGTTCTACAGCAAAGAGCGCCGCACCGGCTTCATGTTAAAGAGCAAGGTCTCCAAGGGCGATCCTGAGATCTTCTACTTCAGGGCAGGCTCCGCCGCCTCCACCTTAAGCGTCGAGGACGTCGAGAAAGTCGATTTCTCCCGCTTTGCCTTCATGCACTTAACCGGCATCCTTCCGGCGCTGTCCGATTCCACCCGCGCGGCCGTGAAGCTCATGCTCAAAAAAGCCCGCGAGGCCGGCATCTTCGTGTCGTTTGACCCGAACCTGCGCCCGCAGCTGTGGCCGTCGCAGGAAGTCATGGTGAGCTACATCAATGATCTGGCCTCCCAGGCCGATCTCGTGCTCCCGGGCGAGGGCGAGGGCAAGATCCTCTGCGGCACCGAGGATGCGCATGAGATCAACGCCTTCTACCACAAGCTCGGCGCCAGGAGCGTTGTCACGAAATGCGGCCCCACCGGCGCGCTCATCCTCCACGAGGGCAAAGAGACCATGGTTCCGGGCTTTGTCATCGATAAAGTTGTCGACACCGTGGGCGCAGGCGACGGCTTTGCCGCCGGCGTGCTCACCGGATTGATGGAGAAACTGCCCATTGAGAAGTGCGTCGAGCGCGGCAACGCCATCGGCGCCATCCAGTGCACGTTCGTCGGCGACAACGAAGGCCTGCCGACCCCGGCGCAGCTTGAGCAGTTCATGAAGACCCACAAACGCGTTCAGCTTTGAGGAGGCAGCACATGTCAAACGTTTTTGATGCCATCGCCAAATACCGCATTGTCCCGCTCGTAACCCTGGATGATCCCAATGACGCCGTGCCGCTGGGCAAGGCTTTGGTCAAAGGTGGCATCCCGGTTGCCGAGGTGACGTTCCGCACCGCCGCAGGCGGCGAAGCCATGGAACGCATGGCCAAAGAGGTTCCGGATCTTATAGTCGGCGCCGGCACCGTCCACGACATCGATCACGCCATCGAGACGAAAGAGCGCGGCGGCAAGTTCGTGATCACCCCGGGCTTTAACCCTAAGGTCGTTGACTGGTGCTTAAAGCACGACATGCCGGTGTGCCCGGGCACGGTCACCCCGGCCGATCTCGAGCAGGCTCTGGATTTCGGGCTGAAGCTCGTGAAATTCTTCCCGGCCGGCGCCTACGGCGGGGTCAAGACCTTAAAGGCCCTGGCAGGCCCTTACGCCATGCTGAAGTTTGTCCCCACCGGCGGGGTGAACCTCGACAACCTGCTGGACTTCTTAAGCCTCAAGAACGTGGCGGCCGCAGGCGGCAGTTTCGTCCCGCCCTCTGACTGCGTCAAGGCCAAGAACTGGGACGGTGTCGTTGAGACCTGCCAGAAGATCTGCAAGATGGTGGCCTCGCTCAAAGCCTGAGTAAAAGTGATCTGACAATCCGTTAATGGAGAATGCGGCAGGCGGGCATAAACCCCGCCTGCCGTTTTTTGTCCGCTATACTTACAGGCCAAACCCAAAACCGGAGATTTAAGGTGCAAAGCTGGCATGACATCATCGGGCCGCTCAAACAGAGCGAGGCATTCACTCACGCGTGGAACTACCAGCATGCGTTAAGGGCGCAGGGCGTGGCCGTGTACCCGCCTGAGAACAGGATCTTCAGCTCTTTTGCGTACACGCCATTGGAGAAACTCTCCGCGGTCATCATCGGGCAGGATCCCTACCATGAGCCGGAGCAGGCCATGGGGCTGTCGTTCTCCGTGCCGCCCGGGGTCAAGGTGCCGCCGTCGCTGCGCAATATCTACAAGGAACTCGCGCGTGAATACCCGGAGTTTAAGATCCCTGAGCACGGCTGCCTCATCCCCTGGGCGCGAGAGGGCGTGCTGCTGTTAAACGCCACGCTTACGGTAACCCGGGGGCAGGCCAACTCCCACCGCGGCCAGGGCTGGGAGGAGTTCACGGATGCCGTGATCGCGAGGATTTCGCAGTATTGCTCTCATGTGGTGTTTTTGCTTTGGGGCAGTTCGGCGGCGCAAAAGGGGCAGGGCGTTGACCGCTCGCGCCACCTCGTGCTCACGGCCCCGCATCCCAGCCCGCTCTCGGCTAGCCGCGGCTTCTTCGGCTGCGGGCATTTTAAGCAGTGCAACGAGTACCTGAAGGCTCACGGCAAAGAGGAGATCATCTGGCAGCTGCCGCTGCACCTGGACGGCGACGAGGAGCTTTAAAGCAGGCTTAAAATCCCGGCGGCCACCCGCCCGATCCCGCGCCCGTCAAAGGCGCGGATCCCGTTTTCCCGGTACTCGTCCTCATGTGCCCTGAGATCGTCAAGGGCCAGGCGCACCGCCGCGGGTTTATCCAAATCTTCAAGCGCGATCCCGGTGCCGCAGCCGAGCTTTTTTAAGGCCTCGATGCCGCCTGCCTGATTGGAGGCGATCTCGGTGCAGGCGGACACGAGCCCTGAGCACAGGCGCTCTTTGAACATCCCCCCGCAGGCTCCGAGCGCGTAATCGCAGCGCGAGAAGAGCTTTGCCACCTCCGCGGTGTGCCGCAGCACCTCGATTTGCGGATAGGGCGCGGCAAGCTTTAAGAGCTCCTCATGATCGGGATTGGAGATCCCGGTAAGCAGCGTGAAATCGTAATCCTCAAAAAGCCGCCCGGCGATCACCGCACGCAGCGCTTTTAAGCAGGCGTGCGCCGGATCGGCCCCGCCGTAGTTTATGAGCACGCGCCGCCTTTTATGCCAGGTATTGCGCCGGGCGAGCACGAATTCCTCGCGGATGAGCGAGTATTGAGGGCCCACGAGCTTTAGGCAGCGCGCGGGCACGAGGCTGTCGTAAGACTCAGGCTCGGTAAAGATCCCGCTGTCAGTTAAGAGATCGCACTCATGGCGGCGGTGGAGATCCTCGATCACCGCCACCTTGCAGCCGCAGCCTTTTTTGATCAGCGCCTCAAGCTCTTGGGCAAAGAAATAGTGATCGATGAGGGTCAGTTTTGGCGACAAAGCGCAGGCGGCTTTGGCCAAAGCTTCATCCGAGGGGGCGGCGCGGACCACGGAGGTGTAATCGGCAGCCAAAGGCTCGAGCTCCTTTGAAAGCGAGTCCGTGACGAGCACCGGGGAGAACCCGGCCTCTTTGAGCGGGGCCAGCAGCCCCTTGACGCGCATTAGGTGGCCCGTGCCGATCCGGCTGTCGGCCTTTAAGATCACGCAGAGGATGTCAGTCAAGGCCCAGTTCCCGCACGGCGCGGCACATGGCCTGGGCGTAGTCCCAGTCCTCGGGGGTGTCGATGTCGATGACACGGTGGCGCGGCATCTCAAAGCCGCGGTTTATGAGCGTGCGCCCTTCCTGCGGCTCAAACTCGGCGCGCGAGTAGAAATAAAACAGCCCGGCGTCCTGGTAGGTTTTGGGCAGATCCTGGGAGCGGGAGCTCATATACTGCGGCATTACCGGCGTCGGAGCGTGGTGCTCATCAAGGTACTGGGCGCGCTGGATGGGGAAAGGGAACTCGCAGCAGGCGTAGAGGTAGTCCGCGCGCTCCTCCTCAAACACCGCATAGGCCTTTTTTAAATATTCTCCCGTAAGCAGCGGGGCGGTGGCGTAGACGCAGCAGGTGACATCGGCGTCAAAGCCCGACTCTTTAAGCCGCAAAAACGCGTCTTTGGTGACGGCAAAGGTCCCGGTGTGATCGTCTGCGAGCTCTTTGGCGCGCAAAAACGGAGTTTCGGCGCCGCAGTCCCTTGCAACCGCGGCGATCTCCTCATCGTCAGTTGAGACTACGACGCGGTCAAACAGGCCGCTCTCCTGGGCCGCGGCAATTGAATAGGAGAGCAGCGGCTTTCCCATAAAGTCGCGGACGTTTTTGCGCGGGATGCGCTTGGAGCCCCCGCGCGCGGGGATCACGGCAAAGCGTTTCACAAAAGCTCCTTTACTCGTCAGTAAGACTCATGAGCGTGGCGGCGGCCAGCTGCTGGTTTAGATGCGAGAGCGTCGGGAAGAGCGGGATCGACAGCGTGCCCGCAAAAAAGCGCTCGGCGCCTGGCAGCGGGGGGTAGTTTTTGAGCTTTTGGTAGTAAGGGTGGCGGTAGATCGGCAGGTAGTGGACCTGCACGCCGATCTTTTTCTCGCGCATTGCCTGATACACCGCATCGCGTTTGCCGTTTTTTACCCATACCTGATAGAGGTGCCAGGAGGACTCAAAGCCCTCACGGTCAGGCTCGGGCAGTTCTATGCCCGTCGCGTCTTTTAAGAGCTCTTCGTACATCTTGGCTTTCTGGCGGCGCGCCTGCAAAAAGACGTTTACACGGCGCATCTGGGAAATTCCCAGGGCGGCGAGCAGATCCGGCATGCGGTAGTTGTACCCCAGATCTAGCATCTCGTAGTAATACGCAGGCATGTTCTTATTTGTCATGCGCTCGCGGTCATGGGTGATCCCGTGCGAGGAGAGCTCGCGCAGCCTGAGCGCCAGCTCGTCGTCGTTTGTCAGCGCCATGCCGCCTTCTGCCGTCGTGATGATCTTGACGGGGTGGAAGCTGAACACGGTGATATCTGCGTACTTGCCAGAGCCCGTCAGCGAGCCGTCAAAAGTAGCGCCCAGCGAGTGGGCCGCGTCCTCAACCACCTTAAAGCCAAAGCGCAGGCTCAGCTCTTTTAAGCGCTTTAAATCGACGCAGCGCCCTGATAGATCGACCGCCACGACCGCTTTGGGAAGCCGCCCGGAGTCTGAGGCCTCAGAGAGCATCTGCTCGAGGCTGTCCATGTCCATAAGCCCTGAGTGAGGATCGACGTCGACAAACTCGACGTCCGCCCCGCACATGCGCGCGCAGTTGGCACTGGCGGCAAAGCTCACGGCGCTTACATAGACGATGTCGCCTGCACTGACGCCGAGCGCGCGCATGGCCAGGTGCAGGGCGCTTGTGCAGGAGTTTACGGCCACGGCGTACGCGGCGCTCGTGAAAGCGCACACGGCGTCTTCAAACTCGGAGACTTTCGGGCCGCAGGTTAAAAAAGGCGAGCTTAAAGTTTCAAGCACCGCGTCATAGTCCGTGGCGTCGATGCTTTGGGTTGAATAGGGGATCATGAGAGCTCACAGACCTCGCGCAGCTGCTCGTCTGACATAAACACCGGGTTGTCGCGGGAGTTGTACTCAAAGTCAGCGGGCACGGCCTGGCCTTTCTCTCCCAGGCCGGTTTCGAGGTAATCGTGCTCAGGCACCGGGAAGTACGCAAGCGCCGGGCGGATGATAAAGAAGCGGTCGAAGGCGATGATGTGCGCGCAGTCATCGCGCGGGCACATGACCTCGTGGATCTTTTCGCCCGGGCGGATGCCGATCTCCTTTATGGGGATCTCCGGGGCGATGATGCGCGCCAGATCGGTGATGCGGATCGAAGGGATCTTCGGGACAAAAGTTTCGCCGCCGTGCATGCGCACCAGCCCGTGGAGCACGAAGTCCACGCCCTGGGGCAGCGTGATCCAAAAGCGCGTCATGCGGGTGTCGGTGATCGGGATGAATTTGGCGTGCTCGGCCTTGAGCTTTTTAAACAGCGGCACGACGCTGCCGCGGGAGCCTGAGACATTGCCGTAGCGCACGACCGCAAAGCGGGTACGGCGGTTGCCCGAGAGGTTGTTGGCGGCCGTGAACAGCTTGTCAGAGCACAGCTTCGTGGCCCCGTAGAGGTTTATGGGGTTTGCCGCTTTGTCAGTTGAGAGGGCGATGACCTTGTCGATGCCGTTTTCCAGCGCGCACTCGATGACGTTCTCAGCGCCCATGACGTTCGTCTTGATGCACTCCATGGGGTTGTATTCGGCAGCCGGCACCTGCTTAATGGCGGCGGCATGGATCACGATGTCGACATCGCGCAGCGCCAGGCTCAGGCGATCGCGATCGCGCACGTCGCCGATGAAAAAGCGCAGCTTCGATTTATAAGAGGCCAGGCGCATCTGCATCTCGTACTGCTTAAGCTCGTCGCGCGAGTACACGATGATCTTGCGGGGCTCGTAATGCTCCAGCACCGTTTTGACAAAACAGTTGCCAAAAGAGCCGGTGCCGCCGGTGACGAGGATCGTTTTGCCTTTTAAATATTCAGCGATGCGCTGGTGTGCGTAATCCGTCATTTCCTGTTCCTCATTCCTGGGCGCTGATGCCGTATTTCTTCATCTTCTCAACCAAGGTGGTGCGCCTTAAGCCTAAGATTTCCGAGGCCTTGGCGACCACGCCGCCGCTTTGTTCAAGCGCCTGCCTGATCATGCTCTTTTCCATATCGGCAACCATGTCCTTTAAGCTTACGCCGTTGGGATCAAGCTGCGGGGCGAAGGCGCCTGCCATGTCGGCCTCGCCGGCTATGGCCGGGGCGGGATGTTTGGCCGCCTCCTTGGCGATGACATCTGAAAGATCCGGATCGTCATCGCAGGAGAAGGCGTCAAGCAGCGCCTCGCGCTCGTCGGCAGGGTTGCTCTCCAGGCTCTCGCCGCGGTAGGAGGGCGGCAGATCCTGTCTGTCGACGATCTCATCTGGGTGGAGGATGAGCAGGCGCTCGACGAGGTTTGACAGCTCGCGAACGTTGCCCTTCCACGGATCCTGCATGAGCGTCTCGACGGCGCTTTGGGTGAATTTAAGCGTGCAGTGCTCCTGCGCGCCGAATTTCTGCACCAAAGACTGCAAGAGCAGCGGGATGTCGTCAGCGCGCTCGCGCAAAGGCGGCGTGTTTATGGGAAAGACGTTTAAGCGGTAGTAGAGATCCTGGCGGAACGTGCCGTCCTCAACCATCTTCTCAAGGTTCTGGTGCGTTGCGGCGATCACGCGCACGTCGGCTTTTATGAGTTTATTAGAGCCCACGCGCGAGAACTGGCGCTCCTGGAGCACGCGCAAAAGCTTTACCTGCATGGCAAGCGGCATGTCGCCTATCTCATCTAAAAACAGCGTGCCGCCTTCGGCAAGCTCAAAGCGGCCTTCATGGGCCGTAAACGCTCCGGTGAACGCGCCTTTTTCATGGCCAAAGAGCTCGGATTCGAGCAGCTCGCCCGGGATGGCGCCGCAGTTTACCGGAACAAAGGGTTTGGCGCGGCGCTTTGAGATCTCATGGATGGCTCGGGCCACGACCTCCTTGCCCGTGCCGGACTCGCCTAACACCAGCACGGTGGCGTCAGTGGGCGCGACCTGCTCAATAAGCCGGCGCACTGCCGTGATGGCGCGGCCGCGGCCGCGCAGCACTTTTAAGAGGTAGCGCTCGTCATTGCCGCTGCCCTCGCGCCGGCGCCTTAGCGTCTTCATGGTGTTAAAGGACTGGCAGAAGTGCAGCAGCGAGACGATCTCGTCGTAATCAGGCTTGCCGCTTAAATGCCCCATGTAGTTTGAGGCCTTGAGGATCGCCTGATCCTCAGGCTCGCTCACAAAGATAAACGGCGTGTCGGCGTGATCGCGCAACAGCTCCGAGGCTTTGGCCTCAGAGCCGAGATCGCCTAACACGCAGACATCGGCTGATTCATCGTCGGAGGAGAAATACGAGAGGCAGTCGGCAAGCTCGCCGCTCTGACAGCTGTAGCCTAAGAATGAGAGTATGGTCTCAAGTGTGGTGCGCAGCTGCGCATCGCTCTCGAGGATGAGGAGGTTTCCGGAAAAGTGCATCACATAAACCTGTTTTGTATTTATGTGGCTGATTCTAGCCTGATAAAAAAGCGATGGCAATTTATTGACGGCGTCAAAAAAGCGAAAATCTGATCTCGGGCAGATAATTGAAGCCCCTGAAAGCGCACAAAAAAGCTCAAAGGGTAAAAAAGAGCGTCAGCAGACAAGTCAAAAACGTCAAAAAAGCATCCATGGACCGTGATCGGGTGCAGGCGTCAAAGGCGGCTTGGAAAGCTCAAATTCCCAGGTTGAAGACCAGGCATAATTTTGCCAAAACAGCCGGCATCAACTATCATTAGCATTGAAAGAAAAAAGAATTTTAGAGGGTTAACGCCATGACAGCGGAAAAGCCTGCGCTCAGGGTCAAATCAGGAACCGAGGATTTTAGCGAATTTATCCGGAAAGGTTACTACTACGTCGACAAGACGCAGTACTTAAGGCCGATCTTTGACGCTGACGACCGCCTGCTGATCCTCCGCCCCCGGCGCTTTGGCAAAACGCTGACGATGAGCACCCTCAAGTATTTTCTGGAGATGGATTATGACAATCCCGGAGACACCTCAAAGCCGCGGGAACTCTTTAAAGGCCTTAAGGTAAGCGAAGATCAGGAATTCTGCGAGGCCAACATGGGCCGCCACCCGGTGGTGTCCATTTCACTGAAGGATGCCGGACAGACAACGTTCCAAAGTTCGCGCCGGATGCTGGCTATGGCCGTGTGGAAGCTTTCAAACCAGTATGAATGGCTGAAAAACAGCCCGAAGCTTAACGACGGCGAAAAAGAGTTTTTAAATGATCTGCTTGACCGGAAACTGCTGTGCAGGGGTGACGATGAAAGCGACGGTGTGCTGCAGTCATCGCTGTCCATGCTGTGCCAGCTGTTGCACCATCATTGCGGTTTGAAACCGGTGCTGCTCATCGATGAATACGACGTTCCTTTGCAGTACGCGGCTATGAACCATTTTTATGATCAAATGATTGCGATCATCAAACCGCTGTTCAGCGTGCTCCTCAAGACCAACCCTGACGTTTCAAAAGGCATACTCACCGGTTGCCTGAGGGCCACCAAGGAAGGCATTTTTACCGGGCTTAACAACTACACGGTCAACTCGGTGCTCACCCAAAACCGGATCCTGTGCACGGCCTTCGGATTCACCCCTGATGAGGTGAAGGAAATGCTCTCGTGCTTCGGGCTTGAAAAGACAATATGAAGTGTTCCCACGAGTAAACAAGAACGCGGGTTATCCGTATAATTGATTGAAAAGGAAACAATTGCGGGAATACCGCATTTACTGGGAGGAACACTTCGATGAATAGTGTAATTTACTGCGGCATGGATGTACACAAGAATTCTTTCACTCTCTGCTTTGTCTATGGCGGCGGGGTCCTGGGAGGGCTCGTTTACAGCAAGCCGGTCCAGATCGGAAATTCCGTAAGCGAGACGGTAAAGATCTGCAAACAGGCTGCGGAGCAGTACAAAAAGGATTACGGAGAGGACGCCAAGGTGGTCTGCGGCTATGAGGCAGGATGCCTGGGGTTCACGCTCTGCCGCAATCTCGGCAAGGCCGGGCTGCGCTGCGTTGTCCTTGCCCCGACCACCATGCTCAAAGATCAGAAGCGGGTCAAGACCGACAAGCGCGACTCCAGGACCATTGCCAGATGCCTGGCCACCGGAACCTGCAGCCTGGTCACGCCGCCTTCGCCGCATGACGAGAGCGTCAGGGATTTTGTGAGGATGCGCGACGATCACAAATCGATCCAGAAGACCATCAAGCAGCGCATCCTCGCGTTCTGCCTAAAACGCGGTCTCATTTATGAAAAAACCAACTGGACCGGCGCGCATCTGGACTGGCTCCGCAAACTGACTTTTGAAGAGCCTACGGACCGTGAAACCCTGGATGATTATCTGCTCACCTACGATCAGTTTGCCGCCCGGATCTCTGCCGAAGACGCCCGCATCGATGAGCTCTGCGAGGAGAAGGAGTACGAGGAAAGCGTAAAGAAGCTCAAGTGCTTTGTCGGGATCAAAAACAAACTGGCGCTTTCGCTGCTCACCGAGATTGGGAATTTCACGCGCTTTGACAGCGCCGGCAGGTTTGCCTCGTTCCTCGGCCTTACGGCTTCGGAAAGCTCCAGCGGCGAGAAGCAGCGGCAGGGCGGGATCACCAAGTCCGGCAACAGCCATCTGCGAAAACAGCTGATTGAGGCGGCGCAGGGGATCTGCAGAGGGCGGCCCGGCTACAAATCCAAAGCGCTCAAGGAACGCCAGGCGGACTGCGACAGCGAGACCGTGGCCTATGCCGACAAAGGCAACGTCCGTATGCGCAAGCGCTATTACCATCTCATAGAAAAAAACAAATCGCGCAACACCGCCGTGACCGCAGTGGCAAGGGAGCTCGCCTGCTTCGTCTGGGGCATGATGACCGACAACACCAAAACGCCCGAGGAACAGGAGGCCGCCGATCGCGCCGAGGCGCAGGCTCTGGGAGAAGCGCTTGCGGCGCTGTAAGCAAGGGTATGCCAGTCTTGATGCGATAAAGGTTTAAAACGAGTATAAGGGAGAACATGTAACAGCCGCCAGGCAGAGGCCTTTCCGCAGCGGTCGAGCCATCCGCGATACAACTTTGCGGCTGCGGCGTAAAAACCAAAGATCCGCGATAAAAGACAGCGGGGCTCACGGCGAAACCATTGGCCTGCGTTAACCAACACGCGAATATCAGAGTGGATTGCCAAAAGCCCGTGTTTGCAGCAGGGTCTCTGCCAGACGGCTGTTACATGTTGAATAACAATGAATTAAAATTATTTAAAAAATCCTTGACAGGGAACACTTCATATCAGCTGTATGACAAAGCCAGAGAACACTACGACGGCTATTCCGTGTACGGCCGCGATCTCTTCTGCCCCTGGGACGTGACGTGCTACATCAGTTCGCTTCTCACAAGCGATGATCCCGGCCAAGTTAAACCTGAGGCATTTTGGAACAACACGAGCAACAACAATATCATCACGCAGTACATGCCGAACCTCAGCTCCGATGACGCTCAAAAGCTTCAGGATCTCGTCGACGGCAGGAGCATCAAGGTGGCGATCGACGAGGGCATGAATTACGGAAATTTTCATTTGGACGATCCGGCCCAGTTCTGGAACATCCTCGTCTACACCGGCTACCTGACCCTGGCAAAGCGCGGGACAGATGACGTGCACGAATTCCGCATCCCCAACGCCGAGGTGCGCAAGTGTTTTGAGAAAAACATCCAAAGCTATTATCAGGAACGAGGCGGAAAATACAGTAAAGATTATTCAGCGCGGATCGTGGAACTGCTGCTTTCGGGTAAAGCAGACGATCTTCCGGCGGAACTCACCCGGGCTCTGAGCACTTTTGTTTCAGTGCGCGACGCCGCAGGCAAAGCACCAAAAGAAAACTACTACCACGGGCTTTTAAACGGGATCCTGCTATCAGCCGGAAACCTCATCGGAAACCACACTTCCAACGCCGACAGCGGCGACGGCTATGCCGACATTGTTTTTACCTCGGCATCGCAAAAAACCGGGGTGGTCATAGAACTCAAGTATTCCCCGGAGCGTTCAGATCTTAAAGCCAAGGCCAGCGAAGCCCTCAAACAGATTGAGGAGCGCGATTACGCAGCGGCGCTGAACAGCAATGTCGTCAAAAAGGTTTATGCCTGGGGCATCGCGTTTTGGCATCGCCAGTGCGCCGTGGCTTTCAAGGAACTTAACCCTTAAAAGGCGGTGCGGCCAGGGTGGCTCAGGTGATCAAATACGCAAAATCGGACGACAATCGGGGATAGATCGCAGACGAGTCGGTTGAGCAGTTTGAAAGCCGCCATGGCGAGGCAGCGCTTCAGACGCCCCCCCCCCCGCCGGGAAAAGCTTTGCCTGTGCCATTGCCTTTTGCGGCCGTGATTGTGCGATCTCGTTTAAGGAACTCTGCGCTCATGACTGAATTAAAGCTCAGCGTTCTCGTCGGCGTGCCGCGGCTTTTATAAAGAATGTCCGGATTCCGCAAGGCCCGCCCAGGATTTTAAAGAGCCGCAGCCTTGGGGCGCTTTGGGACCGGCGTTTAAAACAGCGCAGAAAATTTGAATAACAACTTATAAAAAACATCAGGCTTTGGAGTGCAAATGAGTACAGGCAAGAGCGGGCTTCTGGAGGAGATCCGCGCCTTAGACGGCAAAGACGATTATTTTGGGATCATGAGGCTCATCGAAAAGCAGCGGGAGCCTGATTACGCGCTGACGCTTGAGTACGTGCGTGCCTGCGTCAACGCCGCAGCGACGGTGCAGGACGGCTACAGGCTGCTGGAGCTGGCCTCATCGGGCCTGGATTCCTGGGCCTCCGAGGGCCATGCCGATCCACGCTGGCTTTTCTACAAAGGCGTGATCTTATATCGCCAGGGCATGATCCCCGATGCCATGAACCGCTTTAAAAAGGCTTTGGAGTATGTAAAGGTAGGCGATCCCGAGAATCTGCTGGCAAAATGCAACGCCATGTTAGAGCAGTGCCGCGGCCGCATGATCGAGTCTGAGTTCCCCGGGCTTAAGGCTGAGGACGCTCAGGCGGTGAAGCTTCATGTAAAAGAGCATTTCGGGGATTTCGTGAAATTAGGCGAGAGCTATAAGACCGAGATCCTGAGGGTGCCGCCGTCAGCGGAGCACCCCTTCCAGCTGCTGGTGACCTGCGGCCTTGCCGGGCGGGCGCTGCCGGTGCCTGAGGGATATGACGCGGGCGTGAACGCCCGCCTGGAGCTCTGCCTGGCGCTGCCTGAGCAGTACGATTTTCAGGGAGATCGCGAGCGCAACTGGGAAGTGTTTATGCTTGTCTCGATGATCGAGCATGTGATCACCTCCGATCATTTCATCGGCTTTGGCTATTACGCCGACAAAGAAAACGGCTTTGACGGCGGCGGGCAGTTTACCGGGCTCATGCTCACGGGCTTGGGCGACTACTCAGGGGAGTGCCAGCAGGTGCAGCTTGCCTCAGGCTCTTTGGCGCGTTTTTACCAGCTGATCCCGCTTAAACCTTACGAATGCGCTTACCGCGCCACCCACAGCGCCATGGATCTGCTGCGGCTGTTTGCTGAGAAAAAGACGCCGCTGACGCCTTTTTACTCAGGCAGGGCGGATCTGTGCGCGCAGATCGGCGCGGCGCGGGTCTGATGGCATATACTGTGATCTCACTCACACTGAAATTTCACAGCTGGGACTTTTTACATGGAAAAGCTCAACGGCGCGGCGCAGCTGGTGCGCGCGCTTGAAGATCTCGGGGTCACTGAAATCTTCGGATACCCCGGTGCGGCGGTCGTAGACATCTACGACGAACTCTACAATTCCAAAAAGATCCATCACACCCTGGCCCGCCACGAGCAGGGCGCGGTGCACGAGGCCGACGGCTACGCCCGCGCCTCGGGCAAAGTCGGCGTGGCGCTTGTGACCTCAGGCCCGGGCGCGACGAACACCGTCACCGCGATCGCCACGGCTTATATGGACAGCGTGCCGCTCGTCGTGATCTCAGGGCAGGTGGCGACCGGCCTCATCGGCACGGATGCCTTCCAGGAAGTCGACACCGTCGGCGTGACCCGCCCGGTCGTGAAATACTCGTTTTTGTGTAAAAAGCCTGAGGACATCGTCGTCAACGTCCGCAAGGCTTTCTACATCGCCTCGACGGGGCGCAAGGGCCCGGTCGTTGTCGACATCCCCAAGAACTGCCAGTCCAAGCGCTATGTCTTTGATTACGAGCCCAACTCCGAGGTGCGCCTGCGCTCTTACAACCCCACGGTCTTTGGCCACAAGGGGCAGGTAAAGCGCGCCGCCGAGGTGCTGCAAAAGGCGCAAAAGCCGGTGCTGCTCTTAGGCGGCGGCGTCGTGCAGGGCAACGCCTGCGCGCAGGCGCGCGAGCTGGCGCGCTTCATGCGCCTGCCGGTGGTGTGCACTTTCATGGGCCTGGGCGCCTATCCTGAGACCGATCCGCAAAGCCTAGGCATGCTCGGCATGCACGGGCTTTACGCGGCCAACGAGACCATGAACGGCTCTGATCTGGTGCTGGCGGTCGGGTGCCGTTTTGCCGATCGCGCCACGAACAACGTGCGCAAGTTCTGCCCGGAGGCGACGATCATCCACATCGACGTCGATCCGGCCTCGATCTCCAAGACCGTGCACGCGGACATCCCCATCGTGGGCGATGCCGCGGCGGTGCTCGGGCAGCTGCTGCAGCAGTTAAAGGAGACGGGCGTGCGCGACGGCGCGCAGCTTGATCCCTGGTGGGCGCAGATAGACAAATGGCGCGGGGAGCATCCGCTCTCCTACACAAGAAAGCCTGGCATGATCAGGCCGCAGACTGTCATCGAGATGCTGTGGGAGAAGACCCATGACGAAAACCCGATTGTCACGACCGACGTCGGGCAGCACCAGATGTTCACGGCGCAGTTTTACAAATTCGACGAGCCTCGCCAGCTCGTGTCCTCAGGGGGCCTGGGCACCATGGGCTTTGGCGTGCCCGCGGCCGTGGGCGCGCAAAAGGCGCTGCCTGATCGCCTCGTGCTTACGATTACCGGAGACGGCTCGTTCCAGATGTGCTTCCAAGAGCTCGCCGTTGCCATCAAGTACGCCATGCCGCTTAAGATCTTTATCATGGATAACAGCGTGCTCGGCATGGTCAGGCAGTTCCAGACCGTGTTCTACCATCACCGCTACGCCGGCACGAACCTCGACTTCAACCCTGATTTCCTCAAGATAGCCGAGGCCTACGGCTGCGCGGGCATCCGCGTTAAAAAAGAGGAAGAGCTTGAGGGGGCTATAGATCAGGCGCTGGCGGTCAAGGACCGGCCGGCCATCGTCGATGTCATCACGGACACCAACGCGATCGTGCTGCCCTGGCAGCGCGCCGACGGCTCCATGATAGAGATGATCCTGGATGAGGAGGAGAGCAGGTGAGACACATCGTATCCATGCTTCTGGAAAACGAAGCCGGCGCCCTGTCGCGTGTGGTGGGGCTGTTCTCCCAGCGCGGCTACAACATCGAAAGCCTCACGGTCGCCCCCACGGACGATCCGACGCTCTCGCGCTGCACCATCCTGACTTTGGGCGATCGCGATGAAATAGAACAGATCACCAAGCAGCTGCACAAACTCGTGTGCGTGCTGCGCGTCTCGGCCATAGCCGAGGAGCCTGAAGGGGGCCTTGAACGCGAGATCGTGCTCATCAAAGTCCCGACGCCCAACCGCGGCGTGCGCGATGACGTCAAGTCGCTTGCCGATATCTTCAGGGCGCGGATCATCGACGTCTGCGCCGAGACGCTGACGCTTGAGTATGTGGGTTCCTCTTCCGAGGTCGACAACTTCTGCTCGACCGTCACGAAGATCACCGAGGTGCTCGAAGTCGTGCGCTCAGGCGTCTTAGGCATCGCCCGCGGCAACCACTACATGCACAATTAAAGAGGGCGGAGCGTGGGCCCTGCTTTAATCAAGCGGCAGCAGTGATTTCCTCGTTAATGCGTCGTGAGGCAATTGAAGACTGGTTTCATCGATCGGTATCTTTGTTTGTATTGCGGACGTCAGCAGCAATGCCCTGAAATTTTTGAGAAGCCGGCTTAGATCCCTGGGCTTTAGCCCGCACCGCAGCGGGCGGTTTGCCCCGCCCGCGCCGCCGCGCCTCCCAGGCCAGGGATCCTTTCCTCCCCCGCAGGCACACAAAGGCCGGCTTTTGAGCCGGCCTGCATTTGCCTAAGCCTGAGCTGGCAGGATCGCTCTCGCGAGTCCTGCCTGGCCCGGATCAGAACGTGTAGCGAACGCCAATGTGATAGCAGTTGGCGGCTGAACCGCCTTCATCCTGAGTGAAAGCAGCCTCATCGTCGCCGCCGGCCTGGATGTTGGCCTCAGCCCACACACGGAAGTTCGGGTTGATATCCCAGCTGACGATCACAGGAAC
>DKSD01000007.1 GCA_002473165.1 Succinatimonas sp. UBA7265
TTCGGACTGAAGAGCCCGCACCGCATCCGGCACAGGCTTATGGTACAAAATCAGATTTCGGAAGTTAGTGGCTCCAAAACGACCATTTACCATCGCAAAGCCCTGAACGCGTGCAGCTTATCGTCAAAGAATACGTCTCCCGCCGCAATGAAGGCGCGGGCAAGGCCTTTTACCGTTATTTCAGCTGTCTGCCCGCGGAAACCCGCAAGGCCCTGGCAGGCTGAGGAGTCAGCATGCGCAGCAATGAACTCTCCGAGCTCTTCAAAGACACAGACAAAGAGAGCCTGTTAAGAGCGCTTGAGTATGTCTATAAAAAGCTGCCTGGCGATCGGCGCAGCCTGGAGCTTGACGAGATCCTGGAGTGGATGGCGCAGGGCGGCAGTCCGGAAGCCAAACAGGCCGAAAAGCTTGCGGCGCTGCCTGAGAGGCTGCGCGCCTTTGTGCGCGACGTGCGCGACGGCGAGTACCTAAACCGCAAAGAGCTCTACAAGCTGCAGGGGCGCAGCTGGAAGAAAGATCTCAAGGCGCTCGCCAAGGACTGCAGCGCTTTAGCTGAAGGCAGCGCAGCGCGGCGCGAGGCCGGGTCGCTGTTATGGGAGTGCTATCGCGCCGTGCTCTTTGCCTCGAACTTTGGCGATGAGATGCTCCCGGGCATGAACCTCGGCAAAGGCTGGAATGACACCTACGGATATCCCATAGCCCTCCAGGCGCTTGGCATGCTCTGCGGTGCCAAAAGCCCGGCCGTGGCGCTTTCAGACGCGCTCAAAGACTGCCTGATCCCGGCGCTTTTGCCCCACCCTTGGACGCAGATCTCCAAAAACGAACGGAACCCGGGTTCAGGTGTTGATATGTACGGACGCGACTGCACGCTCGATCTCTTCATCAGGATGACCAAAGACCGCAATTACAATCCGGTAAACCCGGATGAGGCCTGCGAGGCGCTGTGCGCTCAGGCCAAAGCGCAGGTTGAACGCTACGAGGGGTTAAAGACGCTCTCAGAGGATCGCTGCGTGACGCTCACCGGCCTTAAGCCTGACGAGGCGGTCTGGGGCTTTCAGATAACGGCCATCCGCAGACTGGCAAGCTTTGGCGTCTACAGCGCCTCGTGGCTCGACAACGGCCCGGCCGTGGTGCGCGGCGGCACTAGGAGAGAGCGCCTCTCAAAGTTCATCTCCGCCATGCTTTCCACGCGCTCGGCAGGCATTGCCTTTGAGCTGTGGGAGCTTGCGCAGCAATCGGCGGAATTTGCCGCGGGACGGCGCTGCCTTAAAGCCGAGCTCGAGGAGCGCGGCTTAAAGGATCCCGCCTTCAAAACCCTGCTCTCCGAGTTTGAAAGCAAAGATCTCGACGCGCTGTTTCAGCGCGGCGATCGCTACTGATCTTTCCTGCGGCTGCGCACCGGGCGCGCGGGCACGCCGTTTGAGAGCTGGTACAAAGAGAGAAATTTTGAGGCGGCATAACCCATGTTCGCGATCGCCAGCCACAGTCCGGCGCGCCCGTCCAAAAAACCCAGCTTTAAAAAGTACGTCCTGAAAAAGAAAAACAGCGCCCTAAAGGGGATGGTCCAGAGCATGACGCGCCGCCCGCGCGCGGCCTTCTCCTCGCCCCACAGCAGCGGATAGGAGGCCTGCTTGCGGTAAAAGTCCTCAAGCGTCGGGTAGGAGTAGTGCAGGATCGGCCATTCAAGCCTCACCACCTTGCTGTCATCCTTAAGCTCCACGTCCTCGTGCACCAGCGCTTTTGAGAAGTTCGTATGGCGGCGATCGTAAACGCGCAGCTTAAAGTCGGGAAACCAGCCGCTGTGACGCATCGGCGTCCCGAAAAGATAAGTAAGCCGGGGCAGCGCGATCACGGTAGTGCGCTCCATGGCGGCCACGGCCTGTTTAAGCTCCGCAACGCCCTCGGCGCTTAAGCGCTCGTCGGCGTCCAAATGCAGCACCACGTCGTTTTTGGCCTTCATCACGGCATAGCGGCGGCGCTGCCCAAAGCCCTGCACCGAAGGCGGGGCCTCAAACACGCGCGCGCCGCAGGATTTGGCGATGTCGCAGGTGCGATCCTCGCTTGACGAGTCCAGCACGATGATCTCATCCCCGAGATCTCTGAGGCTTTCAAGGCAGGCGTTGAGGTTGCGCTCCTCGTTGCGGGTGAGGATGATCACGGTGAGTTTGGGCATAACGGGGCTCCTGTTTTTAAGGGGTGCTCAATCATAAAACAAAGAACCCGGCGCCAGGCCGGGTTCTTTTTAAGAGTCTGATCGGGATCAGACCTTCTCGCGAATGCGGGCTGCCTTGCCGCGGAGGTTGCGGAGGTAGTAGAGCTTGGCACGGCGGACATCACCGCGGCGCATCACCTTGACGGAGGCGATCAGCGGCGAGTGGGTCTGGAACACGCGCTCCACGCCCTCGCCTGAGGAGATCTTGCGGACGGTGAAAGAGGAGTTCAGGCCGCGGTTGCGCTTGGCGATGACCACGCCCTCAAAGGCCTGCAGACGGGACTTGTCGCCCTCGACCACGCGGACCTCGACACGCACGGTGTCGCCGGGGAAGAACTCAGGGATATCCTTGCGAAGCTGCTCTTTCTCGAGCTCATCGATGATCGGATTGCTGGACATTTTAATACCTGCTCAATTTAAACAAAATCTAACTTTCTTTCTCGGAGAGATACTCTTTTAAGAGCTTTTTCTCTTCCTTCGAAAGAGACCGCGCCTCAATCAGGCCGGGGCGGCGCTCAAAAGTGCGCCCCAGCGCCTGCTTAAGCCGCCAGCGCCGGATCTTTTCGTGGTCGCCGCTTAACAGGACCTGCGGCACCGCAAGCCCGTCTATCACCTCAGGACGCGTGTACTGAGGATAATGCAGCAGCCCCCGCGCGAAAGAATCGTCCTCGGCGCTGCGGATGTTGCCGAGCACGCCCGGCACCATCCTGGAAACTGCGTCGATGATGCACATGGCAGGAAGTTCACCCCCTGACAGCACGTAGTCACCGACTGAAACCTCCAGATCGACTTCAGTCTGAAGGACGCGCTCATCAATGCCCTCGTAGCGTCCGCATACGAGGATCACTGAGCCCCATTCCCGGAATCGTGTGACCAGAGAGTGTGTGAGCATTTCCCCCTGAGGGGACATGCACACAACCTTTGTTCCGGAAGGCGCCTCCTGCCTGGCGGCATGGATGGCATCCCGCAGCGGCTGGACCATCATCAGCATCCCCGGACCGCCCCCGTAGGGCTTGTCGTCCACGGACAGATAACTGTCGTGCGCATAATCGCGGGGATTGTAAGTGCGGACATCTATGAGTCCGCGCTCGCAGGCCCTGCGGGTCACGCCTGACTGCGTGACCGCGGCAAACATTTCCGGAAAGAGCGAAACACAGCCGAACCACATCATGGTCAGTAGTCTTCGCCCCACTCTACCCTAATCGTCCGCGCGTTGAGATCGACCGCGGTAACGATCGGGCCGGCGACATACGGTATCAGGATTGGGTCCCGCTTCCCGCATGCCGGGCGGTCAGAGGGAGCCACTTCCATAACGGGAGCGGCTCCGTGATCCCAGATTCTCGACACTGTGCCGAGCATTTTGCCCTCAAGCCCTAACACCTTGCAGCCTATAAGGTCTTGCAGGTAAATCCGGTCTTCGGGCAGCCGGGGCAGGCTTGAGCGCCTGATCCCTATTTCGCACCCGGCGAAGGCCTTGGCCTCCTCGGGCACTGAGACTCCTGCGATCTTGACTATGTGGTTTTGACCGTGGAGTCTGAATTCCTCGACCCTGACCTCGCGCCATTCTCCCCCGCGCCGGCGGATATACCATGGCGAGTAGTCAAAAAGGTCATCGGGTCGGTTGGTGAAAGACTGAACCTTCATCCAGCCCTTCAGTCCATAGGCTGAACCTAATCGGCCCATGGGACGCGGTAAATCGTTTTGCGGCTCTTTGTCAGCCAACGATTTTAGGCCTCAGCGGCGGGAGCGGCCTCGCCGGCCTTCGCCTCTTCCTCAGCCTTCTTGGCGGCCTCGGCTTTGGCGGCCTTCTTGGCGGCTAAAGCTTTCTCGTGTTTTTCCTGCTTGGCCTTGAGCACGGCTTCCTCGCCCATCTCGACCTCTTTGACGAGGCGCTTGACGCGGTCGGAAGGCTGGGCGCCCTTGGCGATCCAGGCATTGATCTTCTCAACGTCCAGGCGGAGGCGGACCTCTTTGCCTGAGGCGATCGGGTTGTAGAAGCCGACCTGCTCGATGAACCTGCCGGAAGCGGCATAGCGCTGATCAGCGACCATGACGTGATAGAAAGGACGTTTGTTGGCGCCTAAGCGACGTAAACGAATGACTACCATTTCGCATTACCTTTATAAAAGAGGACAGCCCGATAGCGGGCCGTCGTTATACCAAAAATACAGTCGCATCATTATACTTTGTTCCGCGCAAAAATCAAGAATTCGCGCAGCGCAAGTTAAGATGCGGAAAAATCCCCGGTTTACTTGCGGAACATGCCCCCCAGTCCCCCGGGCAGGCCGCCCATGCCTCCCATGCCGCCTAAACCTCCCATCATGCCGCGCATCATGCCGGCCATGCGCCCGAGCTTGCCGCCGCGCATCTTCTTCATCATCTTCTTCATGGAGTCAAACTGGCGCAACAGCTGGTTGACCTCGGAGATCTGCACGCCGGCGCCCGCGGCGATGCGCTTTTTGCGCGAGGCCTTGATGATCTCGGGCGTGCGGCGCTCCTTCTTCGTCATGGAGTCGATGATGGCGATGATGTGATCGATGCTCTTGTCGTTGACCTTGGCCTTGACCTCATCGGGGATGCGCCCCATGCCCGGCAGCTTGTCTAAAAGCCCGGAGACGCCGCCCATGTTCTTGACCTGGGCTATCTGCTCTTTGAAGTCCTCAAAAGTGAAGTCCCCGCCTTTGCGCACCTTGTCGGCAAACTTCTGAGCCTTTTGCATGTCGGTCTTGCGCGAGAGATCCTCGATGAGCGAGAGCAGATCGCCCATGTCGAGGATGCGCGAGGCAATGCGGTCAGGATGGAAGGGCTCGAGAGCCTCGATCTTCTCGCCTAAGCCGATAAATTTAATGGGCACGCCCGTGATCTCGCGCACCGAGAGCGCGGCGCCGCCGCGGGCGTCGCCGTCGGCCTTCGTGAGGATCACGCCCGTAAGCGGCAGGGCGTCGGCAAAGGCCTTGGCCGTGTTGGCCGCGTCCTGGCCGGTCATGGAGTCGACGACAAAGAACGTCTCTACAGGATCGACGGCCGCGTGGAGATCGCGGATCTCGTTCATCATGAACTCGTCGACCGCGAGGCGGCCTGCGGTGTCGAGGATCATGACGTCATAGGCCTCAAGCCTGGCCGCCTCAAGCGCCGCACGGGCGATCTCCTGAGGCTTCATCTTGGGATCCGTGGGATAAAAGCCCGCCCCGACCTGGGTCGAGAGCGTCTTTAGCTGATCGATGGCGGCCGGGCGGTAGACGTCGGCTGAGACTAACAGCACTTTTTTGCGCAGGCGCTCTTTTAAGTAGAGCGCGAGCTTGGCCGCGCTTGTGGTCTTGCCGGCGCCCTGCAAGCCTGCCATGAGGATCACCGCAGGCGGCTGGTGGGCGAGATTGATCTCCGAGGTCTCCCCGCCCATGGCCTGCACGAGCTCGGCGTAGACGGCTTTAATGAATTCCTGGCCCGGCGTGAGGCTTAACGCGACTTCCTTGCCCAGCGCGCGTTCTTTGACGCGGGCGGTGAACGATTTGACGACCGGCAGGGCGACATCGGCCTCAAGCAGCGCGGTGCGCACCTCGCGCAGCGTGTCCTTGATGTTGTCCTCGGTGATGCGGCCTTTGCCGCTGATGTTCTTGAGGGTGCGGTTGAGTCTTTGGGTAAGGTTGTCAAACATGCTCGGATCCCTTGTAAAACAAATCCCCGAAATTATAGCATTCCGGGGATCTGGTCCTTGAGGCTTAAACGCTCAGTAGTCGTAGGGGAAAGCCTCGTCGCGGGCTGCGACATTGGGCGGCAGGCGTTTTTGCAGTTCCTCTTTTAAATACTGCTGCTTGAGCTTGCTGTAATCGTCGTCATAGCGGGTGTGGTAGAGCCAGCTGTAGGCCTCCTCGTACATGGCCGGGCTCCCGTAGCCGCGCACCAGCATGTCCGCCCAGCCCAGGCGCCCGGTCTTGGATCCTAAGATGGCCGAGGTGTGCATGTAGCGCTCGGAGAGCGCCTTGTCGCGGGAGACTAAATAGCCCTGCTCGTAGTAGAACGCCAGGCGCTCGAGCGCCGGGCCGTAGGCGTTTTCCGCGGCTTTTTTCATGTAAGAGAGCCCGAGATCGGGATCGCGGGTCACGCACACGCCGTTTACCAGCATGTCGCCCCAGGCGAACTGGAAGACCGGGATCTTCACAAGGCGGGCGCGGTCTTCGATATCCGGGGTGAACTGGCAGCGGTCATGATCGCGCACGATCTCAAAGAGGCGGTGATCCTCGACCATGCGGTTTAGCTGCTCGTTCGTGTAGACCTCGGAGTTCGTGTGATCCTCTTGGATCTGATCTTTGAGCGCGCCCAGATCCTCATGGGCCGTCATGGCCTGGGCGCCGGTCACGGCATCGTACTCGGAGTGCTGCACCGCCTGGGCGCCCAAAGGCGTCAGGCAGAACACCGCTGCTCCTGCGGCGGCGGCAAGTTCAGTGCGCAGTTTCATAAATGCTCCATAAAAAATTCAGGCATCATCCTTAATTTGTTTAACGGAGGGCAGCGGTGAAACTTTAAGCTTTAAAAGACGGCAAAAGCCGCCCGCAGGCGGCTTTTAAACATTTTAAAAGAGGCAGGTTACTTGTTGGCGGCAGCCCACTCTTTGCCAAAGGCCAGGCCTTTGTCGATGTTCTTCTTTAAGGTCTCCTCGGCGCCCTCGATGAGTTTCTCCTCGTAGGCGGAAACCTTGCCGAAGTCGATGGTCTTCTCCCAGCCGTTCTTGCCGAAGAGCACGCGCTGCGCGAAGAACTGGCCGTACTTGGAGCCGCCCTCGACGTAGGCGTTCTCGGTGACGCCGGTGTGGCCCTCGAGGCCCTCGACGATCTTCAGGGCGAAACGGGCGCCGGCGGCAGCCATGGACAGCGTGGCGGAGCCTGCGCCGGCCTTGGCCTCAACGACCTCGGTGCCGGCGTTCTGAATGCGGGTGGTCAGAGCCTCGATGCGCTCCTGGGAGAGGCCGTCGTGGCCGATGACCTGGGAAAGCAGCGGGATGATGGTCACGCCGCTGTGGCCGCCGATCACGTTGATGCGGATGTCTTTCTTGGACACGCCGAACTCTTCGCCTAAGAAGGTCTCAGAGCGCAGGGTGTCGAGCACGGACACGCCGAAGAGGCGGTGAGCGTCGTAAACGCCGCGGGCCTTTAAGACTTCTGAGGCAATAGGCACAGTGGAGTTCACCGGGTTGGTGATGATGGCGATGCAGGCCTTAGGGGCAGCCTTGGCCACGTTGTTGATGAGGCCTGCGATGATGCCGGCGTTGATCTTGAACAGATCGTCGCGGGTCATGCCGGGCTTGCGGGCGACGCCGGCGGAGATCACGACAACATCGGCGCCTTTGACAGTCTTCTGCACCGGCTCCGGATCATTGGGAGCGCCGGTGAAGCCTTCGACGCACACATCGGTGGGGATGTGGCTCAGATCTTTGGCAACGCCCGGGGTGAACGGGGCGACATCATAAAGGCTCAGCTCAGAACCGGCGGGAAGCTGGGTTTTGAGAATTAAGGATAAAGGCTGACCAATGCCGCCTGCGGCACCTAAAACTGCAACTTTCATGAATTACTCCATATGAAAGGAAATATCAAAATTCTTTTGCCGTCTGTATCTCAACGCTGTTGCTGGTTTCACCAGTTCCCGCAGACGGCGGTTTTAAACGGTCACATTATACCAAACGGGGATCGGCGCAAAGTTAAAAAACGGTTAACTGCGATTTGTAATTAACAAGGCGTCACAAGTTGAAAACCAACGCCCCCGCGGCGTTAACCGCAGGGGCGTAAGAGAGGTTAGAGCCTTGTTCAGGCAAAATTGAGCAGCGAGTAGATTTCGCTCTCATGCCCCGCGATCGGGGCGACCGCCTCAAAGTATTCCTCAGGGGTGGGCAGGCGCCCGAGTTTGGCCGTGGCCGCGGCGAGCTCTGCCGATCCCAGATAGCAGTCCGCCCCGTCGCCCAGGCGGTTGGGGAAGTTGCGCGTTGACGTCGAGATCACAGTCGCGCCTGAGCGCACGCGCGCCTGGTTGCCCATGCACAAAGAGCAGCCCGGGATCTCGATGCGCGCTCCTGCCTTGCAGAAGGAGGAGAACAGCCCCTCGTCGCTGAGCTCCTGGCGGTCCATGCGCGTAGGCGGTGTCAGCCACAGGCGCACCGGGACCTCTTCCTTCATCTTGCCCAAAACGGCGGCGGCGGCGCGGTAGTGGCCGATGTTCGTCATGCACGAGCCGATGAAAACCTCGTCGATCTTCGTGCCGGCGACCTCGGAGAGCAGTTTCGCATCGTCAGGATCGTTAGGGCAGCACACGATGGGCTCGGTGATCTCCGCGCAGTCGATCTCAAGCACTGCGGCATACTGCGCATCCGGATCGGCATCGAGGAGCTCAGGCCTGGCAAGCCACGCCTCCATGGCCGCGGCGCGCTTTAAGAGCGTCTCGCGGCTCTCATAGCCCTCGCCGGCAAGCTTTCTTAAAAACGCGGCGTTTGATCTCAGATAAGTCTCAACGCTCTTTTGCGACAGCCTGATGGCGCAGCCTGCCGCCGAGCGCTCGGCTGAGGCGTCGGCCAGCTCAAAAGCATGCTCGGCGCTGAGATCCTCAAGGCCTTCTATCTCAAGGATCCTGCCTGAGAACACATTCTTCTTGTTCTTCTTGGGGACGGTGAGCAGGCCCTGCTTAATCGCAAAATAAGGGATGGCGTGCACGAGATCGCGCAGCGTGATCCCGGGGCGGCGCTGGCCCTTAAAGCGCACGAGCACGGATTCAGGCATGTCAAGCGGCATGGAGCCGGTCGCGGCGGCGAAGGCCACGAGGCCTGAGCCTGCCGGGAACGAGATCCCCAAAGGCATGCGGGTGTGCGAGTCGCCGCCCGTGCCCACGGTGTCAGGCAGGCACATGCGGTTGAGCCACGAGTGGATCACGCCGTCGCCCGGGCGCAGCGCCACGCCGCCGCGGCTTTGCATGAACAAAGGCAGCGTGTGGTGTGTCTTGACGTCCACGGGGCGCGGGTAGGCGCAGGTGTGGCAGAAGGACTGCATCACCAAAGGCGCCTGGAATTTGAGGCAGGCCAGATCCGAGAGTTCATCGCGGGTCATGGGGCCGGTGGTGTCCTGGGAGCCCACGGTCGTGATCTTCATCTCGCAGTACTGCCCCGGGCGCACGCCCGCAAGGCCGCAGGCGCGGCCGACGATCTTCTGGGCGCGGGTAAAGCCGCCTCGGCCCTGCACCTGACGCGGCTTTGCAAAGAGCGCGCTCTCGCCTAATCCCAGGAATTCGCGCGCCCTGGCGGTGAGCGCCTTGCCGATGATCAGCGGGATGCGGCCGCCTGCGCGCACTTCGTCCAAAAGCGTCGGGGTCTTGAGCTTAAACTGCGTGAGCACCTTGCCGCCCTCATGCGCGGTTATGGTGCCCTCATGCACATTGAGATCGACAACGTCGCCGCGGTTTAAGGCCGAAACGTCAGCCTCGAGCGGCAGCGCCCCTGAGTCCTCAAGCGTCGTGTAAAAGATCGGGGCGATCTTGCCGCCGATGACGAAACCGCCTTCACGCTTGTTCGGCACGCCCGGGATGTCATGTCCGATGTGCCAGATAAGCGAGTTCGCCGCGCTCTTGCGCGAAGATCCGGTGCCGACGACGTCGCCTGCAAATAACAGCGGGAAGCCTTTTTGCTTGAGCTCGGCGATGAGCTTTAACGGCCCCTTGACGCCCGGAACGTCAGGCCTGAGATCGGGGCGTTCCATCTTGAACATGGCCTGCGCGTGCAGCGGGATGTCCGGGCGCGACCAGGCGTCCGGGGCCGGCGAGAAATCGTCCGTGTTGATCTCGCCTGAGACCTTGAACACCGTAAGCGTGATTTTTGAAGGCAGTTTGGGCAGGCGCGAGAACCACTCCCCGTCCGCCCACTCCTGCATGAGCTTTTGGGCATCGCTATTGCCCTGCTTTGCCAGCGAGGCGACGTCATCGAAGGCGTCATAAACCAAAAGCGTGCCCGAGAGCGCCTGGCGCGCCGCGGCGGCAAGCGCCGGATCAGAGAGCAGCGAGACGAGGTGAGCGACATTGTAGCCGCCGCGCATCATGCCCAGATCGGCCACGGCGCGCTCTTTTGAGAGCACCGGCGATGAGGCTTTGCCTGAGGCGATTTCATAGAGGAAATCGGCCTTGATCTTAGATGAGGCGTCAACGCCCGGGTTTACGCGCTGCTCCAAAAGCTCCAGCAGTTCAGCGCCCGCGCCCTCAGGCGGGTTCTTTAAGAGCTCGCACAGCTCCTGCGCCATGGAGGCGTCAAGCGCCAAGGGCTCGACGCCTGCGGCCTCGCGGGCCTTTTTCATCTCGTAATATCCTGAAAGATATGCGGTCATAGTGCTTCCTGTAAAAATCCGAGGCGCCGGACGCTTCCGGCGCTTTAAGCATGCGCTCTTTCAGGGGAGGGCGCGGCGCCGCGCCCTCCCCTGCACTTTTTTAATGCGCTTATTTTATACCGTAACGGCAAATGATCAGGGGCGGGGCAGGATGCGCCCAATCTGCGACCAGTCAAACTGCGGACCGGGATCGCGCTTGCGCCCCGGGGCCACGTCGCTGTGGCCGGCGATGCTGTTTATGGAGGGATAGGCAGCCTTAAGCGCCTTAAGGCAGCCGCGCAGCGCCTCATACTGCTCAGGCATGAACGGGCACCACTCACAGCCTTCAAGCTCTATGCCCACGCTGTAGTCGTTGCACTCGGGTTTACCCTGCCACGACGAGCGCCCGGCATGCCAGGCGCGATCGTCAAAGGAGACGTACTGCGTGACGAGGCCTGCACGGTTTATAAAAAGATGGGAGGAGCACTCAAGGCCCTTTAAGCCCTTGAAGTAAGGGTGGGCGTTTTCATCGAGCGTGCCGGTGAACAGGCGGTCGACACAGTCGCCGCCGAAGCACAAAGGCGGCAGGGAGATGTAGTGGATGACGACGAGAGAGATCTTTGTGCCCGCAGGGCGGGAGTTAAAGCGGGGCGTTTTGACGATGCGCACGCCCCGCATCCAGCCTTGCGCGATTTCGTACACCTCAGGCTCTGAGGGCGCGCGCCGGGCTGATGTATTCGACGGCGCCTTCGCTCTCGCGCTCGAAGGTCGTGAGCTCGTAATTGCGCGGATCGGAGAGCAGCGCGCGCAGCAGCATGTTGTTGAGCGCATGCCCGGTCTTAAAGGCCTTAAAGCAGCCTAGGATGGTGTGGCCGCTCATGTAGAGATCGCCGGTGGCGTCAAGCATCTTGTGCTTTACGAACTCGTCGGGATAGCGCAGGCCTTCGGGGTTCACGACGCGGTAGTCATCGAGCACCACGGCGTTCTCCAGCGATCCGCCTAAAGCCAGATGGTGAGCGTGCATGTACTCGACGTCGCGCATGAAGCAGAACGTGCGGGCGCGGGAGACCTGCTCGGAGAACGACTTGCCGGAGAAACGGTAGGCAAAGTGCTGCAGCGCGCGATCCATGGCCGGGTGATTGAAGTCTATGGTCAGATCCATGTACAGGCCCTGATCATCGGGAGTGAGCTCGGCCCACTTCTCTTTGTCCTCAACGCGCACCTTGCGGGCCACGCGCAAAAACTCTTTGGGAGCGTCGAGCTCTTTGATGCCGGCTTTGGAGAAGAGGTAGAGGAAAGGCTGGGCCGATCCGTCCATGACCGGCAGCTCCGGGGCGTTGACCTCGATTAAGAGGTTGTCTATGCCCAGGGCGCACAGCGCCGCCGTCAGGTGCTCGACCGTGGAAATGCGCACGCCGTCAGGGTTGACGAGCGTCGTGCACAGCTGGGTGTCGCGCACGTTGTCTGCCGTGCACTTCATGGTGACCTTAGGGCTGAGATCAGTGCGGGTGTAGACGATCCCCGTGCCCTCCTTCGCCGGAAGGAAAGCCGCCTCGACCTTGGCGCCTGAATGCAGCCCGACGCCGGTAACTTTCACCGGTTTGGCGATGGTACGCTGTCTGACCATGAGTCTGTGCCTCTTCAAAAATTTGGGTGAATTGTATCACGAAGCGCCGCGGGCGCTTTTTCGTGAAGATAAGGTTAAAAAATTAGCCAAAAATTAGAGCGCGCGGAGCTTTAAAAAGTTCCCTGATTTAGCAAGATTTTTTTAAAACATGCACTTTTTTGAATTTTGCATGCGCCTCCGATTAATCCGGTCTGATTAATCATAAAAGGCGGATACGCAGCCGCGAACCCGCCTTAACTTTGCACAGCAGATCTGTTTATCTCACTTTGGCCGACGTCGGGTTGTACAGCCCCTGCGCCTCCAGCTTCGCCCCCTGCGCCGAGAGCACGCTCACTCTCTGATATTCGATGCACAGCCGATCGCGCGCGGCGTAGGCAAGGTGGAGCATGCCGTCATTAGTCTGCATGAGGTAAGGATATTCATACTGGCGGTTGTTCGTGCGGTTTAACGCGCCGCAATAGCCCTCGCCCTGCTCCAGATTGCGCCTGATCGGGAACGTTTTGCCTTCATCCTCAGAGATCGCGATGCACACGGGGCAGCGCAGCCCCGGCCACGCCGCCGCGCCCTTTTCATGCTGCGGGGCGCAGGTGGGATTGCAGGCTATGGCGATCCGCCCGTCCGCAAGCCTGATGGCGCTAAGCCCTGAGTTGTTGTTGGGAAGTTCCGTCGGCACGGGCGCCGACCAGGTATCGCCGTAATCCTCAGACTCGCTGCGATAGACAAAGTCGGCCTCGCGCGAGCGCATGAAGGCCGCAAGGCGGCCGCCGCCTAATTCGACGACGTTGGCGTGCACCCTGCCTGAGCTCTCAGGCATCGGGACCTCGCGCCAGGTCTTTCCTTCATCATCTGAGATCTGGAACACTGTGGGATCGCCTGCAAGACCGGATGCCGAATCGCTGCACAGCCAGTTTGAGAAGATCCAGCGGCCGTTTGAGAGCACCTGGATGGGCTGGCGGGCAAACGTGCCTTCTTTGGGGAACATGGTTTCATAAGCGCTCCAGGTCCTGCCGCCGTCACGGGAGCGCTGCAATCTCACCTGCGAGGTGAACTGCATGTTGTCCTTGCCCTTGGCGCGGGCCAGCTGCGCGGTGTACATGCACCACACCTCCCCCGAGGGGGCCAAAAACAGCGAGGGGTTTTGCTCGGAGCGCTCCGGATCCCCTGAGACCATGACCGGCTCCGACCACTTTAAGCCGTCTTTTTCGAGGCGCGCGCACACGATGCTCACATCGGCCGCGCCTTCAAAGGATCCGGCAAACCAGCAGCACAGCATGGCCCCGTCAGGCAGCGCCAGCAGGCAGGGCGCGTGGGCTGTCTTATACGGCCCGGGCGGGATCAGCGCCTGCACGCAGTCCATCAGCTCGTTTTCATAAAGCGCGCCGTCAGGCGTAAGAGCGGGGAGTTTTGGATAGTTCATGGGTTGTCTCCTCTAAAAAGCCGGCCTCAGGCCGGCTTTTTTATCAGGATGCAGGTTTAAGCCCGCACCTCTTTTTTGCTCATGCGGTAGTTCCAGACCAGCGTGGCGATGCCTAAGACAAAGGCGGCGATGGTGGTGTGGATGTCCGGGCTGATAAAGCCTGCGGCCGTGAGGAAGGTAAGCAGCCTGCCCACAGCGCCGAGCCTCGTCTTAAAGAAGCCTGAGACCGTCAGCGCCAGGAAGAACGTGCCGATCAGAAGCTGCACGGCACCGATCACGATCTCCAATACCGTGCCCTCAAGCAATATGGCCGGGTTGTAGATGAACACGAACGGAACCATGAAGCCCACGAGCGCGAAGAGCATACCGTTTAAGCCGGTCTTCATGGCGTCGGCTCCGGCGATGCCGGCTGCCGTGTAGGAAGCCACGCACACCGGAGGCGTGATCTGCGCCATGATGCCGTAGTAGAACACGAACATGTTGGCGCACAGCGCGTCCACGCCCAGCGATCTGATGATCGGCACAAAGAGCACGACGCCCACGAGGTAGGCGGCCACCGTAGGCAGCGCCATGCCTAAGAGCATGCAGCCTATCATGGCGATAAGCAGCGCCACGAACAGGTAGTCAGTGCCCAGGGAGCCGATGACGCCTGAGAGGTTCGTTGCCAGCGACGTCTGGCCGGTTACGACATTGATGATGATGCCGCAGGCCGCCGTCGGGATGGCGATCTCGGCGGACTGTTTGGCGCCGCGGAGGCAGCATTTGCCGAGCTCCTTTAAGCCCACAAAGTTCTTGCGGCCGCCCACGAAGTAGGACACGACGTTGCAAAGCAGGCAGGAGATGATGCCGACCATGCCTGAGCGCATCAGCGAGGCGCCCGAGATGATCCAGACTACCAGCAGGATCACCGGGATGAGCAGGTACAGGCGCGGCAGGATCGGCTGTTCGACTTTAATGCGCACATCCGCGCCGGCCTGGCGCACGCATCTCTTTTTGGCAAGGTAGGAGATGAGCACGAACACGCCGAAGTAATAGGCGAAGGCCGGGATGATGGCGGCGCAGGCCACGGAGAAGTAGCTCACGCCGAGCATTTCGGCCATGATGAACGCGCCGACGCCCATAATCGGCGGCATGATCTGGCCGCCCGTTGAGGCCACGGCCTCAATTGCGCCGGCCTCCTGCGGAGCGTAGCCGATCTTCTTCATCATCGGGATCGTCATGACGCCGGTAGTCGAAACATTGGCCACGGCCGAGCCTGAGACCATGCCCATGAGGCCTGAGGAGATCACGGCTGCCTTGGCCGGGCCGCCTGAGGAGTTGTTTGAGAACTTCATGCCCATGTCGATGAGCAGCTGGCCGCCGCCGCAGGTGCTGAAGAACACGCCGAACACGATGAAATAGAACAGCGCCGAGGCCGAGGTGTACAGCGGGGTGCCGAACACGCCGGCTTCCGTCATCGTCATGCCGATGGTGAACTGATCGAGCATCTGCCCGAGCGGCAGGCCCTTGGTGAACAGGATCCCCGGCAGATGCGGCGACATCCAGGCAAAGGCGATGAACGCGATGATAAAGCCAAAAAGGATGCTGCCCAAAGAGCGCCTTACGGCCTCAAGCAGCAGCACGCAGGTCACGATCATCACGGTCACATCCAAAGGCAGCACTTCGTCGATGAACGGCACGAAGTCGCGCAGGCGCGGATACTGCGTTGCGGTGTAATACAAAAGCAGCGCGATGCCGGCAAAAGCGATGAGATCGAACCATCTCGTCCAGGCCCATTTCCCAAGCAGTTTAGGATCCGGCTCGACGCCCGCCTCTTCGGCTCTCTTCTCCACGCGTTTGCGGTAGAGGCGGTCAGCGGGTAAATACAGGAATATAAGCGACAGCGCGAACACCAGGTGCAGCGGTGACTGCAGCATCGGCGTGAGCTGTTTTATGAAAGCCAGATAAATCTGGAACAGGAAGAACGCCACGGTGATGACGATCATGGCGGTCTTTCTGATTTGCGAATCTCTGCTGGCGGGCATGGCAAACTCCGCTTTTTATGAAATCTTTTAATAATTGAGGGAAAAAAGGGAGGAGACGCGCTCCTCCCGTCATGAGGTTTTTAAGAGGGCTGCGCTTTATTCAGCGGCGTAGCCTTTCTCTTTGTAGTACTCGGCCGCACCCGGGTGCAGGGGCACACCGGTCAGCTGTTTGGAGCCGGCTTTCTTCGGGTCAAAGAACTTCAGCGCGGCGACCTGATCGCCCAGCTCTGCGGCATGCTCGCACAGGGCTTTCGTCAGGTTGTAAGCCACGGCATTGTCCATGGTGGTGGACACGAGCACCAGCTGCTGGGAGCCGACGGTCTTGATGGCCTCAGTCTGGCCCTTCCAGGTGTTAGGCTCGACGGTCACATAGTCATAGCCCATGTCGACGAGTTTCTTGAGCGTCTCATCGCCCAGCTGCACGTCATACATGTCATGGGTCAGGCACAGCTCAGTGGTGTTGGACTGGCCGGCGCCGATGTGGTCAACGGTCATGTCGTAGAGATCATCCTGGAGGCCGGATTTGATGGCATCGCCGCCGGTCTTCTCGACCGTGCCGCCCCAGGCCTTCACGTCCTCAAGCTTGGCGCCTAAAGCCTCAAACACCTTCTCGGCTGAAAGCTCGCCTAAGGTGCCGTTCTTCTTGATCACGATCTTGACCGGGTATTTCTTGGCCACCAGCTCTTCGACGGTCTTGATGCCGGTCTTGTCGACGAATTTCTTCGTGAACATGACATTGATGAAGTCATGGCCTAAGCCGCCTGCCAGGGCCGCGATGTTCTCGGTCTTGGGCTTGCCTAAAATGCCGTCTTCCATCGACCATTTGGCCGGGGCGGAATTTGACATCACAATGTCGGTCTTCACGGCGTTATTGACGATGATCGGAGCGCCCACGCCGCCCGGTGAGGTGGTGGTGATGGCGATCTTCGAGCCTGAGGGAAGCTCTTTGAGCATCACGGTCTGCAGCGCGGTCGCATAGGTGTAGGCGGCGGTGCCGACTTCCTGCGCGGCAAACGTCAGGTTCACCGGGCCTTTGAGCTCTTCGGCGCCGAAGGCGGAAGCGGAAACAGCCAGCATGGCGGAAACGGCCACGGCGGGGATGAATTTACGCATGAGAGATAACTCCAGTTATGTTTGTGGTAAACGGGTCTCTTATATGAGGCTGTTTAGCAGTATAGGCGAGAGTTGATGATTACAAAAATCCAAAATCACATAATTGTGATTGCATTCACGCAATTTGTGATGCATTAAAATCACTCTCTGCAGTGACATTACAGTGATTCTATTATATTAGAAGTAAATCCAAAGTATTATTAAAATGTTAATTTTAAAAACGGGGTCAAAGCGGCACAGAAGCCTTCCTGGCCTCAATGATTAAATGCAATCATGTGATCAGATGACTTTAGGCCGCCGCGCCCCTGCCATGTAAGTGATCGCTATATCCTACT
>DKSD01000080.1 GCA_002473165.1 Succinatimonas sp. UBA7265
CATGATCAATGGAATTTCCACCCCGCCTGCAAATGGGTGCCTGCGGGGAGCGCCGCGGGCTTTAGCGCGGCAAATGCCGGCTCTGTGATCTCAGTGAGCTTTGATGACAGCACCAGAAAGCGCAGGTTGTCGTCTTTGCCCAGGCCCCCTGAGTTTTCGGCAAGGCACACGCAAGCTGGCAGCGTGATCACCGCGCCTTCAGGGAAGAGGCGGCGCAGCTTTGCGAGTGCCTTGTCTGGATCGGCGCTCTTGAAGGTGATTTTCGTGTCAAAAACGCAGCGCTTTAATTTGGGAAGCAGCTCTGCAAGCCGCGCCGCGGCCTCCTGCGCCTTTTTAGGCGTGATCAGGAGATCGTTGCGCAGCGACAGCGCCTGAGCGGGCCTAGGCGCAAAGCTGTCTTTGACGCAGCGGGCGCACGCTCTCAGGCCGCCGATCCCTGTGGCGCGCGCGGCGGCGGTCTGCTCATCGCGCCTGAGTCTCTCCTCGGTGATCCTTTCCTCAGCAGAAGCTTCGTCGCAGGAGCGGCTGCAGCGCTTTATCCGATCCTGAAGATCCGGGCAGTCAGACTCAGCGTCGGGATAATCAAACCCGAGGAATTTGGCCCTTGCCTTGCCCAGATCCTGCTTTGCCGTGATCCCGCATTCAAAATTTACCCCGTCAAGATAGCGCTGCCACTCATACGAGTGTTTCGCAGCCTGCCGCGCCTGCTTTAGATAAGCCGCGGCTCCGGCTTTAAGGCCGCGGCGCGCGCTGAGCGCCGCGAGGCGGGCGAATTTTAAGGGCCGGTTTTTGAGCATCCTGTAGCAGCACTCGGCCTGCTTGGGATCTTTGGCAGCGCCCAGGCCGTGCTCAAGGCAGTGGCCGTAACGCAAGAGCGCGTCCTGGGATCCCTGTTCTGCAAGCTGCGCGTAATGATCGGCAAGGGCCGCCAGGGCCTCGTCATGCCAGAGCGCGGCGGCCTTGAGATACCACTGCTGCGCCAAGGCGGGATCTTTTGGGCAGCCCAGCCCTTCATCAAGGCGCCGCGCCAGTTTAAGCGCCGCCAGGCTGTCGCCGCGCTCTGCCTTAAGCTCACAGAGCGCAGTGATGAGCTTTTCGTCTTTGGCGATCACCTCGCCTTGTTGCGCAAAACCCAGCAAGATCTCCGCGGCGGCGCCGCCGCCTGCTTTGGCCATGTGCTTTAAGGCTTCAGTGAATTCTTTTAGATCGCGGCTTTGGGGATTGGCGCGCCAGAGCTCGAGGAGCTTAAGCCCTGCCTTGGAGCGCAGATCCGCGTCAAAGTCGCAGGCAACCTCAAAGCCGAGATCGTCTTCGTGGTTTTGCACCATGGTGGCAAGCGAGCTTGCGATGATCAGGTATTCGGCAAACTTCGTGTTTTCAGGATCGTCAAAGCGGGCTTTTAGCTGATCGCGGGAGAAGCCGCCCTCGTCGTTGGCGGCGTCCGAGCCGTCGCCTTTTAGGGAAGAAGGCTCCTGCCAGGTAAAAGCCAGCATCGCCTCGGCATACAGGCGGGCGGCGGTTTTGAGGTCACGCTGAATAAAACATTTGGCGCCGTGTTCGTACGCGACCCCGAGTTCATGCAAGGCCATGGCAGGCGTCAGCGTGTCCTGGTAATCGAGATCGTCAATGCCGCAATGCCTTAAGAAGTAAAAGCGCTCGGGCAGATCCCGGTACAGGAACATGAGGTTCTTGAGGAGCAGGCGGGCGCACTTATCCAGGTTTTCACTGCTCAGGCAGCCGCTTTGCGCCGCCGCTTTTGCAAGGGTCAGCTCGGGATCGCAAAAGGGGTTCTCGCAGCCCGGCACATCCTCATCCCGCTTATTTTGCAGATACATCGGGCCCTCAAGCGCCTCGCCGCGGTTAAACAGGGCGTAATAGACATGAAAAGCCTTGTCGCCTAAGGAGGGATCGAGCCTGCCTTTGCCGATCTCTTTGAAGATCCCGTGCAGCGCGGCGATGATCTGATCTCCTTCGGCTTTGGAAAGGCCTGTGGAGATCTTAAGCTCATACAGGGAGAGTTCCGCCCAGGCGTTCCCCAGGCAGGAGGCCTGGTGCCAAAGGCGCCGCGCGGATCCGCGATCGCCGCGGCGGGCATACAAAAGACCCAGCTGCGCGAGCGCGTCGGCAGAGCCCTGCTGCGCCAAAGCGCGCAGCATGGCCTCAAAAAGCGTCTGCGACTCAGGCTGCGTCTTTGCGCGGTGCATCTGCGCCTCCGTTTTAAGTGAGCTTAGAGGACCGGGGTTCAGGGAGTCTCAGGCTTAACGCCCTTAATCCCTGAACATGACAGCGCGGTAACCGCAGCGGCGGCACACCAGGGTGCATCCTCCGCGCACCATGGTTTTCCCGGCAAGGCCCCAGGGCGTCCTCTGTCCGCCCTGAATCTGGGTGTCCGAGGAGCCGCATTTGGGGCATTTAGGGCCGTTTAGGTGTTGCAGTTTGAAGATGCGTCCGAATAAAGAGTCCATAGTGTCCTTCCTGTGAGGCTGTAAATCCTGCGCTGATGAAGTGTGTGCCCGCGTCTGTTCGTAAATCCATTATGCGCAGGAAGAAACCACTATATGGAATGATGCGGGCGCCCGGCTCATGAGGGCGTTAAAAAACGGGCAGGGTCACGGGATTTGCCGTATCTGATGAGTGGGTAAAGAGGGGAAGGCGCCGTGTTTTCTGCGAGGCAGTATGCTGCGCTTGAGGAGGATCGCCGCGTCCTGCATGCCTTGCGAGTTCTGAAATAGCGCTCATAGCAGGTTTTAAAGGAAGATGGCTCAAGGGCGAGCCGATGATCTCGGTGCGTCAGCAAGGCTGGGGTGATCCGGCCGTCGTAATTTGGCGATCCGATCGCCGTAACCAACGAGCCGACGACGTAATTTGCAGACAGCGGGTGAGGTTAAAACGTCAATGCGGCCGAAGTTATGAGGACTTTACGGACCGGGGATCAGTAGCCGCACGGTGGCGAGGTTATGAAGTTCCAGGATGCCGAGGATAAGGCGACAGTGCGGCCAAGGTTACAGAGACCGTGCGGCTCAAGTTACGGAGACGGGACGGCCGAAGTTAAGCGTTCGCCTTGCCTTTCTTTCAAGGCCGCAGCGGCTCTCATGCTTTGCAAGAGCGGAACCGGCGCCCGGCGCAGGCTTCAAAGGAAGAGGGAGCACATGTGAGCCGAAGACTTCGGTTCTTCTGCAAGTTCGAGGCAAGCCGGTCACAGTAACAGGTGTCACGAGTCTTCAACGCAAGCTCATGGACAGGAGCTCACCTGAGCGGTCATCCAAAAGAGCAGCGCCCGCGGTTTTGCCGCGGGCGCTGTGTCTTTCCCAATGTCACTTCAAGGTGCGGGCTGATTGTCTTAACCTCCGCACAGCCCGCGCTTTATTGCCTCGCTCCAGACGAACTTTAAGAGGAGCAGGATGGCTCCGGTCTTAAAGATGAGCATCCAGATTGCCTTAAACCTTCTGCGCAGCTGATACGAGGAAACCGGGGCTAAGAGCATTAAGCCGCCTGCGGGTATGCCGAACCACAATAAAGCATGGGTTAAGGCATGGGAGAACTTCTCGATAACGAACTCGGCGGTGTCCACCATCAAATCATCAAGAGGCGTTCCCTGATAGCGAGAGCCGTAGTAAGCGTCAAAGTTGCGGGCTTCCGCGTCTGTAACCAAAAGAAACAGGGCTGAACCTAGAGCCGCAGCCGAGGCGGCGGTTTTGAAGAGTTTTGTTGCTGTCATAATAATATCCCTTTAGGTGTTTTAGTAGTTGTATTATATCACTTTAATCACCTTAACTTCAAGTTTTTTGGAAGATTTTTAACATTCACAGGTGAGGATTTTGACGGTTAAACCAGACTCGGCTTTTTAAAAATCAAAGCTGATGACCGCAGTCTCTGAGCTGGAACAGCCCGGCCTTTTGCGCTAACATTTAAAATCATTTGAAAGAGAGGAGTCTTCACCCATGAGGGTTGCCGACATGCTCCCTGCCGAGCGCAGGAAGCTCATACTGCAAAGACTAAGAAACAGCGGCACCGTGACAGTAAGGGATTTAGCCGCTGTCATGAAGGTCGCGCAGCTTACCGCAAGAAGAGATTTAAGAAAGCTTGTAGAGGAAGGACTGGCTAAGCCTATCTCAGGAGGCTTTCAGGGAACGGACAAGGTAAACCCCTCTCCCTCTGACATCAGGACTCAGGCCAGCACCCGCACTGAAACCGCCATCGCCTCAGCTGCAGTCTCATATATTCCTGAGGGAGGATGTGTCTATCTTGACACCGGCTCCCTTGCCTCAGCTCTTGCGGGGCTGGTTTCAGGAAGGCAAGACCTCACTGTTGTGACCAATGACTTTGATCTCGCCAGGATGCTCTCCGAGAAAAACACCGGCGCGGTCATCCACACCGGAGGGCAGCTTTCAGGACTTCAAAGTTACAGCGCAGGCTCACTCGCCGCCTCCGCCGTTAAGACCTTCTCCTTTGACTGCGCCTTCATCACCCCGGATGCGTGGAGTGCCTCAGGCGTCACCTGCAGGAGCGGAGGCCTCACCCTCTTAAAACAGAGCGTGCTTGAGCGCAGTGTAAAGCCTGTCCTTCTTGCTCAGTCCTCAAGGTACGGGAAGAACGCCCCCTTTGTGGTCTGCGGCTTAAAGAAGTTCTCCGCAGTCATCTGCGACCAGAGCCTCGATGCCAAAGCCGCCGCGGCCGTGGGCAAGGTGAACCCGGAGCTGAAGCTTGTTTGAAGGTCTTCAAACTCATCGATGCATGGCGCGCGTCCTTTTGCTGATGGCGATCATGGCGCTAATGCCGTTCTCTAGGATCTCAGCTCAGGCGCCAGGCTCTTAACATCTGCCGCCTGCGCCCGTGATCAGCTCTTGGACGCGCAACCTCGGCAGCCAGGCGCCTTAACTTCGGCCGCCGGAATCTCGTAACCTGAGCCCGCGCCGTCTCCGTAACCCCGGCAAGGCCGGTCTCTTTAACTTCGGCCCTGCGGGACGGCATAACCTCGATCCCTCTTCCTTTTAAGCCTTTGGAGACCCGCTGCAACCTCAGGGCTTTGGGACAGAGCGCGCGATCCGGGTTTGATCGCCGTGAAATCATGCTGAGCGCAGCCGTGGCGATTGCGCTCTCGTTTGTTTACGCCGTCCTTCAAGGCAGGCCTTAATCCTGGTCTTGCAATACCGGCCATGTGACGTCCGCAGCCGCGGCGATCGCTTCGGTAACAGACATCTTTGAGGCTGTCGCAGCGCCGATCCGATCATCGCCATGAAGATCCGCCGCGGCTGCGGGCTTATGTCAGGCAGGGATCGGTGACCGGGCAACTCTCCTGAGGCTGGCCGCGTTCTTTTGGGGATGCGGCGATGGCGGCAAGGGCATGAGCTTTTGGTGCGGGCATTAGAGGCAGGCGGAACAGCGCAGCCGCGATGCTGAAGATCGGGCATGCCTGCCTTAAGCCTTGCTGCGAGTACGTCCGTGCAGATTGTTTTGCGGCTGCGTTACGCATCGCGGCAGTGACGGGAGGCTGCGGTGCTCCGGGCGCAAAAAAGGCTCCCGGAGGAGCCTTTGGTTCTGTTTGACCCCGGCCCCGTGCAGGAGGGTCGGAGCCGGGATCTCAGCTTTTAGCCTAAGAGCGACAGGGCCATCTGCGGCAGGCTGTTGGCCTGGGTCAGCATGGACGAGGCGGCCTGCTGGACGATGCTCTGGGCGGAGAGGTTGGAGGCCTCCTTGGCGTAGTCCGTGTCGCGGATGCGGCTGCGGGCGTCAGACTCGTTGTTCATGATGTTCGTCTGGTTGCTGATGGTCGAGGACATGCGGTTCTCGAGAGCGCCGAAGTCGCCGCGCTTCGTGTCGATGAGGTTGATCACCTTGTCGATGGAAGCCAGGGTCGCTTGGGCGGCGGAGGAAGTCCTCACGTCGAAGACGGTGTAACCGGTGCCGGTCGTGGTGCCGTCAGCCCCGACTATGAAAGAAGCGCAGGTCGCCGTGTCGTTGCCGCCGTTCATGCCGACTGCCTTCATGAGGTTTTCGAGGCTGTAGCCGCTCTTGGCTGTGTCAGCGTCGGCAAAAATGTTGACGTCTTCAGCCTTAGAAGCGTCGGCTGTCCAGGTTTTTGATTTCACGCCCTTGGTCGCGTCAGATGTGTCCTTAAGTTCGATGTATTTTTTAACATCGTCGTTTGTAAGGAAGTTGGCCTTTTTAGCGGCTGCATCGGCGCCGGTTATGCTCACTTCTTTCCCGTTGAAGGTGACTTTTGCAGTGTCCTTGGTGATGCTGTTGTACAGAGACGTGGCCTGACTGGCCAGAGCGTTGAACTCGTCCTTGCTTACACCGTCGGAGTTTTTCTCGAGGGTGGCGGTGCCGGAGCGGTCGTTCTTGTAGATGTTCATGTCCAGGGTCTGGAGATCATCGTGGTTGGAGCCGACTTGGAACCTGATCTTGCCTCCTGCATTCGGATCGGCCATCAGGGACTCGTCAGTGCCGAAGCCTGACAGCACCTTCTTGCCGCCGAAGGTGGTGCGGCAGGCGATGCGGGTGATTTCCTGAGACAGCGCCGTGACCTCGGCCTGGATGGAAGTGCGGTCTGACGAGGTGTTCGTGCCGTTGGCAGCCTGTACCGGCTAGGAAGAGCGTAGCAGGGCGGATTTTACGCATCACCGGACAGCAGAGCTTTCATCAAGGCATCGGTATCGTGGTAATGCTTGCCATAGCCGGGATCGGCCTTCATGCGCTTTACCTCAGCCAACGCCTCCATGGTTTCCTTGTTTGGCAGATCGCTGCCGATCGAAAAAGGAATGCGGTGCTCCGTTACCGCCTTTCTGGCAAAAACGGTGAACGCCATCGTCATCGTCAGACCGACATCTTCGCAAAAGGCCTCAAACTCTTTTTTAAGATCGGCATCCATGCGGATGCTGATGTTCACACTGGGCATGTCAGTTATCCTCTGATGCAATCTCCCTATGTGAGCAAATTGTAGCTTGAACAAGGCCCCTGTTACGAGGCGGCCTGCTGGACGATGCTCTGGGCGGAGAGGTTAGAGGCCTCTTTGTCGCGGATGCGCTGCAGCATCGCTTCGCGTTGATCATGCCTGATGATTGCCGAAAAGCAAGAATTTTAGCGGGGAGCAAAGGCACTGAGCGAAGCTCGCGGGTGAGTTCATCACCGCGCATTGCTCAGGGGGAAGCCATACCGAGACCAGGGCGTATCTGTTTGAGTCGAGAAAAACCCGCGGCCAGAGCCGTAACCGGCCCCCTGCGTGATTATTGTGACGCCTGCTTTAAACTCAAAAGCACCGCAGTCGTTTATCCTTAGTCTCACGGTAAGGCAGCGGAGCACCTTTTGATGATTAACGACATTTCAGATGACAGCAAAGCCATCGTGCTGTTGTGCAGCAAGGTGTGCGCCGCCCGCGGCGATAATCTGCCTGCGCTCTCGCCGCTGCGCTATGCGCAGCTTGCAGAGCAGCTGTATGCGCAAAAGCTCTCGCCAAAAGATCTCTTTGCCATGAGCGCTGCCGACATCAAAGCGCGCTTTGCTTTTCCGCGTGATCGGCTGAACATCCATGAACTCATCCCTGTGCTGCTTGAGCGAGCCGGAAAACTGCCCTTTGCGCTTGAGGCTCTCTTTGGGCAGGGCATAGGCGTGGTAACCCGCGCCGATCCGCTGTTCCCGCGCACCCTGAAAAGAAAACTCGGCCATGAGTGCCATCCGCTGTTCTTTTGGTCGGGGAATATCGATCTGCTCAATACCAGGATGGCCGGGATCGTCGGCTCAAGGAACATCAGCCCTGATGGCGCAGCCTTCGCCGAACGCTATGCGTCAGCCTGTGTTGAACTTGAGCATTTGACCGTGGCCGCGGGCGGAGCCCGCGGCGCTGACACCATAGCCGAGTGTGCCGCATTGCGCCAAGGCGGCTGTGCCGTGTCCCTGATCGCCGACTCTCTCAAAGAGCGTATCTGCAGAAAAGACGTCAGCGCCGCGCTTTCAGGGGGCAAGTATCTGGTGATGTCAGCTTTCGGGCCGGATACGCCGTTTAATGCCGGCAGCGCCATGGCCAGGAACCATTACATCTATGCGCTCGCAGATGCTGTCATGGTGGTCGAATCGGCAACCGAGGGCGGCACCTGGAGCGGCGTCTGCGACAATGCCAAGGCAGGATACACCAGGCTGCTCGTCAGGGACTGCGATGCCCCGGGCAACCGGGAGATGTTAAGGCGCGGCTACGGGGTAGCGGTTACGGATGCGGATCTGCAAGCGGGCAGGCTGAAGATCCGAGAACAGCCATGAGGGTTCAGGTCAGGGGAGACTGAAACGGCACATACCACCTATACGTCAAGATCGATTGCAGTGCTGATCATAGGAATGTACTTTGCCATTTAGCAGTTTCAAGCGGGGCTAAAGCACCGATTGGCGGTAAATAAAGTACGGCGGTACACCTACAGACAAATACGTTTTTAGTGAAGATATTAACCAAAGATCTGCCACGACACTTGCTTGCAGACCTCAGAGAAAACGGTAATAATGTTCATAAAAATGAACCTTACGCGATACAGTGTTTGTTTTATTGAACGTTATCTATGAAGAAAAATGTAAATCTGTTGCGCGGCAGCCTTGAAATCCTCAAAAAGATGGGAACCCAAATCCGGCTTGCCAGGCTCAGGCGCGAAATTGGAGTTGACCTCGTCTCCAAAAGATCGGGACTCAGCCGCACAACCATTTGGAATATCGAAAACGGCAATCCTTCTGTTTCAATAGGCGCTTATGCCGCTGTGTTGCATGCCATAGGCGGAATGGATAAGGAACTTGAGGCAGTGTGCCGTGACGATCCGCTGGGCAGAACACTCCAGGATTTGAACCTCAAGACTAGGCAACGTGCTCCCAAGCGAGGCAGTGAAGATGGCAGGATCTGAATTCAAGTTTTATGTGTTTTTAGGCAGCGGTGATCATCCTGACTTTATGGGGACGCTCTATGCAGTGAATGTTGGGACCAGGGAGAGCTTCAGCTTTGCTTTCCATCCTGAGTTTTTGGATAACCACCGCATCTTTCTCGATCCTGATTTGGCTCCGGATTCAGGCCGCCAATATCTCAACGGTAAAAAACTCTTTGGGATATTTTCTGATTCCTGTCCCGATCGCTGGGGCAGGACTCTTCTAAAGAAAAAAGAGCTCCTGAGGGCCCGCGCCGCCACAGAAAAACCGCGCACGCTTACGGAAAAGGATTTCCTTGTCGGCATAGCAGACAAGTTAAGGCTTGGGGCGCTGCGACTGAAATTAGATCCTGAAGGCCAGTTCGTTGCCAGCGAAGACTCCTTGGCCGTGCCGCCATGGGTAAGGCTTAGGGAACTTGAGGATGCAGCATTACATGTGGAAAAGGATGACGATCTCAAAGATGAAAACTGGCTGAGCCGGATCCTTGAACCCGGATCATCCTTAGGCGGCGCGCGCCCTAAAGCAAACGTGCTGGCCACTGACGGCACACTTTGGATTGCAAAATTTCCCTCAAGGCATGATGACTTTGACGTCGGAGCCTGGGAGATGGTCGCGCATGATTTGGCAAAGTTGTGTGGCCTAAATGTGCCTGAGGCCTGCTGGCGAAGGTTTTCTGACAGAGGAGCGACGTTCCTCGTCAAACGCTTTGACCGGGAATGTAGCGAGCGCATCCACTTTGCCTCAGCCATGACGATGCTTGGCAAAGAGGACGGTGATGATGCTGCTTATCCTGACATCCTTGATTTCCTGACAGCGTACGGCACCGATCCTGTAGGTGACAGCCAGGAACTGTGGAAACGTATGGTCTTTAACATGCTGATCTCAAACACCGACGATCACCTGAGAAATCACGGTTTCCTGCTTACACGGCAAGGGTGGAGACTCTCGCCTTTGTATGACGTCAATCCGACTCCGTTTGGCAGAGAGCTTTCCTTGAGCACTGACTACGAAAATCATGAGATCTCAGCAGATGCTGCCGTTGAGGTCGCAGAATTGTTCGGAGTCAGTAAAAGCGTGGCAGGGCAAAATCTGGCGGATATGGCGACGATCATCAGTGAGAATTGGAAAAAACTCGCTGCAGCCTGCAAAATCAGCGGCAAAGAAGCTGAGAAGATGTCTGGGGCTTTTGCGCTTGCTGAAGAGTGCCGCAATGGCGCGTAAACTTCCGTTGAGTGACGAGCAAACAATACGATGAGCTCACAATGGCAGTTAAGAAAAGAAGATTGACAACACTTGGAAAACTAAACGAAATTTCAGATCTGCATAAAGTCTGGCCGGACGAGGCCCGGGATTTTACCCCGTGGCTTGCCGAGGGAGAGAATATCGAACTGTTGTCTGACGCTGTCGGGATTGATATTGCCGTAGATGAAACCGAGTCCGGCGTCGGCGATTTCAATGTCGACATTTACCTCTAATTCCCGCGTTTTTGTAC
>DKSD01000087.1 GCA_002473165.1 Succinatimonas sp. UBA7265
CACCACTTCTACGCGCGCGATCCGTTTACAGCGCAGTTCCATGCCTCTTTAAGTTCGTCTGGAAAGGCATTAATAAAATTTTCAACCTGATGTTTTTGTTTTGGATCAAGATTTCCTCTGATCATATTTCCGTCTAAATCAAATTCTGCTTCCTGCTCACCATATCTGGCGTGTATGTGGGGTACATTATGTCTTTGATTGTCATAATAATAGATCATTATTACAATTCCAAAGAATCTTGCTAATTCTGGCATGTTTGATAATTCCTGTTTAAAAAGCTTTTACTGTCGGGATCCCTTGTTTAATAGTCTCAATCTGATCCTTAATAAAGTTTTCTCTTTCTGTGTCGGATTTTAGCGAGCCGCAAATTAAAATTGCCGTGATGTCGGCTTCATTCAGGTACAGATGTTCAATTGCGTTGTTTTTAATGATGTCGCAGGCGAAACCGTATGTCTCTTTTGAGATGTCTTTGCGGTATTTGTTCAAAACAGCCAGGCTCTCTTCGAGTGAATGCAGTTCCGGAGCTTTTTTGACCAGTTTAAGCATATCTAACATTTTCTTTTTTCTGTTATTATAGCAAATTTACTTTAAAAAATAAAGGTGTTTGAGCTGTAAATTGCAGATCTGTCTTTACTGCCGCAGACTTTTCCCGGAGATCAGGCCGGAGACATCGGTGCTCCGGTTTACAGCGAGCGCGACGACGCCCACATCCCGGAGCACGACGAGTGCACCTCGGTCATCCCCGTTTACCGCCGCGATGTAGCGCACGACGACGAGGAGATTGTCGGCTACCAGTGCCGCGCCTGGAAGCATGTCGAGGATCACTACGAGCTCGGCAAGGAATGTGATCTCTACGGCTATGACGGCTCCCCCGCCAAATACAGCCGCTTTGTGAGCGAGGAAGATCTCTTCCTTTATGAGTGCGATCTCGGCATGCTGAGGACGAAGCGTACCGCACAAAAGCGAGGTTAGGATCCTGTCGATTTGTGCGAGGAAAATTTGGTGATTTTTGGTGAAACGAATTAAAACTTGAAATTTTAATTAGATAAATTCAAAAAAATCCTTCCCCAGCAACCACTCAGAGACCAGCATTCAGTTTGGTCTTTTTTTATGCCTAAAAACCGCTCATCAGCAAAAGCGACAATACTTTGATAAATAAAGTTTTATCTCAGAAAGTCCAGCTCAAACGTCGGTCAGCAAAACCCGGCAAAATTCCCAGCCAGGCTGTCACCAATAACTCAATTATTGTTGACTGGCAGGACGCAGCCCTGCAAAGAGGACCGGCTCAAAATCTCCCCTTCAAGCCCTTTTTTGCATATCCTCGCGCCACACCATGACCTGACCTTTGCTGTGCTGTTTGGCAAAGTACAGGGCGGCATCGGCACGCTGATAAAGCTCATCGATTGGAAGTTTGCCCGACAGATCGCCTGCCATGCCGACGGTAGTGCTGACTACGCCGCTTTCCATGGCAGCTGACTTCTCCCGCAGCGTGCGACCAAATTTTTCCGCGGCGGCGCGGAGATTATCCGAGGCAAGCTCACCCGTATACAGCACAAGGAACTCGTCACCGCCAAAGCGCGCCGCGAAGCCATGATCAAAGGTCTCGCGCATCACCTCGGCAAACAGTTGCAAGACTTCATCGCCGGCCTGATGGCCAAAGTGATCGTTAAACTGCTTGAAATTGTCGATATCCAAAGACAGCAGGTATTTGGGTTCCTTGGAATGCTCTTCCACATACTCGTAGAAATAGCGGCGGTTGGGCAGATCGGTCAGCGGATCGTGCCGGGCGATCCGCAGGAGCTTTTCCTGGTACTCGCGCTCTTTGGTCACGTCCATGGCCACGCCCACCGTGCCGAGGATGCTGCCGTCCTCATCAAAGAGCGGCGATTTGTAGGTGCGCAGCTGGCGCATGCCGTTATTTTTAGAGAGTACGTGCTCGTCAAAGACCATAGCGCGCTTTGAGTTCATCACGGTCTCTTCGGTTTCGTTGCAGACGAACTCGCCCTTGGCATACTGCTCCTGCGTAAGCCCCCAGATGTAATAGTGGCCGCGGCCGCGTATATCTGTTTTCTCTTTGCCCACGGCCTTGCAGAAGGCATCGTTGACCTCGACATGCGCGCCGATCTTATCTTTGTACCAGATGAGATCAGGCGAGGAGTTAATGGTCGTCTGCCAATAGGTGTGTTCCATCCAGGCGTCTTTGCGCGCTTTGAGCGCAGCGGCAAGCCGCGAGAAGAAATAACGGGCGAGATCCGGCGTCAGAGGGGCAGGCCAGATGCCATCGAGGAGCTGCAGTTCCGCCGCAGTCAAAAATTGCGGCTCTGAGGTGACCAGGATGCACTGCGCATGCTCTCCCGCCGCCTGGCGAACCGCTGCCAGGCTGAGGGTCCCCAGTGACGCAGGCGTAAAGATGATGAGGGAAAAGCGCTGTTCCTGTAATGCAGCCTCGTTCAGCTGTTCTGCCGCAGCCCACTCGTGCGAGAAGCGCTCCTGAGGCGGCACCTGTTTGATTGCCTCCTGCGCTGCCGCCGGCAGTCCGGCCAGCAAAATGTGTAATTTGACTGCATACATTCTTGCATCCCTCCGGCAATGCAAACATTACGCCTGTACCGAGCTCGCGGCATTGCGCACTGCCCTGCTTTCCCTATTCAGTCTGGAAAATCCATGCTCAAGGGCAATCATAACCATACAGAAAAAGGAAAATCGTGCGTTACTCGCAGAAACGTTTCCATACAATCAAAAAGTCCTTCCGCTTTTTTGTACCTTAGTCAGCACCGGCCAGCCATCTTGCGAGATCGGCCACACGGATCCCTTCAAAGTCATATTCAGGGTGGCGGGTCCTCGCGATGATCATTTTCGGGTAGGCATCGCGGATTGCCAGAAGCGGCCCGGCTTCCCGCTCCCGCGTTTTTTCAGAACTGAGATCATCGCAGACCTGAATGTAGATCTTGCGATCGTCGTCCATGGCCACAAAGTCGATCTCCTTTTGATAAAGTTTGCCGACATAGACTGTGTACCCTCTCCTGAGCAGTTCGAGTGCCACAAGATTTTCGTACTGTCTGCCATAATCAAAGTTGCGTCTGCCAAGTCTGGCGTAGCGAAAACTGCAGTCAACCTCGTAATATTTCTCAAGCGTCTTTAGGATTTTCCTGCCTTTAACGTCATATCTTGGGACTTTGTAAAACAGGAAGGATCTGCACAGGTACTCGATGTAAGTGCCGACAGTGTTGTGATTTGCAGATAATCCGTCATGCTTTAGCACATTACTGATACCGTTTGGAGACGTCAGGTTCCCGATATTGTCTAAAAGGTAATCTGCGGTCTTGGTCAAAGCGGTGTCGTCGGGCAGGCGGTATTTCTGCTTTAAGTCACGCGTAATGATCGTCTCAAAGATGCCTCTTATATAGCCAGTGCGGTCGCGCTCGCTTTCATAGAGATACCCGCCCGGCATTCCCCCCGCCAGGACATAGCTGTCAAAAGCCGCGTCAAGATCTTTGTTAGCTGAATAATCAAGATATTCTGCAAAAGAGAAGGGATAGACATGCAGCTCGATGAAGCGGCCGGTGAAATAAGTAGCGAGATCGCTGCTGAGCAGGAAGGCGTTTGAACCGGTGATGTAAATGTCATAGCAGCCCTTGTTGTAGAGGCTGTTGACCGCCATCTCAAACCTGTCGCACAGCTGTACTTCATCTATAAGGACGTAATTGCTTACACCTTTTTTATATCTGCTTGTAAAGTAATCATAAAGTGCATGATATTCCCTCAGGCCCTCATTTTCGAGGTCCATAAGGTCGGCATACATGATGTTGCTTTGCGGCTCGGTTTCCTGAACGTACGCCATGAAGGCCTTGAGCAGTTCTGACTTGCCGCACCTTCTGATGCCGGTGATAATCTTGATATCAGGTTTGCCTTTCAGGCGCTTTAAACGCTCTAAATACAAAGGTCTTTCGATTATTCTCATAGATACATTTACAAAACTTTAAGTTTTTTTGACTATTGTAAATCAGTGAACATTATGTGTCTTACTCATTTACATAATTCAAGGCATCATCCCATGCCTCTAAATCAGATGTTTCTTTGAAGTTCGTTATACTTAGACTTAAGTCTTGGGGGTATGCTCAATCCGACTGACAGTCGTTAATCGATACACAGGACATAAACGACAACAGAGGGGTCTATGCAATTTAAAAAGATCGAAGTAGGCAACGCTTCGCTCTCATCAGTTGGCGAATACAACCTCGTCTATGTGGACAAAACCCGTTACATCGAAATTCTTGAGAACATCGGCACCACTGCACCGGTATTCTTAAGGCCGCGCCGCTTCGGCAAAACCTTGTTTGCTGACACCCTGTTCTGCTACTACGACAAGGCCAATGCCCAAAATTTCGACGAGAATTTTCGAGGGACCTGGATCCATAGCCACCCTACCCAGTTTGCCGGAGCCTACTACTGCCTGCGTTTTGACTTCTCAGGTGTTGAAACCGAAAAAACCAGGCTCACCCAAAGTTTCACCGAAGTTATCATGAGCGGCCTTAAGGACTTCTCAAAGCGATATCCGGACAAAGGGCTTCCGCAGGAGCGCAGAAAAGCAAATCTGTACGACACTCCGACCCAGTTAATCCGCGATTTTATAGATGCGTTCAACGAACATGCTGATAAAGGAGATTTGCTCTTTGTCATCATCGATGAATACGATCATTTTGCCAATGATGTTCTGACAACTGATAAGGAATCATTCAAGGATCTGACCTCAACAGCTGAAGGACACGAAGGCCTTATCAAAAAATTTTATATCACGCTTAAAAGTTTTTATGGCAACGGCGACGGCAAACCGATCAGAAGGTTTTTCATCACCGGCGTCTCCGCCCTGTCCCTCGATTCACTGACCTCAGGATTCAATATCGCAAAGAACGTCAGCCGCCGGCCTGAACTCAACTCCATGCTGGGGTTTACCAAAGATGAGCTCTCAAAGGTCGTAGATGCAACCGTCGATTTCAGCAAACTGCCTTCGTTAAGCAAAGCTGAGATTATGGACGTCATGGAAAAGAACTACGACGGCTACGTTTTCAGCGAAGGCACCGATGAGCACCTGTTCTGCCCCAACATGTGCTTAAATTTCCTCGACAATTTGATCAGCGCAGGCAAACTCCCAGATGATCCGACCGACGGAGCCATGTCAGATGATGCAGGAAAGCTGCGCGGCATGCTCGCACTGGCCGACCAAAGCGCCCGCGATGCGCTTGAATCACAGATTTTCCGTAAAGAAAACATCTTTTCCCCGGCTCCGCAGCTCCTAAATCTCAACAATGACGATCTCTTTAACGAGGATCAGATCGTCTCGATGCTCATTTACTTAGGTTACCTGACACTGGACGCCGAAGCAGTCAAATCATCAGGGAAGCTCCAGTACCGCTGTCCCAATGACGTTTACTATCAGGCATTCCTGGCTTATGAATCCCAGCGCCTCGGCCTCAAACGCCATCAGGGCATCGATCTGACTGCCATGTCGGGAAAAGGCGATATAAGCCCGCTGATAGCAGAGGTCAGCAAAAGGATCGCCGCTTTCCCGTCCGCCGGTTTTGCCGGGTTCAACGAGAGGAGCCTGCAACTGTGTTTCTATTTCACCGCCATGGACGGAACCGACAGCGCCCTGACACCTGAGATCGAGTGCGACAGCGGTGATCACGGCCGAGCGGATCTCCTGATCAGGAATTCTGTCGCGGGCGGGCGCCAGTTCCTGTTTGAGCTCAAATACCTGCCAAAGCATGACGACGCGCCGCAAAAAGTTACGGCACAGCTGAGCGCTGCCAAGGCGCAGCTTGAGCGTTACCGCAGCGCGCCTAATTTCCGCAAGCTCAAAAACCTTGACTGCTGGGCGGTCGTCTTTGTCAACTCTGAGCCCCGGGCTGTTGAAAAGCTTGCCGTGCAGTCATGAACCCGGCGTCCGGATCGAGCACTCCGCTTAACAAGAACCCGCCGGTCGGAGGCTTCTCAAATCGCAGATGCAAGTGCCAATGTAAAACCTGGCATCTTGGCTAAATTGCCAAATCACGATTTGAACTTTCCGGCCCGCCCGCACATTCTGCTGCCTGAAAGCGTGCTTTAATTCCTGTGCCGGCCTTAAAGGAGGACTGAACATGCGCGCTGATGAATTCAAAAAACTGCTCTCCCAAACCAAGCGTGAGACGCTCATTGAGATCGCCGTTGAAATCTACAAGAAGATCCCGACCAGAGAGCGCAGCGCCGGGATAGACGAGATCATCCGCCTTAAGGCCTCGGGCGAGGACAAGAAAGCGCAAAAGCGCGCCAAAGAACTCATCGCCCCGGAGGCGCTCGCCGCCGCGTTTGACCAGTATGCCGACGATGTCCGCCAGGGCGTTTACTACACCGATCGCGCCGTGCTCAAGACCCAGGGCAGGAGCTGGAAAAAAGATCTCGACGCCCTGATGAAATCCATAAAAGCCGTGCCCGCGGATCCCGAACTTTGCGAGAAGATCGGCGCTGCCGCATGGAATGCCTACCGCGCCCTGCTCCTGGGCTCAAGGCTTAAACGCTGCCTGCCCGGGATCAAATACTTTGAGTGGTTTTACGGCTTTGGCAAGGACATGGCGCTCGCGGCTCTGTCATGCGCCTTTTCACAGCAGGAACCCTCGCGGGAACTGTTTGACAAGGCTCTGAAGAATTATCTCATCCCCTCGCTCTACCCTTTCCAGATCATCCGCCTGGGCAGCAACGAACTGTACCGCAGCTATGACGACAGCAAATATGCCGCTGCGGTGTTTTTGGGCTTTTTTGAAAAAGATCTGCAAAACGAAGAACTGAAAAAAGCCGCCTGTGATGCGATGTGCAGCTGCTTTGGCAAATATGTGAAGGACATGTTCGCGGTGCGCAGCATGTCTGACAAAGACTGCAGGTTAGTCTTTCAGGAGGGGCGCGAGAACACCTACCACTGCTACCACAATCTGATCCTCAGATGGCAGATGATGATGATGTTCATCATCACCGCACAGTTAGACGGCGACGGCATCGAGTACACCGGCAAACTGTGCGACGTCATCCTCAAGGCGCGCTCCACGTCCCTTACTGAAACACTCTACCAGCAGCGTTTTAACCTCGATCGCTACGATGATGCCGTAAAGCACATCCAAGAGGTGCTCAAGGACAGAGTCAAAAAAGATCCGGGCCTTGCCAAACTGCTTAAGGCTGAGGAAAAGCGCGATTACGACGTGATCTTCGCGCTGCAGCGCAACCGCGACACTTACTGAATCTTTCCTGCCGCCCGGCAGCGCAGCCGGACCTGAGCCTGATTTAAACGAAAGCGTCGTCCTTGCGCCGCCGCAGGCGGCGCTGTTTCTTTCCTGCCGGGCAAAATCCCTGTTCGTCTCCCCTGACAGCGCTCCGAAACCTGACTTTAGCCTGAATAGCGTTAAAAAAAGCGCCAAACCCGTTGATGCAGCACGGTTTGGCGCTCTTTAAGTTTTTTTGGATTGTAAGTGGTCGTTTTACAGCCA
>DKSD01000086.1 GCA_002473165.1 Succinatimonas sp. UBA7265
GGAGTTCTTTGAGACCATGATTTTCTTGGTGTGCGGAAAACTGCCTCTGAGGGAAGTGGTCACTGAAGTCTAAAAAGGGAAAGAAAAGGGTCAGGCAAAATACCTAACCCACACTAAATAGCGAAAGGCCTAAAAAAGGACGCCTTGCGGCGTCCCTGCGTGTTTTTTTCAGATCATTTCATCAAAACGCCGGAACGACGGCGCCGTTGTACTTCTTATTGATGAAATCGGCGACTTCCTTGGAGTTTAAGACCTTGGCCAGGGCTTTGACACCGGCTTTCTGAGCGCTCTCCTCAGTGCCGACCAGCACGTTGACGTAAGGGGAATCCTTATCCTCAATGAAGATGGCGTCTTTTATAGGGTTTAAGCCCGCGCCGATGGCGTAGTTCGTGTTGATGACGGCAGCGTCGACATCACCTAAGGCGCGCGGAGTCTGGGCGGCCTCAAGCTCTTTGAACTGAAGGTTCTTAGGGTTGTCCTTGATGTCAAGCGGAGTGGAAGTGATGCTCTTGGGATCGGTGAGCGTGATCAGGCCGGCCTTCTGGAGCAGGAGCAGCGCGCGGCCGCCGTTGGTCGGATCGTTAGGGATGGCCACGGTGCCGCCCTCTTTGATGTCGGCAGGGCTCTTGACGCTCTTGTCCTTGGAGTACAGGGCGATCGGCTCGATATGCACGCCGGTGATCACCTTGAGGCTCAGGTTGTGCTCCTTGTTGAAGGACTCAAGGTACGGGATGTGCTGGAAGTAGTTGGTGTCGAGCTGGCCGTCAGAGGTGGCGAGGTTAGGCTGCACGTAATCGTTGAACTCGACGATCTTCAGGTCAACACCCTCTTTGGCAAGCAGCGGCTTGACGAACTCGAGGATCTCGGCGTGCGGCACCGGGGTCGCGCCGACGCTGACAGTCTCATTGGCTGAGGCGTTTAACGAAAAAGCGGCGGCGCCAAAAGCCAGGGCGGCGGCGAAAACTGATAAATTCTTCATGATAAAGCTCCAATAACTTATGAAAATTTAATTAAATAAAACTAAATGTAACTTGCAAAAACACTTGTTCCGCAGAAGAACACAAGTTTTGCAAATGAGAGTTTGCCCTTGCGGGCGGAAAAATGAGATCAGCGCATGCACATGGGCATGCACATGCAGAGGGAAAGGCAGGCAGAGGAAGCAGAGAGAACAAGAGCGGCAGAGAATACCTGCTCCTGTGATTGGACTTTGAATAATCGCCTGGAAGTCATATCGCATCTCCGGGGTGCTGTGCCTTAAAAACGCTCTTTAACGCGTCTTCGTGTTTTTACGTTAGAACAGCTTTTTCCAAAATGGAATAGTTTTTTTGAAAAAAATTTTAAAAAAAGTGTTTTTTAAAAACAGTTAATTGTTATTTATAGTTTTTTGTTTGTCAGGTTTTTCAAACGGCCGCAACCGGGCCGCATACGGCCAAAAAAATCCCCGCAAAGCGCCAATGCCGCGGGGATCTCTTTGTTAGGCAGGAAAATAATCTCGTTCAGCGATGATCAACGCGGCGCGCGATCGTATCGCCGATGAGCTGGGCTATCTGCACCATGATGATCAGGATCACCACGGTCGCGAGCATGATCCCGGCCTGGAAGCGCATGTAGCCGTAGCGGATGGCGATATCTCCAAGCCCGCCGCCGCCGATGGTGCCGGCCATGGCCGAGGCGCCGATGATCACGATAAGCGTCAGCGTGAAGTTCTGCACCAGCTCCGGCATGGCCTCAGGCAGCAGCACTCTTGAGATGATCTTCCAAGGCGGCGTGCCCATGGACTCGGCAGCCTCGATCAGGCCGTAGGGCACGGTTTTAAGCGAGGTCTCAACGAGCCTGCCCAAAAAAGGCACCGTCGACACCGTAAGCGGCACGATGGCCGCGGTTGTGCCGATCGACGTGCCCACGAGCATTTTGGTAAACGGGATGATCGCCACCATCAGGATGATAAACGGCACGGAGCGCAGCGCGTTGACGCAGGCGCCGAGCACGGCGTAAAAGCGCGGCGAATACCAGAAATACCCCTTGGATGTCACGAGCAGGATCACCCCGAGCGGCACGCCCAGGATGATGGAGATGAACGTCGCCAGCAGCACCATGTACAGCGTGTCCGCCGTGCCCTGGGCCAGCAGCATGGTGATCTTGGACGCCGCAGGCGAGAGCCCCATGGATATCAAAAGATCAGTCATGGTTCTGCCCTCCTTTGGCCGCGTAGCCTAACACCGTGACTCTGAAGACCTTCTCCTGAAGCATTTTCAGGGCGTTTTCGATCACCTCGGGGGCGCCGGCAAGCTCCACGACGAGGTTGCCCAAAGGCTGCCCCTGGATGTGGTTGATGGCGCCGCCTAAGATGCTGATCCGCGCCCGGCTTCGCTCGGCGACCTCCACGATCACCGGATCGTTGGCCTTCTCGCCCAAAAACAACAGTTCCAGGGCCAGCGCGTCGCCCTCCTCAGGCTTTTCATGCACCTTAAGGTGCTCGAGCAGATCCTGCACGTCGCGGCGCACCGCGGCCGAGACCAGGCGTTTGGTGAGATCCTGTTTAGGCGTTGAGAAGATCTCAAGCGTCGAGCCAAGCTCGGAGATCAAGCCGCCGTCGAGCACGGCCACGCGATCACAGCATTCTTTGATGACCTCCATCTGGTGGGTGATGATCACGATCGTCAGCCCGAGCTTTTTGCGCAGCGAGGTAAGCAGCCTGAGGATCGAAGCCGTCGTCTTGGGATCAAGCGCCGAGGTGGCCTCATCGCACAAAAGGATCTTCGGATCAGTCGCCAGCGCCCTGGCGATGCCCACACGCTGCTTTTGCCCGCCGGAAAGCTCCGAGGGGTAAACGTCGGCTTTGTCCTCAAGGCCTACGAGCTTTAAGAGCTCGAGCACCCGCTCGCGCACTTTGCTTTTATCCGCGTGCCTCTCAAGCAGCAGCGGGAAGGCCACGTTGCCGGAAACCGTCTGGGAGGAGAGCAGGTTGAACTGCTGGAAGATCATGCCGATGCGGCGGCGCTCGGCGCGCAGCTGCGCGTCGTTTAAAGAGGTAAGCTCCGTGCCGTTTACTTCGACCGAGCCCTCCGTGGGGCGTTCGAGCATGTTGATGATGCGGATGAGCGTGGATTTTCCGGCTCCGGAGAGCCCGATCACGCCGAAGATCTCGCCGTCGCGGATCTCGAGATCTATGCCCTTGAGCGCCTGCACCTGGCGGCCGCTGTCTAAGACATAGGTCTTATGGATGTTGTGTAGTCTGATCATTAGGCTTAAGCCTCCGATTGCTGACACTTAGCATAGCACCACAGCGCCTCCTTTCCGATCAGGGCGCGCCTCCCCGGGGCGCCGAGGGCCGCGCCTCCATGCCCTCTTTATAAATGTTATAGTTAGCAAAGTTATTGCAGTCGGAGCAGCCATGGGCAAGTTCACGGATTTCTTAAACAGCGGCAGGCACGGACGCCGCAGCGAAGGAGAGCTTTATCCGGAGCGCAGCGCTCCGCGCTTTGATCCCGCTCAGGCATCCCCGCAATTTGGCTCGGCGGCGCAGCAGCCTCCGCAGGCTTACGAAAGCGCCGCGCCGCAGCCTGAGGCTCCGGCGCCCTCAGAGGCGCCGGACGCCCCTGCGGAAAAATACCCTGAGAGCGCGGCGGCGCCTTTTGCCCGGCAGGAGAGCGGACAGCCTCAGGCGGCAGAGCCGCCGCTCCAGGCTGCGCCCGAAAGCGCTAAACCTGAACCTCAGGCGCCGCAGAGAACGGTTCATCAGGCCGATCTCTTCGATGAGCCCGAGGATGATGACGGCCCTCATTATTTTGCCCCGGGCGAGCCGCTCACCAGGCCTCAGAAGCCCGCTCGTCCCGCCGCTGCCCCTCAGGCGCCGGCGCCCGCTCCCGCTGAAGCTCCGCAGACTGAGGCGCCTGCCGCCGTAACCCGGGTGCAGGTGCCCGCGCAGGGCGCGCCGCAGCCTGCAGCTCCCCGGCCATCCCCGCAGACGCAGAGCACTCCCGGGTTTAACCATATCCGTGTCAGCGGTGCGGCGGCCCCGCGTTTTTTGGATGAGATCTCACAGTTCGAACGCGAACACCCGCAGCCGCGCCCTGCCGCCACCGCCCCGAGCAGCCTGTTTGCCAATGTCAGAGCCGAACGCGCCAAGGCTCAGGAGAACGCCGGGCCTGACGACGGGCCGCATTATGTGATAGGTCCCAAACAAAGGCCCGAGAGCGCCCCTGAGGCCCCGCAGTTTACGCAGCCGCAGGCCCCAAACCCGGAGACTGAACCCGCGTTTGCCTCTCCCCTGCCGCCAGGCGGCGTGTTTGTAAAACAGGAAACGCCGCAGCCTGAACCGCAGCCTCAAAAAAGCGAGCCTCAGGCGGCGCCGCGCGCTCCCCGCAAAGCCGCGGCAGGCGGCGAGAGCTCTGTTATGAAGGCTGTGCTGTTTGTCAGGCAGTTTGCCGCCTCGTTTTTCACCCACACAAACCTCGGGGTGATCTTCCCGGGCGTCGGGGCCTCACTGGGTCCCTGCTACCCAAGCTCCATGCCGTTTCCCTATTTTGCCGCAGGCTTCATCGCCGCCCTGCCGGCGCTGCTGCTCTCGCGCGATTTGCAGATTTCCTCCTTGCTGTGCAGTTCCCTGGCGGTGCTCATCTATTTCCTGACCGTCGGCATCTCTGGCTTTCGCGGACTCTCGAGGTTCTGTTCGGCGCTCTCGAACACCCGCACCGATCACATCTTCTCCTCAGCCTCGCTCACGCTTTACATACTGCTGTTCGCGGCCGTTTACGAAAACCTGACGGCCATGATCGTCTCCGGGCCGCAGTTCTGTCTGACCCTCGGCGCTTTGAGCATGCTGAGCGCGCTCTCAGGCTGTTCGCTGGCTGTAGGCTCGGATCCTGATCCGGTGGACTCCTACGGCACGATGACGCTGCCGGGGCTGGCATTCTGCACCATAGCAGCCTGCGCCGTGTGCTTCCTCGTTTTCCCGCCATTGGCCGCGGTCTCGTTTTTGGGCGTGGCGCTCTTTTTAAGGCTCGTGACCGGCTGGTTTATGAACACTCACGGGATCTTCGCCTCGCGCCAGGCGGTCAACGCGCTGCAGCTTCTGGTGATGGCGGTGCTCATGGTCTACCTCATCGCCGCCGCCGACTTAAAGCTCATCGCTTTCTAAGATAAGAAAAAGCCGGCCGGGGATCAGCGCTGCTCCCCGGCCGGTTTTTATGTCCGGATTTAATGCCCGCTCAGGATTTTTGCTTTACGGGCAGCGGATGCCTGCACAGCTCTTTTAGCGGGCACTGCGGGCATTTGGGCGCGCGCGCCGTGCAGACAAAGCGCCCGTGGAAGAGCAGGCGGTGGTGAGCCTCCTGCAAAAACTCCGCGGGGATTAAGTCAGGCAGCGCCTGCTCGACCTCGCGGGCGTTTTTCAGCGGGCACAGCCCGGTGCGGCAGCACACCCTGAACACATGCGTGTCCACCGCCACCGTCGGATGCCCGAAGCCCACATTGAGCACGACGTTCGCCGTTTTTGTCCCCACGCCCGGCAGCGCCGTCAGCGCCTTGAAATCATCAGGCACCCTGCCTGAGTGCTTATCGCAGAGGATCTTTGAGAGCGCGCACAGGGACTTTGATTTGGCCCGCCACAGCCCGAGCTTCTTTATAAAAGGCGCGATCCCCTCCTGCCCCAAGGCCGCCATGGCCTGAGGATCCGGGGCGGCTTTAAACAGCGCGGGTGTCACGGTGTTCACCGCCGCGTCCGTCGTCTGCGCCGACAGCACGACGGCGCACAGCAGCTCAAAGACGTTTTTGAACACCAAAGCCGGCCTGGGATTGGGGAATTCGGCGCTCAGGGCCAGCATTAAAGCGCGGATCTCGCCGGGCCTTAACTCCGTTGAGATTTTTTTGCGGCCGGACTGAGCGTCCTTTGCGCTATCATATGTTGCCGTCTTAATGTTCACAGAAATACTGAAAAAAGCTTAAAAAAACGCAAATGCACTACCTGATCTTGTTTTTCGGCGCAGTGATTGTCAATAACTTCGTGCTCGTCAGGTTTTTAGGCCTCTGCCCGTTCATCGGGGTCTCAAGCCAGTTAAAAGCCGCGGCCGGCATGGGCTTTGCCACGACATTTGTGCTCGTGCTCACCGCCGTGTGCTGCTACATGGCCAACACCTGGGCGCTCGTGCCTTTGGGCTTAGGCTCGCTGGACCTCATAGCCGACATCCTGATCATCGCCATGGTCGTGCAGGGAGTGGAGCTTTTGATCAGGACTTTCTCCTACGGCCTGTACAACGCCCTGGGCATTTACCTGCCGCTCATCACCACAAACTGCATCGTCTTAGGCCTCGTGCTCATCAATCAAAGCGCCGGCCATGATTTCTACGAGTCCGCCGTTTACGCTCTGGGCGCGGGGCTGGGCTTTACGCTCGTGCTCGTGCTCTTTGCCGCCATCCGCGAGCGCCTTGCGATCTCCGACGTGCCTGAACCTTTCCGCGGCACGGCCATCGCGCTCATCACCGCCGGCCTCATGTCCATGGCTTTCATGGCCTTCCAGGGATTCCCCGGGAGCGCGGCATGAGTCACAGCGTCACCGTTTTCCTTATGGGCGCGGCGGCGCTGCTGCTTGCCTTCGGCTTTGTCATCTCGCTGGCAAATTCCTACAGCGCAAAACACAGCTCGGGCGAGCTTAAGCGCGTCACGAAACTGCTGCCGGGCATGAACTGCGGCCAGTGCGGGTTCCCCGGCTGCGAGGCTTACGCCAAATCGCTGCTCTCAGGCTCCGGCGACATCACGCTCTGCCGCCCCGGCGGGCCGGATCTCGTGGAGACCCTGTCAGGGGCTTTGGGCGTGCCGGCGCAGCGCGGCGAGGATTACGACGAGCAGCTGCTGGCCCCAAGGCAGGTGGCCTTCATTCACCCTTCAGGCTGCAACGGCTGCGCCAAATGCGTCCGCGCCTGCAAGGCCGACGCCATAGAAGGCGCGCCCAAACAGCCCCACAGCGTGCGCCCTGAGTGGTGCATCGGCTGCGGCGACTGCGTGAAAGCCTGCCCTGAGGAGTGCATAGAGATGGTGCGCGAAGCGCCCTCGGTGCGCCGCTTCAACTGGGAGATCAAGTCTGTGCAGATCGCGCCGGGCAGGAGATAGTCAGCATGTTCCATAAAACAAGGCAGCTCTATAAGATCGCCCACGGCAAGATCTGGAAGTTCTTCGGGGGCGTGAAGCCTGAACCTTTTAAATACGCCAAAGATGATCCCATAGAGGATCTGCGCATCCCCGCGCTCATCACCCTGCCGGTGGACCGCCACTTAGGCGAGGGATCGCTGCTCGTGCACGTCGGCGATTACGTAAAGCGCGGCCAGCCTTTGACCGCCCCCTCAGGCGAAAGGCTCGTGCCGCTGCACGCCTCGACCTCGGGCACAGTGCTCTCCGTGGCCCCGCAGATCCTGCCCCACCCCTCAGGCTACACCGGGCTGTGCGTCACCATCAAAACGGACGGTCTGGACGCCGCAGTCGATCCCAAGCCCTTCCCGGACTGGGAGCACGCCAGGCCTGAGGATCTGCTCGCGCATATCCGCGAGTCCGGCATAGAAGGCTTAGGCGGCGCGCTGTTTCAGACAGCCAGCAAGCTCGGATCGGCGCTCGACGGCCCGGTGCACGGCTGCCGCGTCTTCATCGTCAACGGCTGCGAATGCGAGCCGGGGCTCTCCTGCGACGATCGGCTCATGCGCGAGAGCGCAGCCGAGATCGCCATGGGGATCCGCATCGTCCAGCACATTCTCAATCCCAAAGTCACGCTCATCGCCATAGAGGACAACAAGCCTGAGGCCGCCAAGGCCATGAAAGAGGCGACCGAGGGCATCGCCCAGGTGCGCGTCATCAAAGCCCGCTACCCCGCAGGATCGGCGCGCAGCCTTATCCGCGCCCTGACCGGCGTTGAGATCCCCTATTTAGTGCACACCTCGGAGTGCGGCGTCGTCGTGGACAACGTCGGCACCGTTTACGCGCTAAAGCGCGCCGTCGTCGACGGCGAGCCGCTGACGTCGCGCGTCGTCACCGTGCTCGGATCGTCCATGGCGCGCCACGGCAACGCCCGCGTGCGCTTTGGCACCTCGGTGCGCTTTATCTTAAGCTCGTACCATTTGCACCCTGAATACCACCAGCGCGTCATCATGGGCGGCCCGATGATGGGCTTTACGCTGCCGTCCATAGACGTACCGGTGACGAAGGCCACGTCCTGCATCATGGCGCCCGGGATCGCCGAGATCCCGCAAAAGCGGCCGAGCGAGCACTGCATCCGCTGCGGGCGCTGCGCCCGCGCCTGCCCGTCGCGCCTTGTGCCCTACCAGATGTACGCGTTCTCCCAGGCAGGCGATCACGCCCACGCCTTAAAGTGCGGCATCGATGACTGCGTGCTCTGCGGCTCCTGCTCTTTTGTCTGTCCCAGCCACATAGACCTCACGATCCAGTTCCGCCGCGAAAAGGCCATCCAGGAAGTGATCCGCGAGACTGAGAAGCGCAACGAGCGCGCCCGCGAGCGCACGGCCGAGCACGAGAGGAAAGAGGCCGAGCGCAAGGCCCGCATCGCCGCCAAGCGCGCCGCGGCTTTGGCGCGCATCGCCGCCCAAAAGGACGGCCAGGGGCAGGCGCAGAGCGAAGGAGCGCAGCCTCAGAGCGATGAGGCCGTCGCGCTCGAGCGCCGCCGCCTGGCCGCAGAGCGCGCGGCCAAAGCCCGCGCCGCCATGCTCAAGGCAGCCGCCAGACGCAGCGCGCAGCTTGCGGAAAACAAAGACACGCAGGAGAGCGCCGCTGATACAGAAAACCAGGCCGCAGGAGAGCAGGCAGCCCGGACTGCGCCGCAGCCTGAGGGCGGGCCTAAGCTTCCTTACTCGCTGCGCCGCGCCGGCAGGCGCAAGAGCGCCGAGGAGATCGCCCCCTGGGAGGCCCCCGAGAGCGCGAAACCGCAGCTTAAGCTTGTGGGCGCCGTTCATGATGAAAACGCGCCCAGGCCGCCTGAGCGCGAGCTTACGCGAAAACTGCCGCACGACAGCCTGAAACCTGAGGCTCCGGCTAAAGCGCCGCTGCCGTCAAAGCTGCGCCGCCGCCACTGATTGCGAGGATCCAATGAACATCAAATTAACCGAGCAGGCCCAAAAGCAGAACCTCGGCATCGAGGCCGCCCCGTTCCTGCACGCGCGCCTGAGCACCCGCGCCATCATGCTCATCACCTCCGGGGCGCTGCTGCCGGGCTTTTTGTGCCTGGCCTGGTTCCAGGGTTTCGGGCTCGTGTGGCAGTTTCTCATCTGCCTTGTGACCTCGCTTGTCTGCGAAGGCGCGGTGGCGCTGCTCAGGCACCGCAATCTTGGCCGCGCCCTCACTGACGGCTCTTTTCTTGTCACCTGCATGCTGTTGGCCATGACGCTGCCGCCGCTTTTGCCCTGGTATCTCACGGCGGTCACGGCGGCTTTTGCGATCCTGCTGGTAAAAGAGGCGTTCGGCGGGCTGGGCATGAACATCTTCAACCCGGCCATGGCAGGATTTATCTTCGTGTTCATCTCCTGCTCGGGATTCATGTTCTCAACCTGGCTCAGCCACGCCCCGGGCGCGCTGACAGCCGCGACGCCGCAGGCGACGTATGAGGTGATCTTCAAGGGCGCCGATCCGCTCCTGCTCAGAGCGCAGGTGCGCGCCCTTGATCCGCAGCTTAAAGATTACGACGCGCAGCGCTCCGGCACTGACGCGCGCTCCGGCGCCACCGCCGCCTCAGAGGCCGACGCGGTGTCCGGGGCCACCTGGCTTGAAAACGTCAAAGCCGCGCGCAAACAGGGCGACGGGGCGCTGGGGCGCCTGCCTGAGGTCACGGACGCGGCCGTCACCGCTTATGCCTCAACGGCGCTGGCCCTGGCCGCAGGCGGCATCGCGCTCATGTGCCTGCACATCATCATCATCCGCATGGTTCTGGCCTATTTTGCCGCTTTGCTGATCTTTGCCGCTTTAGGCCATTACCTGTGGCCGGATCTCATCATGGCGCCGCTGCCGCAGCTGCTGTTAGGCGGCGCGGTGCTCGCGGGCTTTTTCATCATCACCGATCCGGTGACGAACGCCGGCACGTCCAAAGGGCGCATCGCCTTTGCCGTGTTCGCCGCCTTCCTCATCGTGGTGATCCGCGCCTGCGGCTCTTATTCTGATTCCGTGGCTTTCTCGGTGCTTCTGGCCAACGCCGCCGCACCGCTTATAGATGTGCTCACGCGCCGCCGCGCCTTCGGTCACGGCTACCGCGGAGGGGAGCTTGACTGATGGCTGACAAAATCGATTCAAAAGAACAGGGTGCGGCACAGCCTGTGAAGCAGGCGCCGAAGAAGCGCCTGAGCCCGGGGCTGCGCGCCGCCTTCGCCGGGCTGTCGCTGGCCGTGATCGCCGGAGCGTGCATGCTGCTCGTCATCGGGGCTGACGCCTCGACGGCAGGCCTGATAGAGCACAACCGCAATGACGCCAAGATCATGCGCCTGGCGCGCAGCCTGCTGCCCTCAGAGGCGCTTAAAGGGGCGGAACGCGGCTGCAAGATCATCAGCGATCGCCGCATCGGCAAGGACATGAAGATCTACACCTTCATCCGCGACGGGCACATCACCGGCCACATCATGACGTTCTCCTCGCGCCGCGGCTATTCCCAGCCTCTGGTCTTTGTCGCAGGCTTCACCCCCGAGCACAAGATCAGCCGCGTCGACGTGCTGATCTCAAATGAGACGCCGGGACTTGGCGACAGGATCGACCGCAAACACGGCGATTACCTCGACGCTTTCTCAGGCTTAGGCCTTGAAGACGCCAAATGGGATGTAAAAAAATACGGCGGCGATTTTGACTATTTCACCGGCGCGACCGTCACCTCGCGCGCCGCGGTGCTGGCGATGAGGGACGCGCTGAAGACGCTTGAGAAAACCGACATCCAGCGCCTCAAAGACTGCGGCAAAACCAGGGGAGAGATTAGATGAACACCCATTTTAGCGAGGCTGAGGGGGCCGCGGTTCCCGCAAAGAAACCCTCGCTGCTGCGCACGTTCACCCGCGGGCTGTGGAGCAACAACCCGGGGCTGTGCCAGCTTCTGGGGCTGTGCCCGCTGCTTGCCGTCTCAGGCAATGCCGTAAGCGCCCTGGGGCTGGGGCTGGCCACGCTCTTTGTCGTGTGTTTAAGCTCGGTCATCATCTCGCTTCTGCGCTCTCTGATCTTGCGCGAGGTGCGCATCCCGCTGTATATCGTGCTCATCGCCACGCTCGTGACCGTGCTGCGCTTTTATGTCGAGGCCTTCTACCCGGATCTCTACGACTCGCTGGGGATCTATCTCTCGCTCATCGTCACGAACTGCATCATCATGGGCCGCGCCGAGGCCGTGGCCGGGCGCGAGAACGTGCTGCGCTCCTTCTTAGATTCCGCAGGCTGCGGCCTGGGCTTTGCGCTCGTGCTCTTCTGCTTAGGCTCCGTGCGCGAGATCGCCGGATCCGGCACCTGGATGACCGGCGCCGGGGCGTTGCTGGGCGACTGGGCCGCGCCTTTTGAGACGGTGCTGTACTCCCATGACTACACCTATCTCATCGCCGTGCTGCCCCCGGGAGGCTTCTTCGTGCTGGCGCTGTTCATCGCGCTGAAAAACGCGTTCTCGATCCACCGCCGCAACCGCATTGAAAACCGTTTCCGCATCGACTCGGTGCGCGACTGAGCGTTCTATTGATCCCAAAGGGCGGCCGCAGCGCCGCCCTTTGGCGTTACAGGCGGCAAGCCTTGCCGCGGCAAAGGGCGGCAAATGAGCCGGCAAAAGCGGCAAAATCAGGGATAATTTATTGAATAAAAGTTAAATTATAAATCTGGCACACTGCTTGCTCTTTCAGTGGCAAAGGGGCAAAGACCCCGGAATAAAAAAGCTCAGGAAGAGAAAACAATAAAACTTATAACAGTGTGGAGATTTAACCTATGTTCGGTATCCCTTTAAGCGGCCTTAACGCCTCCCAGAAGTACCTCGACGTTACGTCGAACAATATTTCAAACGCCAATTCGTTCGGTTTTAAGAAATCACGCGCGGAGTTTGCCGACATCTACTCCAACAACGTGTTCACGAACGCCAAGACCGCCACCGGCATGGGCGTGATCACCTCCACTGTGGCCCAGCAGTTTGCCCAGGGTTCGCTCACCGGCGACACCGGCAACAACCTCGACATGGCCATTCAGGGCAACGGCTTCTTTGTGCTGGCCCCGACGGCCAACACCGCCAACGGCAACACCAACACCGAATCGCGCACCTACACCCGCAACGGCGCCTTTGAGATCAACAAAGACGGCTACATCGTCACCGCCATGGGCGATTACGTGCAGTTCTACGACATCAACGACAACGACGAGGCCACAAACCTCACTGTCTCCGGCACCCACGCCTTGCAGATCCCCTCAAACACCGGCGCCCCGAAAGCGACGACCAAAGTCTCCATCGGCGTGAACCTGCCGGCCAACGCCGCTTCCATGGACAAGACGAAGTTCGATCCGTCAGATTCGACCACCTACAACGCCGCGACCTCCGAGACCATCCACGACTCTTTAGGCGGCGCGCACACCCTGTCTTACTATTTCATCAAAAACGAGCCTGACGCCACGACCGGCAACACGACCTGGAACGTGATCACCATGGTCGACGGCACGACGGCCGACAATCTCGTCGATATCGCCGGCACTGGCGGGCTCTCTGACGGCGCTGCCCGGTTTACGGTCAACAACAACGGCGCTTCGCCGCTTACCGGCCAGACCATCCACGGCGCGACGCTGGTGTTCAACACCGCAGGTGAACTCGTTGCCGACAACTGCCTGCCTGACGGCGACGCCGGCTTCCACCTTGCCAACCAAAACTCGCTCGACGCCAACCACCGGAGCACCGATCACTACCTGTCAAAGGCCATGGGCGGCGGCGTCGATGACAGCCAGGACATCGCCGTCAAGATCAGCGCCACGCAGTACGGCTCCTCCTCGTTCGTAGTCTCCGAGACCCCGACAGACGACGGCTATTCCACCGGCCTCCTAAAGAGTGTCTCCGTCAACGAAGACGGCATCCTGATGGCCACTTACTCCAACGGCCGCCAGGTGCATCTTGCCAAAGTCGCCATGGCTGATTTCATCAACCCGCAGGGCCTCACCAAGATCGGCGACACCCAGTGGGAGGAGAGCATCGACTCAGGCGAGCCTATGGCCATCCAGGCCAACGCCGGCACCGCCGGCGCCATCAAGGGCGCCAACCTCGAGCAGTCAAATGTCGATCTCACCGCCTCGCTCGTCGACCTCATCATCGCCCAGCGCACCTACCAGGCAAACTGCCAGGCGCTGCAAACGCAGAACACCATGATGGACGCCATCATGTCGGTCCGTTAATCAAACTGAATTTCCACACTTTTTCACCGCGGGAACCCCGCGGTTTTTTTTGGCCCGCGCAAGGGCGCGGCGCTTTCGGCTACAATAAAAGCGTTCAGGTGCAAGGCGCAGACATGCAGAAGATCAAGAGATTTTTTTTAGGGCCGCCGGCGTTCATCGCCGCGCTGATGCTGCTGTGCCTGCACTTTATCCTGGAGAACCGCCTCAGCGCCCCCTGGCAGGATCCGCTGTGGGAGTGCCTGGCGCTTGCCGCGCTGCCTTTGTGCCACCACTGCTATGAGACGTTCAAAAGGCGCCAGGGGCTGCGCCGCTTTGATCCAAGGCTTTTGGCGCTTGCGGCCGCCGCCATCATGCTCTGCCGCCAGGATCTCATGACCTCCGCGGTGCTGTGCCTTATCTGTGGCTTTAACGAGCACTTAAACAATGTGCTGCGCCGTTTCCTCACCCGCGATCTCTTAAAATTCCAGCAGGACGGGCCCAAATCCTACCAGTACTCAGACCGGGAGCTTAAGCTGCAAAATTTAAACCCGCAGCTTACGGCCGCGACCGCCGTCGCCGCTTTCTGCGCCTTCGCCTGGGACGCCGTGCCGGAAAGCGCCGCGGCGGTGCTCGTCTCGGTAAACACCGGGCTTTTTGGCATGATCACCGCCTGCGCCTTTATGAGCGCCATGAGCGCGCTCGTCGACCGCGGTGTGTGGGTGCGCTCGCGCGCCGCCTTGGAGCACCTAGGCGAGAGCACCGTCTTTATCACCGACAAAAACGGCACGCTCACCGACGGAAAGTGCGAGGTCACGGACGTGATCGCCTTAAAGGGGGTTACGGAGGATGAAGTGGCCCAGCTGGCCGCGAGCGCCGAGCTTGCCTGCAAAAACCGCATCGGAGCGGCGCTCATCCGCGAGGCCGTGCGCCGCGGCTTAAAGCCGCTGCGCGCCGACAACCCGCGCTTTTTCAGGCACCGCGGCTGCTATGTCATGATCGAAGGGACGGACTACCAGTGCGGCAACGACGCCTTTTTGCGCCAAAGCGGCAAAAACACCTTAGGCCGCATCTCCGACATCGCCCAGTCGCTGCGCGCCAAAGGCAAAACCGTGATCTTTCTTGCAGACGGCGCCCGCGTCATCGGCATCATCGCCCTTAAGAGCACTGTGCGCCCCCGCATGCGCGATCTTGTGGAGATCATGCGCGACTCAGGCCATGAGATCGCCCTGCTCTCAGCCGATGCCCACCTCACGGTAAAGAGTTTGGGCGCGCAGGCGGGGATCATGCAGACCTCCTGCGACATGAGCGCCGAGCAAAAATCCGTGGCCGTCGCCGCCTACGCCCACGATCGCGGCAAAGGCGTCATGGTGCTCACCCACGATATCGAGACCGCTGACGTATCAGGCGTTGCCTGCGCCTTTAAAAACATGGGGCCGCAGCTTTGCTCGCACGCGGCCGTCGTGAGCCTGCGCGATGATCCCGCGCAGCTGGCGCTAGGCTATCTGCAAGCGCGCCGGGCGCTGCGCGCCGCGCGCTTGAGCTGCATCGCCTGGGCTGCGGCGCAGATCTTTTTGGCAGCTGTGTCGTTTTTCGGGCTGGTAAGCCCGCTTGGCGCCTCGCTTTCGTGCCTGCTGTGCGGCACCGCCGCCGTGATCTGCGGGATCTCCGCATCCGGAGCCGGCGTTTCTGTGCCCCTGCGCCAGGACACCAGGACTGAGCCCGGGTTCTAAAGCGAGCCCCGGAAGGCAATCTTGTTTGCAGACGCGTTAAAGATCACGCAGTTTTCAGGTCAGATTGCCTATACTCAGATGCTGACCGCCAGTTGCGGCAAAGGACGCTTTGCCGCGGTTTAAACACAACGCGTTCCTGCCCGGACAGGAAATCATATGCTCAGTGACAGCGAAACCCTCAGCCGGCTTAAAACCGCCAATTACTGCCTGAAGAAGGCCGCTTTGGATGAAGATCCGCATGCGGCGGTCAGGATGTTTATTGAAGAACTCGCATCAGGGGCCGGCGCCGACGGCGTTTATGTCTGTCTCTCATCCGGGGGCGGCGCTTACACCCTCGCTTATTTTTGGGAAAACTGCCCTCAGGCAGCCTGCAAGGCGCGCGAGAGTTTCTTCGCGCAGGCCCTGCCCGCCCCCTGGCTTGAGAAACTGCGCTCAGGGGCCATCGCGGCTCTCAGGGCTCCCTGGCAGGACAGCGATGCCGTGGCGGCGCGCTTAAGCCTGCAGGAGGCGCAGCTGCGTTCGCTGCTGCTGTGCCCGATCCTCTTTGAGGGGCGGCTGCGCGGTTATGCGGCCTTCGCAAATCCCGGCGCCCCAGGCCTTGAAAAGGCCGGCGCGCTTTGGGACTCAGATGCGGGGCCCTGTGCACCATGCTGCGCTTTAGAAAGGATTCAGACGCGTTCTCCGCCACGCGGCGCGACAGCCTGACCGGCCTTTTGGGCATGAGGGCTTTTGGCGATCTGACCGAGCCCCTCATCGAAGCGGTAAAAGCCGGAACGGCCGAACACGGCTGGGCGGTCGTGTTCTTTGACCTTCCCAATTTCAAGGTCTTCAACCGCGAACACGGGAATTACGAGGGCGACAGGCTGCTGCGCCGCGTCGCCGAAATCCTGCGCGAGGAGCTGGGATCAGAGCTGCTCTCAAGGTTTGAGGCCGATCATTTCTACGCCCTCACAGATGCCGCAAATGCCCAAAGCCTGGTGCGCCGGGTCCATGACCGCATGCAGCGCGGTGAGGCCGCCCCCGGGATCCGCGCCGGGATCTACATCCTGGACGGCTCTGAGGAAAACGCCATGCTCGCCGCCGATCGCGCCATGCTCTCAGGCGATCAGGCCAAAGGCGATTACGATCGCTACTTCAGGGTCTACGCACCGGAGATGGAAGCCCGCTTAAGGCGCGAGGCTTACCTCATCGAGCATGTCGATGAGGCGGTAAAAAACGGCTGGATCAAGGTTTACCTCCAGCCCATCGTCAGCACGCTCTCGGGGCACATCTACGCGCTGGAGGCGCTCTCGCGCTGGGTCGATCCGGTTTACGGTTTCTTAAACCCCGGGGAATTTATCGAGGCGCTCGACAAAAACCGGCTGCTCTATAAGCTTGATCTCTATGTGATCCGCAAGGCCTGCGAGATCCTGCGCGCCGAAAGCGACGCCGGCAGGAGTTGCGCGGCGATCTCGGTCAACCTGTCGCGCCATGATCTGGAACTGCCGGATCTCCATGAGCGCATCAACGCCATCTTGCAGGAATACCTGATCCCCCATGACAGCATCTTCATCGAGATCACGGAGACGGCGCTCACCGATCACGAGGCGGCCATCAGCGAGCACATCGAACGCTTCCACCAGGACGGCTATGCCGTATGGCTTGATGATTTCGGCAGCGGCTACTCCTCGCTCAACACCATCCAAAACTTCAATTTCGATCTCGTGAAGATCGACATGCTGTTCCTGCGCCACGAAAACGAGCGCACGCCTTTTTTGCTGCGCAGCATCGTGGATCTGGCAAAGAAACTGGGCATGGTAACGCTCACGGAAGGCGTGGAGACTCAGGAGCAGTTTGAAAACCTCAGGGAGATCGGCTGCTCGCTCGTCCAGGGGTTCCTGTTCTCCAAACCCGACAGCCCCGAAAGCCTGCGCAAAAACGCCGAGCTCAACAACCTCAAAATCGCCGATCCCGCAGATCGCATCTTCTTTAGGCGCGGCGGCGGCGTGAACGTGCTTGACGCGGAGAACCCGCTCGGAAACGAAGGTAAAAAGGAGACGCTGCCCTGCGCGATCATCGAGCTGGACTCTCATGAGCGCAGGTTTATCTACGCCAGCAATACCCTGAAAGATTTCCTGGAGCGCGAATTTGGCTATGAATTTGATGAAGACCGGCTGTTAAACCAGTTATCCGAGGGAAGCTACTACAGCGTCTTAAGCTCGCTTGCCGAAAAATCGCATCGAACCGGCGCAGCCGAGCATTTTGATTTCGTAATGCCGGACATCACCGGGCGCGCGGAAGTCACGTTTATCACGCAATACCGGGGCAGGCGCGCTTATTACCTCTGCCTTAAGGATCTCACCCCCTACCGCAAGTCGACGGCGGCCAAGATCAGATCGCTTCAGTATGTTTACACGCTCTTTGAAGAGCTTGATGAGCTCTTCCTGAACAATCCCGGGCATGAGCGCTTTGAACACATCTACGGCGAGATCTCCGATCCTGAGCTAAGCCGCGACAGCCTGTCGCCTGAGCTTACCATCAGGAAATTCGCCGAAGCATACGTCCACCCCTCAGAGAGGGAGCGCTACCTCAAATTCATGGATCTAAGCTCCCTGCGCGAGCGCCTTAACGCCTCCCCGCGCCATGCGCTCAACGCCTTTTTCCATACATACCGCCAATCTTTATTTTCTCTTTAATATCATATAGTTATTGTTAAATAATTATACGCATATTACTTTCAGTTTTTGCCTGATTAACTATCTGTTTGATATTAAATACATATAATGTAATAAATCGTTCGAACCGAAAATAATCAGCAAGTAATCTCGGCTAAATTACCGTCTGTAATCGGCTTTTCTTGGAAAGTAATTCAACT
>DKSD01000076.1 GCA_002473165.1 Succinatimonas sp. UBA7265
CCCTCTGTGTCAAACTTTTTTTTTAAGAATTTTTTTACCAAAGCTTTACCTGAATGATTTTCTGAAAAATTTAGTTTGGATCGATCTTGAACTTCAAGAATGGGTCCGGCTTAGATGCTCCGCATGATCCGATGGTGCTCTTATCCTTATCTTTAAGCATGCGCCAGGTACTGTTTTGCTAAAATTGGTTTTATTTTACACTTATACATGCAAAATTCATTTTTATTTTTTCAAATTAGGTGAGGTCATGCGCGAAGACGCCACTCATGAATTTAAAGCCGCTTTCACCTCAAGTTATCTGAAAACCGTTTCCGCCTACGCCAACTATCAGACCGGATATATCACATTCGGCCTTAGCGATGACGGCAGCGCCTGCGGCCTTGAAGATCCCGATGACCTGCGGTTGTGCATCGAAAACCAGATCAATGAGAGCATCTCACCGGTGCCGCGCTTTGAGATCAGCACAGATGCGGTGCAGCGCACGCTGACCCTTAAGGTTTTCAAGGGAGAAAACTGCCCGTACCTGCTGCAAGGGAAAGCCTACCGCAGAAGCGACACCTCCACGGTTGAAGCCGGTCCGGAAGCGCTGCGCGAGCTGTGCCTGTACGGCAGCGGCCAAAGCTTTGATGAGTTAAACTGCGAAGATCCGGTCCCCAAACTCACTTTCAGTTGCCTTCAGGCAAAACTGGCCGGGTTCCTAAATGTCTCGGCATTGTCCGACGATATTTTGAAAACGCTCGGTCTCATAAACCGCAGAGGCCGGTACGATCGCGCCGCAGAACTGCTCTCAGACAGCCATGGTTACACGGTGCTTCAGCTGGCCTGCGTGAACGAGGATCTCAGCGAGCTGCGCGACCGCGTCAATGTCGACGGAGTCTCGCTGCTTGATGCCTTCGATCAGGCCTGCGAGTACTTTCACCGGCATTATGTGACCGAAAAGATCGACGGCTTTATCAGGCGGAATTTTGCTTCCGTGCCACTTGAGGCCTACCGCGAGGCGGTGACCAACGCCCTGGTGCACCGCAAGTGGAACATCCGCTCCAGCGTGCAGATCTGTTTTTTTGAAGATCGCATCGAGGTGCTTTCGCCCGGCGGGCTGCCTGAGGGGATCTCCGCGCGGGACTTCGCGGGGAGCGCCAGGCTCTCCGTAAAAAGGAATCCGATCCTCGCAGATGTTTTCTCAAGGCTCGGCTGCGGCGAACGTTTTGGCATGGGCCGCGAGAAGATCCGCAAGGCCTATGAAGGCACAACTTATGCCCCGCGTTTTGAAGCAGGCGAAAACAGTGTAACTGTAATCCTACCACGCACCGATCTCAGCCGCAGTTTAAGTCAGCTTTCAGATGATGAGATAAAGGTGTTGCAGTGCCTGTCACCGGCGTCGCTGAGCCTGAGGCGAGACGTTGATGAAAGGACCGGCTTTAACCAGGCCAAGACCGGCAGGATCTTAAACCGGCTCATAGAATGGCATCTTGCCGAGAAGATCAGCGCCGGACCGGAAACCCGCTACCGCTCAAAATCCGGGCTGCATTTTGCTTAAGTTCACCCGCCGATAAAGCCCTGGGACTGGAATTTCCAGAAGCGGGCGAACAGCCCGCCTTTGGCTATGAGTTCCTGCTGCGTGCCGCTTTCGACGATCCTGCCGTGATCGATGACCACGATGCGATCCATGGCAGCCAGTGTCGACAGGCGGTGCGCGATCGCGATGACCGTGCGCCCTTCCATGACCTTGCCTAAGTTTTCCTGCACGACCTGCTCGCTCTCGGAATCCAAAGCCGAGGTGGCCTCGTCTAAGATCAGGATCGGGGCGTTCTTCATCACGACGCGCGCCAGGGCAATACGCTGGCGCTGGCCGCCTGAGAGTTTGACGCCGCGCTCGCCCACGAGCGTGTCAAACCCGTGGCCGCCGCGGTAGTCGGAGAGATTTTCAATAAAAGACAGCGAATCGGTAAGCCTCGCGGCGCGGAGCATGCTGTCGTGATCATGCGCCGAGCCGTAGCAGATGTTCTCACCCACCGTGCGGTGCATCAGCGAGGGATCCTGGGAGACCATGGCAAAGAGATCGCGATACTCGTCCTGCCGGAAACTGCGGATGTCGGTGCCGTCTAAAGTGATCGCCCCTGACTGCACGTCATAAAAGCGCAGCAGCAGGTTCACAAGCGACGTCTTGCCCGCCCCTGACGATCCGACGATCCCCAGTTTCTCGCCCTGCTCTATCTTCAAATTGAGATCTTCAAAAACCCGCCGGCCGCCTTTGTAGCCAAAGCTCACGCCGGAGAACACTATAGGCCCGGGGTGCGGGTGCACAGCGGATGGCTGCTCTGGATCCATGACGCTCACGGGCTTGGTTAGCGTGGAGATGCCGTCGTAGACCATGCCGATATTCTCAAAGATGGCGCTGACCTCCCACATCATCCAGCGGGACATGTTTATGACGCGAATGGCGATCGCTATGGCGATCGCGATGGAACCTGGGGTTACCACCCCCAGGCGCCACAGCCACAGCGAGAGCATGGTGAGCACGATGAGCAACGTGTAGTTCATCAGTTGCACGCTCACGTCGAACATCGTGAGGATGCGCATGGCCCCGTACTCGCTCTTTAAGAATTTCTCCATGGAGGAGCGGGCGTAGCGCGCCTCGCGGCCTTTGCCGCCAAAGAGCTTTACCGTGGGGATGTTCACGTAGCTGTCGACGATGCGGCCGACCATGTCGGAGCGGGCATCCGACTGCCGCGAGGCGGCGCGCCGCAGCCGCGGCACAAAGACATAGATGGAAAGCGAATAGAGCACCAGCCACACCGCCAGCGGGATGCACAGCAGCAGATCGGCCCGCGAGAGCATCCACAGCATCATGCAGATGTAGACGCCGATATGCACCATGACGTCGATGAGCTTGAGCACCGAGGTGCGCACAGCCATGGCCGTCTGCATGATCTTGTTGGCAACGCGCCCGGCAAACTCGTCGGTAAAGAAAGCCAAAGACTGGCTGAGCATATAGCGGTGGGTCTGCCAGCGCACCTGCATGGGGTAATTGCAGGAGATCGTCTGGTGCAGCAGCAGCGAGTGCAGGATCGTGACCGAGGGCAGCAGCACTCCGGCGATGAGCAGCATCAAAAGCAGCCTGCCGCCGTAGACGTCAAAGAACTCCGCGGTCGATGACGAGGCCGTCCAGTCGACGATATAGCCCATGCAGGCAAAGAACAGCGCCTCGCCTGCGGCGAGCAGCGCGTTGAGCACCGCTATGGCTATGAGGAACTTCCACAGCCCCTGCGTGTAGAAAAGGATGAAGCGGAAAAAGCCCGAGGGCGGTATCCCGCGTTCCTCAGCGGGGAACGGGGGAACCAGCGACTCGAACCAGTGCCAGATCTTCTCCATCGGAAATTATTTTTCCATGGAGCTTAACATGTCATTGATACGGTTGTTGGCCACGTCGATGTGGCGGGCAAGCGCGGCGACGTGGTTGGGGAGCATGGCGTCGCCGATCTCGTTGCCGCCTGCCACCACATAGAGCGGGTTGAACTCAGCGACGTAATCCAGGCGTTTTAAGGCCTCATCGAGATTTTCCTGACCGCCGCGCTCGGCCACCGAGCTGTCGACCGTCGCCAGCGCACGCAGCACGTTGCCCACCACGGCGCAGACACCCTTGGTGTAGTAGATATTGTTGTCGGACTCGAAATGCCCCATCTTCTCATCATTGAGGATCCCGAGCGCGTAATCGGTCATCGAGGCGCAGTACTTTAAGACCGTGTAGATGTCATCGGATTTGACGTTGTACACTCCGGCGTTCTTGGCCGTGGAGCCCACGCTCTGCGCCCACGCGCGCCAGTTCTTGATGCCTTCCTTGTACTTGCCCTCGGCGTCATAGATAAACCAGAAGCCCCAGACTTTCTCCGAATAGGTGAAATAACGCGAGGTCGCGTCGGCAAGGCGCGTGTCGATGGTGTCATTCTTGCCGTAGCGCGCCGCCGTCTTGGCAACGATGTCCGAGGCCGGACGCGTGGCGTAAATCACGCCCTGCTGGTAGGACACCGTGTTATCGAGGATCGAGGGCACAAACAGCAGATCGTTGGGCAGCCAGCCAAAGAAAGTCGAGAGCTGATCAGAGAGCGCGTGCGTCACGCCCTCGGCCATGACCACCGCCCTGTCGGTATCAGTTGCCTGGGCGTCCAAAGGCTCAGGGCGGAACGGATCGCCTGCGGGCGAGGAGACCAGGCCCACGGTAACGACATAAAGCACATAGAGCCCCGCAACCCCGGCGGCGGCATACTTGATATATTTGAAATTCACGATGTTTGCCCGCTTAAACAGTTTGTCTTTAATCAAAGCGTAATCTAATCGCGGATTTTTTTCCACAGCGCCGCGGCACACGCGTGAGCGCGGTGCCGTTATTTGTCTTGTGGGCGCAAATGGTCTGGGGCACAATGGCACTGCGGATATATTGATGAGGAGGCCTGAGATGATCTACACGCTGACTGCAAGCCCGTCGCTCGATCTGGTGATGAAGCTGCCGCAGGTGGTCTCAAGCGGCGGCACCTATCGCGCCGAATCCGAGGAATGGCGCCCGGGCGGCCGCGGCATCAATATCTCAATCATGCTGCGCAATTTAGGCATCGACTCCACCGCCTTAGGTTTTGTCGCAGGATTTTCAGGCGATGAGCTCATGCGCCTGGCATCCGAGTGCGGGATCCGCACCGGGTTTATCCGGGTGCGCCGCGGGCGCACCCGCATCAACTTTAAGATCCGCGATCCCAAAGCTGAAACAAAGGTCAACGGTTTAGGGCCCGTGGTCACCAAAGCGGACATCGACTACCTAAGCCGCCGCATCGCCAGCTTTCACGACGGAGATTTTCTGATCCTGGCCGGGGCGATCCCGCCTTCGCTGCCACAGGACATCTACGGCACGTTCTGCCATATCGTCCGCGGCAGGGATATCAAGATCATCCTCGACGCCCCCTGCGAGCTTTGGGACAGCGTCCTGCCCCACTGCCCTTTCCTCTTCAAAGCAAAACTGAGCGAGCTCGCTGAATACTCAGGCTGTGATGTGTCTGATCCTGAATCCGTGATTAAGGCGGCCAAGGACATCCATTTCAAAGGCGCCCTCAACGTCATGATCTCCATGGGGCCTAAAGGGGCGCTGTTTTTGGGAGCTGATGACAGCGAGGCGCACATCCGCGCTCCGGAAGTTCAGGCTGTGGTGGACAGGAGCGGCGCAGGAGACTCTATGATCGCCGGTTTCATCTCCGACTACCTTACTTACGGCAACGCCCGCAGCGCCGTAATGATGGCGGTTGCGGCAGGCTCGGCAACCGCAGGTTCACAGGGATTTGCCAGCGCCACCGAAGTCAAAGAACTGCGCGAGCTGATGTAAATACGCTGTCGGTTCAGGCAGCCAACGGCACGAACACCTCGTCAGACCGTACTTCCATCCAGGCCGAGGTCACGGCGCTGTCTCAGGAAATAACCCGCATCGCCTGCCGCACCACCTTCGGCGGCAAGAAGGTGCTTTCAGGCTTCGGCACCACCGAGTC
>DKSD01000093.1 GCA_002473165.1 Succinatimonas sp. UBA7265
CCCTGTCAACGGGCTGAAAATCCTCTCAGAGATGTTAAAATACTCTGCCAGTCCGGGCACAGGCCCGGAGCACGAATTCCGAGGATTGCACAAACATGAGCTTTGAATCAGAAAAGCCGTTTAATGACTTCCAGCACTTTGCGCGCGGCATCCGCCGCAGCGGCGACTTCACTATCAACGAATCCGATCTGCTTGAGAAATGCGGCGCGGCCATGATGGATCTCTACAAAGGGAACCGCAAGCCTAAGGACAAGGAAGAGAAGATTTTCCTGGAGCAGCTCAACGGCTCTGACGTGATCACCGATCACTACGCCAAGGTCTTCAGCAAATATCTCAAGGTGATCAAACCCCGCCATCTGCACCGTCTGTGCTCTGTGGGCAACGACGACACCATCACGAACCTCGCAGGCGGCGGTTCAGGCTCAGACGATTCCTCATCAGGCATCGACGAGTAAAGCTCATACCGTTTAAAACTCCAGTAAGATGAATATGCCGCCCAAAAGCGGCATATTTTTTTAAAGCGCTGCGTCCTGCCCTTGCTCTCAGACCAGGATCAGCAGCACATAAACGCAAAGCACGCAGAGGATCACCGTCGCCGAAAGCGGCAGCTTTAACACCGCGCAAAGGATTGCCGTTACCGTGCCTGCGCCTGCGATGTACACATGATCGCCTACCGAGTAGAAAATTCCCGGAAACACCAGCGCCGTGAGCGCCGTGTAAGGCATGAGGTAGAGCACACGCTGCATGTAACGGCCAAAGCGCGCCCGGGAGATCACGGTCGCGGGCAAAAGCCGCAGCGGATAGGTCACGGCCGCCATGACGATGACGACCAGGAACAAAAACACTTCTTTGGGCATCACCTGCCCTCCTGCGCCGCGGCGCGCTTTTCCTCAGGCGACTTGATAAACAAAGCCCCAAGCAGCGCGCCGCTTACCATCGCGATCACCACAGCCCAGCTCGTGTATTCAGGCCCGGCCGCGCGCTCTATGAGCACATAGGCGGCGCTGCCTAAGACAGCCGTGAAGACCACGACCGGCAGCAGCGGGTGATCGGCGCGGCACCCCGGGATGATGATGGCGATAAAGAGCGCATAGAGGGCGATGCCCAAAGCCAGCGTCACGTTCTCAGGCAGCACGGAGCTTGCAGCAATGCCGATCCACGTGCCGCTGTTCCAGGCAAGGTACGGCGTCGTGAACAGCCCCAGGAAATACGGGACATTCACATACTTCTTATCATTGGTGGCAAAAAGCGCGAACGTCTCGTCGGTCACGAGGTGGGACATGAAAACCCGCCTTAACGTTGAGAGCGCTTTAAAGCGCGCGAACACGCAGGTGCTCATAATGAAGTAGCGAAAGTTGATGAGGAACATGCCCACGGCCACCACCGCAAGGCCCGCGCCGGATCCTGCCATGGTGGCGCCCAGGAACTGCCCGGATCCTGAATAGCAGGTCAGCGACATCAGCGCCGTCTGCAGCGGCGAAAACCCGGTCTGCAGCGCCAGCACCGCAAAAGCGATGGCCACCGGCACATAACCGATGACGATCGGGACGGAGTCTTTCACCCCTTTTAAATACATGCTCTCTTGACGTGCAGCCATACGCGCTCCTCTTGAAGAGACCTGATTTTACCGCGCAACTGCACCGTTTTGGCCCTTTTTGCTTCAAAACCTTGCACGCAAAAGCGTTCAGGCGCTAGTATCAAGCCAAATCTTATGAAACCACTCCGTTTTCGCTAAAACATATGAAAGAACTGGACATCGCAAAATTCGGCGGCACTTCCGTGGGCACGTATGAGGCCATGGAATCGAGCTACAAGGTCGCCGTCTCCAACCCCGCCACCCGCGTCGTCGTGGCCAGCGCCTGCTCCGGCGTCACCAACATCCTCGTGGAACTGGCCTCCGGGGCCTGCAACGCGCAGAAGATCGACGAGAACCTCGGCAAGCTCTCGGACATCCACTCGCAGATCATCGAAAAGCTTGGCTCGCCCAAAGAGCTTAGCGATTTTGTCCAGTCTCATTTAAAGGAGATCCGCAACCTCGCCTTTGAAGCGAACATGGGCCGCTCCGATGAGCTTACCGATCGCATCGTCAGCAACGGCGAGCTCATGTCCACCTATATCTTTGCGTGGATGTTCAATCACTTTGGCACTAAGGCCGTGTGGTTTGACGTCCGCCGCGTCATGCGCACCGACTCGCAGTTCGGCTGCGCCGCCCCGATGCCCGAGGTTGTGAGATCGCTGTGCCAGGAGCAGCTGACGCCGCTCGTCTCCGGGGACGCCATCGTCGTCACCCAGGGCTTTATCGCCCAGAACTCCGTGGGCCAGACCACCACCTTAGGCCGCGGCGGCTCGGATTTTTCGGCCGCGCTCTTAGGCGAGGCGCTCGATGCGACGAGCATCTCCATCTGGACGGATGTGCCTGGCGTCTACACCACGGATCCGCGCCTGGTACCGCACGCCAAATGCATACCGGAACTCACCTACAACGAGGCTGCCGAAATGGCGACGTTCGGGGCAAAGATCCTCCACCCCTCGACGCTGGTTCCGGCCGTGCGCCGCGGCATCCCCGTCTATGTCGGCTCCAGCCGCGAGCCGGACAAGGGCGGCACCTGGGTGCGGCTTAAGACGGAGTCCCATCCGGCCTTCCGCGCCGTGGCGCTGCGCAAGAACCAGAGCCTCATCGTGCTCTCCTCCCCGAAGATGGTCGGCGCCTCAGGCTTTCTGGCCAAGGTCTTTGAAGTCTTCGCGCGCTACAAGCGCTCCGTGGATTTGGTGACGACGTCCGAGGTCTCCATCGCCATCACGCTCGACGCCGGCACGAACACCTCAGGCGTCAGCCATGCCATCCCCGATGACATGCTCGAGGAGCTGCGCGGCTTCTGCCACGTCAAGGTTGAAAGCGGGCTGTCACTGGTGGCCATCATCGGCAACAAGATGGCCGACATCCCGGGCCTGACTTCCGATGCCTTAAGCGCGATTTCCGATTTCCCGGTCAAGATGATCTGCTACGGCGCCTCCAGCCACAACCTGTGCTTCCTCTTAAACGCCGACGATGCCCCGGAGGCTTTGGTGAAGATCCACAAACACCTGCTCGAGAAATAAAGATCAGCTGTTGCGCCCCTGCTTTCCTTATGGAAAACCGGGGCTTTGTTTTTGTCCGCGTTTTTTGCCGGCATGTTTTATGCTTGTTCAAGAACGCTAAACATAAGGCTTAAACAAAACCCGGGAAAAAACCCGCCGCGGGCATTAAAGCGCGGCGCCCCGGGTACCGATAATACAGGTAAGAGATAAAAGCGCATTAACTGCGCCTGTCGTGCGGAGACAAAAAACATGGCATCTACAATCACTTCACTGGGCGTTGCCTCAGGCAATGACTTCAGCTCCATCGTCGAGCAGTTAGTCAAGCTCAAGAAATCCCAGGTGACGCGCCAGACCACCGCCAGATCAAACGCCAACACCATTGAGCTCTCGGGTGTGTCGACTTTAAAGAGCGCCCTTTCGAGCTTCCAAAGCAAAGTCACGGCGATCACCGATGACTCGCAGGCCTTTAAATCCCACAAGATCTCAACGACCCAGAGCAGCAGCGCCAACGTGTTCTCGCTCTCAGCCGACAGTGACATCAGCAACACCTCGTTTGATCTTGCCGTAACCCAGCTTGCCAAGACCGAGAAGAACACCCGCGTGTACTCTGGCGCCGACGGTTTTAACAACAAGCTTGAGGCCGGCACGCTGACCTTTGACTTAGGCAAGAGCGACAGCGGCAAAGAGCAGACTTTCACCGTTGAGGTCAAAGACGGCGATACCATTGAGACGCTGCGCAAACGCATCAACAAGAACGACTACGGAGTCACCGCCTCGTTAGTCCAGGGCAAGGACAAGGACGGCAACAGCGTCTACTCGCTGGCGATCTCAGGCGGCAAAACCGGAGACAGCGCCACACAGATGACGGTCACCGCCAGCCCCAGCGACACCTCAGGCACGAAGGAAGGCTACGACAGCCTGAGCCTCTTTGCCATAGATTCATCTTCATACGCTACCGACACCTCCAAAGGCTGGGTGCACCAGGCTTCCCAAGACGCCGTCGTCAACGTCGACGGCCAGGAAGTGCGCTCCTCGACGAACAGCTTTGAGAACGGCCAGATCGCAGGCCTCAAGCTCACTGTGAACCAGCTCTCCGAGGGCGCATCGGACAACGACACGAACGTCGTGGAAGTCAACGGCAAAAAACTTAAGACCTACACCGTGACGGTGAGCGACGACTCCGACTCGTCCGCCGACAAGATGCAGAGCTTTGTGGCCGCCTACAACACCATGGTCACCCAGCTGGCCAACCTCTCCAAGAGCAACACCTACACCGACGGCGTCTCGAACGAAGACGGCGGCGATCTGGCAGGCGACGCCTCTGTGAGCATGATCAAGAACCAGCTGCAGAACATGATCACCCGCAACAGCTCGACCGAGGACGGCATGACCATCTTCGACATGGGCATCAAGTTCAACAAGGACGGCACGCTCTCGTTCTACTCCAGCGACTTCAAGAAAGCCATGGAGAAGAGCCCGAACGCCGTGAACAACCTGCTCGCAGGCGATAACGGCGTGCTCACGAAGATGGACAAATTCCTCGATGACTACACCCAGTCCTCGGGCATACTCGATCAGCGCACCGACCGCCTCAACCAGGTCAAGGATGACATCGCCGCCCAGCAGGAGCGCGACACCCAGACCCTTGAGGCTTACGAGACCATGATCACGAAGAAGTACTCAAACCTCGATCAGCTTATGGCAGGCTACTCGAGCTCGCTGTCAAACCTCACAAGCGTGCTCTCCTCCATCAAGACCTCGTCATCGTCCTCAAAGTGACGGGCTGACTTGGGTAAAAACGCGGCGCCAGGCCGCGTTTTTTTTTGCTCGCGCGGGCACGAAAAAAGCCCGGAGGCTTTGCAGCACCCCGGGCCTTGGCTTGGAATTTAAATCAGAGCGAATTGTAAGAGCCGAGCTCCTTGAAGGCTTCGATGACGCGATCCTTCATGGAGACTTCGCCGGCGCGCAGCCAGACGCGCGGATCGTAGTACTTCTTGTTAGGGGAATCCGGGCCGGTCGGGTTGCCCAGCTGCCCCTGCAGGTAGTCGTGATTCTTGATCTCGTACTGGCGGATGCCGTTCCAGGTGGCCCACTGGGTGTCGGTGTCGATGTTCATCTTCACGACGCCGTAGGAGACAGCTTCCTTGATCTTCTCGGGCTCTGAGCCTGAACCGCCGTGGAACACGAGATTCACCGGCTTGGAGTCCTTGGTGCCGAACTTCTCGTGGATGTACTTCTGGGAATCGCGCAGGATGGTCGGGGTCAGCTTGACGTTGCCCGGCTTGTAGACGCCGTGCACGTTGCCGAAGGAGGCGGCGATCGTGAAGTTCGGGGAGATCTTCAGCAGGCGCTCATAGGCGTAGGCGACATCCTGAGGCTGGGTGTAGAGGGCGGACTCATCCTTATCGGAGTTGTCGACGCCGTCTTCCTCGCCGCCGGTGCAGCCGAGCTCGAGCTCGAGCGTCATGCCGATCTTGGCCATGCGCTCTAAATATTTGGAGCAGAGATCGATGTTGTCTTTGAGCGTCTCGACGGAGAGATCGATCATGTGGGAGGAGAACAGCGGCTCGCCGTGCTCCTTGAAGTACTCCTCGTCGGCATCGAGCAGGCCGTCAACCCACGGCAGCAGCTTCTTGGCGCAGTGATCGGTGTGCAGCACGACCGGCACGCCGTAGTACTTGGCGACGTTGCGGGCGTGCAGAGCGCCGGAGATCGAACCTAAAACGGCAGTACCCTGCGGCTTGTCGAGCTTGAGGCCCTTGCCGCCGATGAAGGCGGAACCGCCGTTGGAGAACTGGATGATGACGGCGCTCTTGGCCTCAGCGGCAGCTTCGAGGACGGCGTTGATGGAGTTCGTACCCACGCAGTTCACCGCCGGGAAAGCATAGCCGTTCTCTTTGGCGACGGCAAAGAGCTTCTGGAGATCTTCGCCGGTCACGATGCCGGGTTTGACGACGTCAGAAATTCTGGTCATTTAAAAATTACCTTTTCCAAAAACAAACAACAAAGGGAAATAAAAACGCCTGCCGCAGGCAGGCGCATTCAAAGATTATTCAGCAGCTCTCTTCTCGAGGATCTCGACAGCGGGCAGCTTCTTGCCCTCGACGAACTCGAGGAACGCGCCGCCGGCGGTGGAGATGTAAGAGATCTTGTCGGCGATGCCGAACTTCTCGATGGCGTGGACGGTGTCGCCGCCGCCGGCCACGGAGAAGGCGCCGGACTCGACGATGGCATCGGCCAGGGCCTTGGTGCCGCCTGCGAACTTATCGAACTCAAACACGCCGACCGGGCCGTTCCACAGGATGGTCTTGGCGCTCTTTAAGACCTTGGCGATGTTGGCCATGGACTTAGGGCCTAAGTCGAAGATCATGTCGTCGTCTTTGACGTCCTTGAGATCTTTGGTCTCAGAAGACGTATTGGCGTCGAATTCCTTGCCGGTCACGACATCAACGAAAGCCGGGATGTCGGTCTTGGAGGCGATCTCTTTGGCGTCGTTCACGAGATCCGGCTCAGAGAGGGACTTGCCGACCTTGTGGCCCTGGGAGAGCATGAAGGTGTTGGCGATGCCGCCGCCGACGATCAGGTGATCGGCGACCTTGAGCAGGCTGTTGAGCACCGGGAGCTTGGTGGAGACCTTGGAGCCGCCGACAATGGCGACCATCGGGTGGGCCGGATTGTCCATGACCTTGCCTAAAGCCTCAAGCTCCTTGGAGAGCAGCAGGCCTGCACAGGCGACCGGGGCGAACTGGGCCACGCCGTAAGTGGTGGCCTGGGCGCGGTGGGCGGTGGCGAAAGCATCCATCACGAAGACGTCGCACAGGGCGGCGTACTTCTTGGAGAGAGCTTCATCGTTCTTCTTCTCGCCCTTGTTGAAGCGGCAGTTCTCCAGAACCAGCAGCTCGCCTGCCTTGGGCTCGACACCCTTTAAGTACTCATCGTTGGAAACCAGGCGGACTTTGACATCAGGCAGCTTGGTCTGGATGAAGTCGGCAACCGGCTTTAAGGAGAATTCCTCGGCATACTCGCCCTCGGTCGGACGGCCCAGGTGGGAGATCACCATGACCCTGCCGCCCTTCTTCATGGCAAGCTCAATGGTGGGGAGCGAATCAACGATACGCTTCTCAGAAGCAACTTTGCCATCTTCGATAGGCACGTTGAGATCAGCACGGATCAGCACACGCTTGCCGTTAAGGTCGAGGTCGGCCATTTTCAGAATTGCCATAGTTCGATTTTCCTCAAAAAGTGTTCTTAAGACATTAGCAAGGGACTGCACCCCCGCTTATCAAAATGATTTTATCGCACCTTGCCCCGCCGTTCCAACGCTGTGTGTCTTTTTGCACATTTTTCTTCCCCGGATAAAAAAGCCTCCGCGGATTAACTCCGTGGAGGCTTTTGTCACATGCCGCAGGCGGCATGAAAATTTATTTCAGCGCTTACTTGAGCACGCTCTTGGCGACCTTCACCACGTTGGCGACGGTGAAGCCAAAACGCTCGAAGAGCTTGCCGGCAGGCGCGGACTCGCCGAAGCGGTCCATGCACACGGTGGCCCCGTCCAGGCCGACATATTTGCCCCAGATGGCCGAAGAACCGGCCTCAACGGCGACGCGGGCGCGCACCTCAGGCGGCAGCACGCTGTCGCGGTAGGCCTGGTCCTGGCGGTCGAAGACGTCGGTCGAAGGCATGGAGACCACGCGGACCTTGCGGCCTTCGTCGGCGAGCTTCTCGGCCGCGTGCACGCACAGCGCCACCTCGGAGCCGGTGCCGATCAGAATGAGATCCGGCATACCCTTGCAGTCGCGCAGCACATAGCCGCCGCGGGAGATGTTCTTCACCTGCTCCTCGGTGCGGTCCATCTGCTCGAGCGCCTGGCGGGTCAGGATCAGGGCTGAAGGCCCGTCCTTGCGTTCCACGGACTCGATCCAGGCCACCGCGGTCTCCACCTGATCGCAGGGGCGCCAGGAGTCAAAGCCAGGGATCAGGCGCAGCGTGGACGTCTGCTCGACCGGCTGGTGCGTAGGGCCGTCTTCGCCGACGCCGATGGAGTCGTGCGTGAACACGAACAGCGTCGGGATCTGCATGAGCGCGGCCATGCGCAGCGCGTTCTTGGCATAGTCCGAGAAGATGAGGAACGTGCCGCCGTACGGGCGGAAGCCGCCGTGCAGCAGGATGCCGTTCATGGCGGCGCTCATGCCAAACTCGCGCACGCCCCAGTGGAAGTAGTTACCGTCAAAGGTCTGCGGCCCGTTGTCGCGGGAGGCCTTGTTGACGGTGAGGTTTGAAGGGGCCAGATCGGCAGAGCCGCCGACGAGCTCCGGAAGTTTTTCGCCTAAGAAGTTTAAGGCGACCTGCGAGGCCTTGCGGGTGGCCAGCTTGGGATCAGGGGCCTGCTGCAGCGATTTAATCCACTCGCGGGCGGCTTTGTCAAAGTCTTTGGGCAGCTGCTCGTTTACGCGGCGAGTGAACTCGGAGGCGAGCTCAGGGTACTTGGACTTGTATTTGGAGAAGAGCTCATCCCAGGCTTTTTCAAGCTCGGCGCCCTTTTGGGTGGCATCCCACTTGGCCCTGATGTCATCAGGAACCTCGAACGGGCCGTACGGCCAGCCGAGCTTCTGCTTGGTGAGCTTGATCTCGTCATCGCCCAGCGGAGCGCCGTGGCAGGCGGCGGTGCCGCCCTTGTTCGGCGAGCCGAAGCCGATGGTGGTCGGGCAGATGATGATCGAAGGGTGGTTGAGATCTTTCTGGGCTTTGGTGATGGCCTCGCGGATCTCGGCACCGTCATTGCCGTCCTTGATCCTGATGACCTGCCAGTGATAACCCTCAAAGCGTTTGGCAGTGTCGTCGGCAAACCAGTTCTTCACGGAGCCGTCGATGGAAATGCCGTTGGAGTCATACAGGCAGATAAGCTTGCCCAGGCCTAAGGTGCCCGCAAGCGAGCAGGCTTCGTGGGAGATGCCTTCCATCAGACAGCCGTCGCCCATGAAGACATAGGTGAAATGATCGACGATGTCGAAGCCTTCGCGGTTGAACTCCGAGGCCAGCATGCGCTCGGCGATCGCCATGCCGACAGCGTTGCCCAGGCCCATGCCCAGCGGGCCGGTCGTGGTCTCGACACCCGGGACGATGCCGTACTCAGGATGGCCCGGAGTCTTGGAGTCGAGCTGGCGGAAATTCTTGAGATCATCAAGCGAGAGATCGTAGCCTGTCAGGTGCAGCAGGGAGTAAAGCAGCATCGAGGCGTGGCCGTTGGAGAGCACGAAACGGTCACGGTTGGGCCACTTCGGATCTTTCGGGTTGTGGCGCAGGAAACCGCGCCAAAGGGCCTCGGCCATGTCAGCCATGCCCATAGGTGCGCCCGGGTGGCCGGATTTGGCTTTCTGGACGCCGTCCATGCTCAGCGCGCGCAGCGCGTTGGCAAGCTTTCTGTAGTCGGACATTGTTAAGCTCCTGTTGTTTATTTAAATTCTTTGCCGTTAAACGTAAAATGGCCGTCGCGGGCCTCCACGAACGTGTGGATGGTGTCGCCCTGGCGCTCAAAGACCTCAGAGGAAATGTCGCCCATCACTTTGGACAGTTCCTCATCGGAGACGCCCGACCAGGTGATATCCACCTTGCCGGTGAGCGCATCGACAGACTCAAAGATGAGTTTTGAGGCAGGATGGCTCAGCTGGCCCGTGAGATCCATGGTGTAGTCGACCTTGGTGCCGGCGTCATCGTAGTCAAAATCAAAGTGGAAGGCCTTGCAGGCCACGGTGATGAGATCCGCAGCGCCGTATTTGGCCGTAAAGCGCGGATCCGTGAGCAGCTCGGGCAGCTTCACTTTGGCCTTGGCGATCTTCTCTGAAGAAAACGGGCCGGCCTCAAAGACCGCACTGCCTGAGCCGTTGCTGCTGGAAGCCTGCGTCTGCGTCACGAGCGTCAGGCCGCCTGTGCGGCTTTTTTCAAGGTTAAAGCGCATGTCCAAAGCGCCGATGCCGCTGCTGCGCGAGAAGAAATTGATGTTGCGCGCCGCAAGAGAAGCGCTGCCTGGCTCATCCTCGCCTGCCTCGGAGGCGATCCTCACATAGGAGGCCTCGCCAAAAGGCGTGACGACGTTGCTGCCGGTGAGCGACACGAACGTGCGGCCGAAAGGTGCGCGCCTTAGCGTGAGCGCAAACTCCAAAGGCTTGCGATCGCCTTCCTTTGATCCGAGGATCTCCAGGTATGGCTTGCTGTACCAGCCGCTGCCCTTAATTTCGGCGCGCACGTCAACGGGGAGGAACCTCGCCTTTACGCGAAGATCGCCCTCGGCCGCGGCGCCAGGAAGCACCGCGCCCGGGAAGATCTTGCGGATCACGGCCGAGCAGTCGGACTGCGCGTCAAAAGACAAAAAACCGTGCGAAACCGTGACCGGGAAACGCGTTGCCAGATCCTGATCGCCCGATCTTAAAACAAACCAGCCTTCCTCGCTGAAGAAGCCGCCGCTTTCTTTGCGGTATTCGACTTTGATGTCCAGCGGGCTGGTGCCGGCCTCGTGCTTTGCCGCGTTCGCCGCGGTGAGCTGCTCGCAGGCCGAGGAAAGGATTTTGCCGCTTAAAGCCGAGGAGACGGCCACGCCGCCTGCCCAGACCGCGGCTGCCAGCGCCACAGCGCCTGCAGAATATCCCAGCAGTTTTTTCATGAATGTAAAACCATCTGCTTTAATACGGAAATTATGCGGATCTTTGCAGTTTCAGCTCTAAAAGGAAGACTGAGTGAACTGCAAACTTGCAATGAGCACATATGCTAGCACACAAAACAGTCCCGCCTTCAGGAAAGAGCGCCTGGCACCGGCATTAAAAAACGGCACCTCAGTGCCGTTTTTCATCACGGTGATTAACCGAAGACTTTCTTGTAGTCGTTCTGGAACTTGACGATGCCTTCATCGGTCAGCGGATGGTGGATCATCTGCATGATGACCTTGAACGGCACGGTGGCGATATCAGCGCCGGCCAGGGCGCACTGCATCACGTGATACGGGCTGCGGATGGAGGCGCAGATGATCTGGGAGTCGATGCCGTTGACGGAGAACATGTCGGCGATGGTGCGGATGAGTTCGAGGCCGTCCTCGGAGATGTCATCCAGGCGGCCGATGAACGGCGACACATAGGTGGCGCCGGCGCGGGCTGCGAGCAGGGCCTGGTTGGCGGAGAAGCACAGCGTCATGTTCGTCTTGATGCCTTCCTTGGCGCAGGTGTGACAGGCTTTGAGGCCTTCGGCGGTCAGAGGGATCTTCACGACCATGTTCGGGTGGATGGCGGCGATCTCGCGCGCCTCTTTCATCATGCCCTCGTAATCGAGGGTGGTCGGCTTGACTTCGCCGGAGATCGGGCCGTCAACAATGGTGGTGATCTCGCGGATGGTCTCGATGTAATCGCGGCCTTCCTTGGCGATCAGCGAAGGGTTGGTGGTCACGCCGCAGATGACGCCCATGTCATTGGCCTTGCGGATGTCTTCAACGTTGGCAGTGTCGATGAAAAAACGCATTGTATCTTCCTCAGAGTTTCATTAAGCATTAACGCAGCCGACGGGATCTGCCTGCCGCTGCACTGGGTTTATTCTAGTACGCGATCGTTATGCAAACGGTTGTAATCTTTGCACAGCGTGATCAGCTTCCAATTTTTTTTCAAAGCCCTGTATCGTTACGCCTTCGGCGCAACTGCGGAAGGCTTTGCGCGCTTGCGAACATGCCTGACATTCAAAAACAGCGGACAAAAACAGCCTGATTAAATTTCCGTTCACGCGCACGTTATTGCAAAAGCCCTGCCCTCTTTTGCTGATCGCCGCCCGCCCGCGCCCTGATTTCTCAGGCTATAATCATGAAAGCCGTGAGCAGTGAGCCGCGGCGCCATTGGAGAAAAACATGTCAAGACTTTTCACTTCAGAATCTGTGTCCGAAGGACATCCGGACAAGATCGCCGATCAGATTTCCGACACCATCCTCGACGCGTACCTCGAGAAAGACAAATACGCGCATGTCGCCTGCGAGACCTTGGTCAAGACCGGGCTCATCCTCGTGGCCGGCGAGATCTCGTCCACGGCCACCGTGGATCTGGAGCAGCGCGTGCGCGAGACGGTGTGCAACATCGGCTACAACTCCTCTGAAGTGGGCTTTGACGGGCGCTACTGCGCTTTCATCAACGCCATAGGCAAGCAGAGCCCCGACATCAACCAGGGCGTGTCCCGCGAGCGCCCTGAGGATCAGGGCGCCGGAGATCAGGGCCTGATGTTCGGCTACGCCTGCTCGGAGACCCCGGTGCTCATGCCCGCCCCCATCACCTACGCCCACATGCTCATGCAGCGCCAGTCAGAGTGCCGCAGGAAGAACATCCTGCCGTTCCTGCGCCCCGATGCCAAGAGCCAGGTGACGTTCGTCTACAACGACGACGGCTCCGTGGCCGGCATCGACACCGTGGTGCTCTCGACGCAGCATGATCCCAATGTCACCCAGGATCAGGTGCACGAGGGCGTCATGGAGGAGATCATCAAGAAGGTCATTCCCCAGAAGTTCCTCTCATCGAAGACGAAGTACTTCATCAACCCGACCGGGCGCTTTGTCATCGGCGGGCCGGTGGGCGACTGCGGCCTTACCGGGCGCAAGATCATCGTCGACACCTACGGCGGCGCGGCCGCCCACGGCGGCGGGTGCTTCTCGGGCAAAGATCCTTCAAAGGTCGACCGCTCGGCCGCCTACGCCGCCCGCTATGTGGCAAAGAACGTTGTCGCCGCGGGTCTTGCCAAGCGCTGCGAGGTTCAGGTGTCCTACGCCATCGGCGTGGCCAAGCCGGTTTCCGTTTCCGCCAACACCTTCGGCACCGGCACGGTCTCCGACGAGCGCATCGCGGAGATCATCCCACACGTCTTTGACTTAAGGCCTTACGGTCTCATCAAGATGCTCGACCTCTTAAGGCCCATCTACCTCAAGACCGCCACCTACGGCCACTTCGGGCGCGAGGAGTTCCCCTGGGAGAAGACCGACAAGGCCGACGAGCTCAGGCAGGCTCTGGCCTGATCCGTAACTCAAAACAAACAGCCCCGGCAGATGCCGGGGCTTTTGTTTTGCGCTTTACGCGTAACTGTGCTTAATTACTAACTGATTTTAAAATTGTATGTAAGTTTTATTTTATATAAGCATGCAATTGCGGGTTTGTATAAAGCTGACTTTATATTTACTTGAATTTTTAGTTATTTATTTGTTTTATAAATATTTTATCTGCTTGTTAAAGATTTTATATTTTTTTACAGTAATGGATGTAGCAACGGCTGAAAGCGATCGCATCAGATCTTGAGACCTTCACTTAAGGTCCATTAGGGCACATTCGATGATAAAACGCGACTTTTACTTAAAGCGCCTGATAGCAAAGCGCGGCAACGGACAGATCAAGATCATCACCGGGATCAGAAGGTGCGGCAAGTCCACGCTGCTCTTTGAGATTTTCGGAAAATGGCTGGCAGAACACGGCATGTCTGAGAGCAGCATCATCAAAGTGAACCTTGACGATGTTGAGAACACCGGCCTGTGCGATCCGCTGGCGCTGTACGAGCACATCAGGGACTTGACCCCTGATCCCAAAGCGCAATACGTCGTCATGCTCGATGAAGTGCAATACGCCATTTCCCGGGCCGAACTTCGCGACAAAGACCGCCCGCCACTGCTCTACCGGGTGCTCAACAGCCTCATTCACAAACATAACCTCGATGTCTACGTTACGGGAAGCAATTCAAAGTTTCTTTCGACCGACGTCATGACCGAATTTCGCGGACGCGGCGACGAGATCCACATCCAGCCGCTGGCGTTTTCAGAGTACCTCCCCGCGCACGGCGGAGATCGCACTGAGGCATGGAGCGACTACCTGAAATACGGAGGCATGCCTTACGCGCTCTCATGTGAAAGCGCTGAATACAGGATCGAATACCTCAAAAGGCTTAACAGCGAGATTTATCTCAAGGACATCAGCGAACGTTACGGCATCAGCAACGCTGCGGGGATGACGGAGATCCTAAAGACAGTGGCATCCGCCATCGGATCGCCGACCAATCCCAGAAGGATCGCAAGCACCTTCAAAAGCAGCGGCGAAAAAAAACTTTCGGAACCGAGCATCGCAAGATACTTAAGCTGCCTTGCCGACGCGTTCATGATCGAGAAAGCCGAACGCTATGACGTCAAAGGCCGCAAATACCTCACCAGCCCTTGCAAGTATTACTTCACAGATTTGGGGCTGAGAAATGCGCTCTTAAACTTCAGGCAGACAGAGGCGCCTCACCTGATGGAAAACGCCATTTACAACGAACTCATCTACAGAAGATACAGTGTCGATGTTGGAGTGGTCCCAGTCAGCACCGGCTGTGCTGACAGTGAAAAACGCCGGCAGATTCAGCTGGAGATCGATTTCGTCGCGACCAAAGGCGACAGGCGCATTTACATCCAGTCCGCTTTTGCCATCCCGGACGAAGAGAAACTGGCGCAGGAGCAGGCATCACTCCTCAAAACCGGTGACTCGTTCAAGAAGATCATCGTGGTAAGCGCGCCGTCCCCGGTATGGACGAACAGCCGCGGCATCACGATCGTCAACGTCATGGATTTTCTGACAAATCCGGATCCGCTTGACCTGTGAACGGCGCGCTTTTAAGCCTCATGAATCAGTGCCGTGAGACCTGGTTCAGAGCACGACTTCCTGCGAGATGACTGAGATGTCATCCTCCTCAAGGTTGTCATTTTGGGCGCGGCGGGCGATCTCCTCTTTGGAGTAGACATCCTCAGGGTAAACGACCACGACGCTGCGATCGCCGTTTTGCAGGAAATTGCGCTGGCCAAACTGCGTGTAGCGCGTAGCTCCCACGGAGATCATCACCTGCTCAGGGCAGCCGGCGGCCCTCAGGTAATCGCCGATCTTTTCGGCAGGGCCTTCGTCAGGCTGGTTGTTGATGCGATCAAGGCACCATTCGATGAGTTTGCCGTAGAAGTAGCTGTAATCGCGCACCGCGCTGTCCTCGCCGTAGGCAAAAGCCTTACCATCGCGGATGAGGAAACTGGCGATACGGCAGCGATCGAGGATCCCGCCCTGGGCAAATTTGTCTATCTCAATCTGGTTTGAGCCAAAGCCCTTGGAGCATTTTCCCCAGTTCTTCTTTTGCGAGATCTTGTTGGCGCCCTTGCGGCGGATAGAGCAGTCGTTGGAAGCTGCAAAAGCGTAAGGCTCAAGGCTTACGGCCTGCCCGTCCTTCCAGCCTAAGCGGCAGACCACGGCGCACTCAGGCTCAATCTGCAGATTAAAGCTCTCCTCTGCAAGTTTCGGGAAGATCAGGCGGTAGTCATCAAACGGGAACTCGGAGAGGAACTCAGGCACGCCTGGGTGCACACCGCCTGGAATGTAGGTGGGGAACAGCGCCTTCGGCGCTTTGGCCTCCGCGGTCTTAACCTTGGTGAAATCCGCAGCCTCGCCTGCCTGCTCCAAATGTCCGGTAAAGTTTCCGGCAACGCCGAAACAGGGCATGGTCCTTAAATCTATTAACATGTGCGCCTCGAAAAACTCAAAGCCGCAGGCGTGCATCCGGGCGCCTGAGGCTAAAATTGTCTGATAATGAGATTGTATGATCGGCAAGAGAGGATGCCAAATGAGACGACTGGGTTTATGTCTTGCAGCAGCCGCCGCGCGTTTGGGCGTTACAGCCGACAGTCATAAAACATTCATGGCATTGCCATGCGTTTTATTACCCTTGCAGATATAGGTTGCATGTTACTGAATCAAGTCTTCACAGAAACACGATGCGAACTCTGCAACACTCATGGAAAAAATATACTCCGCCCTTAATCTTGCAGATCATCACACTCTAAAGACCCCAAATGAATAATTTCGCAGAATCCCTGTTCGCTTTGATGGTGCTTATGGGTGGAAGCAATGCAGACACAGAGACAACACAACAAAAGGAAAATGCCCCTGACACGCACACCGTTGAAACTGAAAACTCTGAAATAAATAATTTCACAGAGGCAAAAAAAATAATGCCTAAGCTATGGAAACAGCTGGGCAATCCCAAAACTTTGTACTGTGGATGTCCGCTTCACTTTGAACGCAATCGGTACAGCGCAAATCCAAATGAATGTGGCTATAAAGTTCGCAAAAACGCCAAACGCGCCGCACGCATCGAAGCTGAACATATGATGCCGGCCTGGGAATTCGGTCATCAAATGGACTGCTGGCGGCAAGGAGGACGTAAAAAATGCACGCTTAAGTCTTCGCAATACCAAAAAGCTGAAAGCGATCTGCATAACCTTTGGCCAGCCTTGGGCGAAGTCAATGGTGATCGCAGCAACTTCCAGTATTCGGACTGGAATGCCGAGCCCGGCATGTACGGCAAGTGCGAAATGGTCGTGGACTTCAAATCCCGCCGCGCCCAGCCTCCGAAAGAAGCCAGGGGCATCGTCGCCCGCGCTTACCTTTACATGGCAGCGCGCTACGATGTTCGGCTTTCAGATGCCCAGCGCAAACTCTACGAAAGTTGGAACCGTACCTATGCCCCGAATGCTGACGAGTGCCTGCTAAACCGTCTCATTGAGCGCGTGCAGGGAAATGACAATCCGCTGGTTAGCGTTCGCTGTCCTCTTCAAAAAGACAGCGGCAAAGACAAACCCAAAAAAAATTAAAAAGGATTAAACCATGCCGTCAGGAAATCTTCCGCTGGGCTCCGTCTCAGTTTACGCCGACGAATACAACCCCAAAGTCCTCTGCCCTATAGAGCGCTCCATCGGGCGGGCGCAGCTGCGCTATAAAAGTTTTCGCGGATTTGATCTGTGGCGGCTCTATGAGATCACCTGTTTAGACACGCGCGGCATCCCTCAGGTTTACTGCGCCACACTTAAAGTTGACGCCTCAAGCCCCAGGATCATCGAGTCGAAATCGCTTAAGCTCTACACGCTCTCCTTTACCATGACGAAGTTCAGCGGCCCGGATGAAATGGCGGCGATCATGCGCCGCGATCTCTCAAAAGAGCTTGAGTCCGAGGTTGAGGTGCAGATTTGGCCTGTGGAGCAGTGCCCGTTCACCCCCGCTGAAAAACCCGGAATCCTTATCGACAATGAAACACCGTCCGGGATCACTTACGATTACCGCCCTGAACTGCTTGCCTGCGAGGACGAAGAGGAGACAGAAGAACTGCTGCGCTCTGACGTGCTGCGCACGCTCTGCCCGGTGACCTCGCAGCCTGATCACGCCGAGATCTTTATCCGCTACCGCGGCCGGCGCATCAGCCGTCCGGGGCTTTTGGCCTACCTCATCTCACTGCGCACCCACAAAGGCTTTCATGAGCAGTGCTGCGAACTCATCTACAGCGACATCAAAACGCTGTTAAAACCCGAGCGCCTGTGCGTCTGCTGCAATTTCACCCGCCGCGGCGGCATAGACATCAACCCGTTGCGCTGCGAGGGCTTTGACGCCGCAGATCCCATACGCACGCTAAGACAGTGATCACGGCGCCGGGAATGCGAACTCACCTTAAACGGCGCAAGCGCTAGAATTTAAAGACCGCATTTTATAAAAGGATCAAACATGAGCATTCAGGTCGTCTGGCCCTCCGGCTCCATGGCCCTGCTGACGCAGATCGAAGCCGACTCCATTTCCAGCATCTACCAGGGGGATCTCTACAGTCTCTACCGCAATTGCTCGCTTGCCGTGCTGAATTCCGGCAATCTCACCGACAATTCCAAGGAGATGCTCGAGAACTTCGAGAACTTCGACATCAACGTAGTGCGCACCGAGCGCGGCCTTAAGATCGAACTCATCAACCCGCCTCAATCGGCGATCGTCGACGGGCAGATCATCAAATCCCTGCGCAAGCACCTCTACGTGGTGCTGCGCGACATCGTGCAGCGCAACGTCTACAACACCGAATTCTTGAAGAACCTGGCCAAATCTCAGGACGGCGCCCAGAAGCGCGATCTCATCACAAACTACGTCTTCCTGATCCTGCGCAACGCCGGAGTGCTCTCGGCAGGCACCAAGCCCAACATCACCGTGTGCTGGGGCGGCCACTCCATCCCCGAGGATGAATACGAATACGCCTACAAGGTCGGCTACCAGCTGGGGCTGCGCAAGATAGACGTCTGCACCGGATGCGGCCCCGGCGTCATGGAAGCTCCAATGAAAGGCGCGATCATGGGTCACGTGCTCCAGTGCGCCACCGACAAGTGCCGGCTCATTGGCCTGACCGAGCCTTCAATCATCGCCGCCGAGCCGCCTAACTCCATGGTCTCCGATCTCGTGATCCTGCCGGACATCGAAATGCGCCTGGAAGCCTTCGTGCGTCTGGGGCATGCCATGATCATCTTCCCGGGCGGCCCGGGCACGGCAGAGGAACTGCTCTACATCCTGGCCTTAAAGCTGCACCCTGAGAACCATCATTCGCTGCTGCCGCTGATCCTCACCGGCAACTCAAAGTGCAAGGAATACTTCGACACGCTCGAGCGCTTCCTCGTTACCTGCTTCGGCCCCGGGATCACGCGCTGCTACACCCGCATCGACGACGATCCGCAGGCCGTGGCCACCGAGGTGCGCCGCGCCATGGACACCGTGACCGATCACCGCACGCTGCTGCATGATTCCTACACCTTCAACTGGACGCTCACCGTCCCTGAGGTGCTGCAGCACCCGATGAAGGTCACCCATGATGTCATGGCGTCGCTCAACCTCCACCACGATCAGGAACCATGGCAGCTGGCGGCCGCGCTGCGCAACGCGTTCTCCGGAATCGTCTCAGGCAACGTCAAGGAAGAGGGCGCCCGCGAGGTGGCCGAGCACGGGCCTTTCCACCTGCACGGTGACCGCGACATCATTGAGGGCATGGAGACGCTGATGAACGACTTTATAAAACAGCACCGCCTGCTGCTATCAGGCCGCAAGTACACGCCCTGCTATGTCTTTGATAACAGTGAACCGCCAAAAATCAAAAACGACAAAGGCTAAAACAGTTTGATGATACTGAATGCCGGTCTTCTGCTGCTCACAACGGCTCTGAAAAGCCAGGCGGATTAAAACATGAACAGGAAATGTAACTTGCGTTTAAAAAAATTCGCCTTGGTGTCAGCGTTAATTTTGTGTTTGCATTCAGCCAGTATCTTTGCGATATCGTCCGATCCCCATCCTATGGAAGACGATATCCAAGTCGCAATGCCATGTCATTCAATCATGGTTTTCAGAAAAATCTACACAGGAAACCGTACGAATCCGGCCTGCGCATTTTACGACCAGCCAAATGCTAAGAATCCATGTCGTATTCAGGGTAGCTTTGAGGATAACGAAGGGTTTTATTTTCTGCTGGCCAAATATGAACTCACAGAATATCAGTATCAGGTCTTAACCTCTTCTAAGTGTCCGGTGCACTCAAAAAAACTCGATCTGCCAGCTGTAAGCCATTCACGCGACGATTACCGCAAAGCAGCATCGGCTTATTCTGCGTTCCTGCAAAAAAACGAAAATACTCCTTCTCAGGCTGATGTCAAAGCAATTGCAAGCCTTCCTTCAGAATGCTACTGGTCTTTCGCTCTTCGAGGAGGACTCAAAGTCAAAAGTGAAGTCCTTGCAAGCAAGACTTCATCGGGGGCTTTTGGATCAAACAATCTGCGCGATTACGCCTGGTACCAGGGCAGTGAGAGCGCTTCAGGCAGATTGCAGTTACCGGGAAGACTAAAACCCAATGCGCTGGGACTCTATGACATGCTTGGGAATGCTCAGGAGATCATGGAAGATCCATACCAAGGCGGAACAAGCGGTATGTCCGTAAGAGGTGGCGGTTTCCTGACTCCCAAAAATGAGATCAACAATGAACTGCGTCTCGAAAGACCGCTTTACCTTAATGGCGAACCAGCAACAAATAAAGATACCGCAACCCGTTTCGAACTTGGGGTTCCTCATTTCCTGTCAGCTCAAGATGTAGAACAAAAAAAAGAGCTCGATAAAAAAGAAGCTGTCTTAATTGCAAGAGCTGAAAATAACTCTGCAAATACAGATCCTGACAGGCAAACTTATCAAACCAGTGAAGTCTCGAGAATAACAAACGGCTCAGGCTATAACCATATTAAAGAAAAGAACTCTTCTGAAGCAGCTTATACGAGCAAGAATGAATTAAAGAATAGTTTAAGCGCCAATGCTGCAGAAACCATAAAAGTCTGTCTTGCTCATCAAGGGTATAATTTAATTTGGTCCCCCAATTACAAGGTAAGGGCATACAAAATTAATGGTGATAAATTAAACCAAATAATAAAACAAAATAGACCTAATTGGAAATCTAATTACAATCAGAAAAGTAATTTTTTAGTCGTACTATGGAATAATGGCGGTATAACCTCACTAAAAATATCTGGGGAAATTTCGTTTAAAGCTGAACATAAAATTAAAGACCAGTCTGGCGACACTTGGAAAATAAAAAAAGGATGGAAATGTAATTAGCCTACTTTTTGTTTTACCAAACTTTTGAGAGATTAAATGCTCAAAGGGCGCAAAAGCACCCTTTGTTTTCTTTGTCACACCAGAGGAATGTCGCGCACAGCATTGTGATTAAGCAGATTCAGCGCCTTGTTCCTGCTGTTTTTTTGCTCTGCGTTTCTCCATTATTTCCGCCTTTCTCCCCACATAAGCCATGTACGCAGCCTGAGATTGCGGATCTGCTTTGATTTTCCGAACTTCTTTGTCAATTTCGCTTAAGAATTCAGTATCCGGTTTGCCGGTGTTCAGATAATCAAGAAACTTCATTAAATCCGCTCCGACATCACTTGGATCCTGACCACCGGAACTCAGGATAATCCATTGAACGCCATCGTTGAGTTTGATGCTCGGATCCTCAACACAGCGACTCTCTAAGAGGTACCTTTTGTCCTTGCCGTCAAATGCCGCAAAATTACACAGAGATATCAGATAAATATCAATTGGCATAAATCTGCCATACTTTTCTTCCATGCTGCGATCCAAAAAGACCTGGCAATAACGGCTGTGCGCTATCAGTTTATCTTCAGGATCATCAATACCTGTCAGTCCGACGGCAATTTGAGTGCGGGCGTCATCATCAAGCCGGATGTCAAAGCGCACCCCTTTTTCCGGACGCTCGATGAGACTCTCATCGGTATCCAAGGACGAGATCTCCGCGATCCTGACATCGAGGATCTGCTCGATCAGGCGCTTTGCCCGATCAGGGTTGCAGAAGATCCTGTTGAAGATGAATTCTGAGGTTAAAGGTAACTCATTGAGTTCTTTCACATTAGCTCCTAAATAGTCACTTTTTACTAAAAATTGAATAAACCGCGTCAGGCCGCTTTATCAAAAGACGGTCTGTCAGTTCTGCTGCGATGGAATGTAATAACGCCCCGGCCCGTTGCCGCGCATCTGGATTTCACCGTGCTCCGCCATGTCTTTTAGCAGCATGTAGGCCCGGGTTTTGCTCACGTGTAACAACGCCTGCACCTGCTGTCTGGTGATTTTCCCGTAGGCAGCGACAGCGGCGACCACGGCTGATTTTTCTGTAAGGGTTTTGTAATTTGAAGCGCCAGGGGCAGTCTGCATAAAAACAAGCGGCGCAGCCTGTGGCGCCCGGGGATCGCGATCCCCGCAACCGCGAACGGGCAGCACGGCCGAGAACGCTCCGGCGACAGCTTTAAATTCAGGTTTATCCGATGAATTTGCATATAAATTTTCGATTTTTTGGATTCCGCTGCCGCACGAGTGCGCAAGTCCCAGGCGGCATAAGAGCGCCATGAGCGCTTTATTGCGCGGCATGGACGCACCCAGCATAGCGGCCTCCAGGGAGAACCCGGAGGGCATGCCGCCCACAGAGACGATCTGCAACCTGTCTTCAAAGATCCTGACAAAGGTACTGTCCCCCAGCGTGTAGTCGCGGTGCGCCATCGCGTTAACCAGCACTTCCCTTACTGCCTCCTCAGGAAAGTCCCCTGCATCCGTCCTCCCGTCGCATGCGGCTCTTTTAGGGCTGAGACAGACGATAAACTCAAGAGCCTCTGAGATCTGCTTTAAGAGCGATCCCTTAAACGTGCGACAATCCCGCAGTTCGGGCACCTCGCCTCCGTTAAAGACCGCCGCTTTAAGGCAATGCGTGCACTGATCGGAGAGCTGCAGCGCCAGATTCGTGTACAGCCCGTCCGCGCCTGTAAACCCTGTTTCGCTTTTCCATGATCCGCTAAACTTAATCTGGTGAGAGTTCATAAACTCCGCAAAAGCCTCGAATGTCAGTTCCTGGCAAAGCGCGCGCCGGCTTTCAAAACTCCCGTCCCCCGCGGCATCGAGCATTTTCCTGATCTCAAGTGCCGTAAGCGGCACGCTGGCGCCGCCGCGCCTTGCAAACACCCCTGAGGGAGTCATTCCGGCGCTTTTGAGGTAATAGGGCCGGTAAGGGCCGGGGCTGACACGGAGGCGGATTGCGGTTTTAGCCCCTGGCGGCGCCGTGTTTAACCGCACGAACGGCAGGACATCAGGCTCAATGGTTTCAAACAGAGCATCCGAGATCCGGCACATCAGCTGATCGGGATCGGCGGCAGCTCCGGCAGACGTTTCGTCTGCGCACATCCCGATCCAAAGATTTCCGCCTTCGCTGTTGGCCAGGGCGACGACATCACGGGCGAGATCCTCAGGGCAGTCCGCCTTAAATTCAGTTTGCTGTTCTTCAATTGCCATCATTCAGGCCCTGTATTCCGCAGCGGACGGTTCTTTAAAAAAATCCGTTTAAGTCGTTTAATGTTCACTTATCGTTTAGCGCAGAAATTTTATCAAATGAGGCGCTTCTGCCGCAAGCGCGCCTGATTATTCCGAAAATTCGCAGTACAACGCAGTTTTTCTGATTAAAGCGAAACGTTCATTTACAGTTCCTAAACAGGTCATAATTAAAGAGATATTAATGAGGCAGTCACAAGACGGGGATGCGCCCGCCTTGTGCCGGATTAAACGATGAAATGAGCTTAAGGCCCGATCAGGCCGTCGCAGGAGGTGCCGACCAGCGTGCAGGTGCGGCTTACGACTTCATTGAAGTCAGCGGTGAAATTGCCCATGAACGCATTCATGCTCAACACCAGCACGACCAGGCCCACGATCATGGAAACGGCGAAGCCCAGCGAGAAGATGTTCAGCTGCGGGGCCGCGCGGGTCATCACACCCAAAGTGAAGTTGACGATGAGCATGGTGCAGATGGCCGAGAGCGCCATGGCCACGGCGCCCTCAAACATGAAGCTGCCAAAGAGCGCCATGTCATACAGGCCGTTTTGCGGCAGAAAACCTGAACCTATGGGCAGCGTCTCAAAGCTCATGAGCATGAGGCTGAAGAAGGCGATATGCCCGTTTAGCGCGAAGAACACCAGAATGGAGAGGATGGTGAAGAACTGCCCGACCACCGGGGCGTTCGTGCCGGAGACCGGATCGACGAGCGAGGCAAAGCCCAGGCCGGTCTGCATGGCGATCGCCTGGCCAGCCATCGCAAAGATCTGCGCTATAAGCTGCGTCATGTAGCCTATGGCAAGCCCCTTTAACACTTCCTCAAATACGGTGATGAGGCCTGCAACCGAGAAAGGATACAGGCCCTCAGGCGGCGCGGGCACGGAGGGGAGCACGCACACGGTAAACGCGACGGCCAACAGCGCGCGCACCATCATGGGCACGGTCGATCCCGAGATCGCAAAGAACGAGGCTAAAAAACCTGAGATCCTGCAAAAGGGAAAGATCAGCGCCGAGAGACCGCCTAAAGTGATGGGCTCTAAAAAATTCATGCCGCCGCGTCAGGCCAGGACCTGCGGGATCTCCTCTACCATCTGCTGAAAGAAGCCCATAAGCTTCTCAAGGCCCCAGTGGGCGCCGACCATGAGCGCCGCCACCGTGACTAAAAGCCTGGGCAGAAACGAGAGCGTCTGCTCGTTGATGGACGTCGCCGCCTGAAAGATCGAGACGCACAGGCCGACGATCAGCGAAGGGATGATCGACGCCGCCACGAGCAGCGCCACCAGGCCCAAAGCCTGGCGCACGATGTCAACGAATACCTCAGGTTGCATGCACCGCCTCCTACGAAGGCACGCCCAGGCCGTAGCTTTGGACGAGCGTGCCCATGATGAGCTGCCAGCCGTCCACCAGCACAAAGAGCATAAGTTTAAAAGGCAAAGACACGATCATCGGCGAGAGCATCATCATGCCCATGGCCATGAGGATCGACGCCACGACCAGATCGATGATGAGGAAGGGCAAAAAGAGCATAAAGCCTATCTGGAAAGCCGTCTTAAGCTCCGAGACCATAAAAGCGGGGATCACGACCCTCAGCGGCAGGCCCTCAGGCTCGTCGGCTTTCTCGTTGGCGTAGGCGGCAAAGGCGTTGAGATCGCTTAGGCGTGTCTGCTCGACCATAAAATGCTTCAACGGCACCTGAGCCCTTTCAAAGGCCTCGCGCGCCTGGATCTCATCGTTGATGTAAGGCTCGATGGCGTCCGTGTACATCTGATCGAACACCGGCGTCATGATAAAGAGCGTCAGGAACAGCGCGATGCCGATGATGACCTGGTTTGAAGGCGAGGTTTGCAGGCCCATGGCCTGCCTGAGGATGGCCATCACAATGACGATGCGGGTAAACGACGTCATCATGATGAGGATCGAAGGCAAAAACGACAGCAGCGTCATGAGCACGACGACCTGCAGCGAGACGCTGTAGTCCGAGGTGCCGTCAGGGTTGCTCTTTACCGTGAACGCCGTGATGTCGAGATCGGCAGCCTGCGCCGTCGAGAGGAAATACAGCAGCGCGCCGCTGATTACTGCGGCAAGCGCGCTTAACGCCAGCGTGCGCTTGAGCGTTGCGAGCTTTAGCAAAAGCTCTTTGGTGCAGGGGGCCTCAAGGCGCATGCGTGCCCTCCCCGCCTTGGACCTGAGAAGCGGCGGTTTCTTTGGCAAGCGCCTGCTTAAAGCCGCCGTCCGTGAGATCGGCTATAAGCGAGATCTGAGATGCGGTGACGCCCAAAAGCAGCGTGCGCTCGCCTGCTTTGACCTCAACGAGGCGCTCTTTTGGCCCGAGCGCGAGCTGCGAGACGATCTTATAGCGCCCGCCGCCCTGGAAGCGGAAACGGGTCTTTTTAACGCCCCATGCCAATATCACTATGAGCGCGATGACCGCGAGGGTTGAGAGCAGCCAGGAGACGAGCTGCCCCGTCCCCAAAACCCGCGAACCCTCCTCCTGCTCTGCGGCAAAAGCCGGCAGGGCAGCGAGGAGGGCTGACAGGCACAGGAATTTCGTCATTTGAGTTTCTTAATGCGCTCGACCTGGGAGATCACGTCCGTTAAGCGGATGCCGAACTTGTCGTTGACCACCACGACCTCGCCGTGGGCGATGAGCGTGCCGTTTACCAGCACATCCAAAGGCTCGCCTGCCAGGCGCTCAAGCTCGATCACGGAGCCCTGGTTTAGCTGCAGCAGATTGCGGATGCTGATCTTGGCGTGGCCGACTTCCATGGTGATGGTGACGGGGATGTCCATGATCGCGTCGAGCTTGCGGCGCTCTTCGCGCGACAGCGGCGCCTTGTTCTGGGAGGAGGCGTCTTCGCTGAAAGCCTCGACCTCGGCCTGCTCGGCAGGCGCCGCGCCGCCGGTGGCTTCTTCACCGGTCTGCTGGGCGTTGAGCGCCGCGGCCCATTCGTCGGCTAGTTTCTGATCGTCTGAGTCTGACATAATGTCTCTTCCTTAGTCGTCATCATATTCCTCAGCCTCGTCTTCGTCAGTGAGGCTGATGCTGTTGCCCTTGATGAAGGAGATCTCGCTCTTCATGCTCTTAGGACGCTCGAGCACCTTGCTGATGCGGATGGCCAGCTTGTCCTTCGTGCGGCCGAGCTTGGCGTGATAGCTGGGGAGATCCTCGACATACACCAAAAGATCCTCGGGCAGATCCACCGGGATGATGTCGCCGGGCTTGAAATCCATGATCTGCTGCAGCGTGACATCGCGATCGAGGAGTTTGACGCGCATGTCAACGGGCACGTCCATGACTTCCTCGCGCAGCGCGCGGTTCCAGCGCACGTCCGTATCGCCCTTGTCCGACTGCACGCCGGCGTCCAAAAGCTCGCGTATAGGTTCGATCATCGAATACGGGAAGCAGATGTGCAGATCGCCGCCGCCGCCGTCGAGATCGATGTGGAACTTGTTGACCACGAGCACCTCGGAGGGGCTCACGATGTTGGCCATGGACGGGTTGACCTCGGAGTCGAGGTACTCGAACTCGACGTCCATGACCGGCGCCCAGGCTTCCTTGTAATCCTCAAAGACCATCTTCAGGACTTTTTGGATGATGCGCCTCTCCGTAGGCGTGAACTCGCGGCCTTCGATCTTGGTGCGGAAACGGCCTTCGCCGCCGAAGAAATTCTCCACGAGGATGAACACAAGGCGCGCCTCGAGCGTTACGAGCGCCGTGCCTTTTAAGGGACGGAAGCGCACCATGTTCAGCGACGTCGGCACGTACAGCGCCTGCACGTACTCGGAGAACTTCATCATCTGCACGCCCGACCAGGTCACCTCGGCGCTGTGGCGCAGCATGTTGAACAGGCTGATGCGCATGTGGCGGGCAAAGCGCTCGTCCACGAGTTCCAGCGTCGGCATGCGGCCGCGGACGATGCGTTCCTGCGAGCCGAAGTCAAAGGGCTTGATGCCGCTGTCGTCTTTGGGCTGCTCAGGCTCTACGTCATCCGCCCCGTGAAGGAGGGCGTCGATCTCATCCTGTGTCAGAAACTCTGTCATCAGACCACCTGATGCTTACTGCATCACAAACGCCGTAAAGAGCACCTTTTCCACCACCGGGGCGCGCGCCACCTCGGACATCTTGCCGCGCAGCGCGTCCAAAAGCTCGATCTTCAGGCGCTCGCGCCCTGAGGGCATGAGCAGCGCGGCGTAGTTCTCGGCTGAAAGCTTGTTGAGGATGGTGCTGCTCAAAAGCTCGCGGTGCTTTTTGGCCAGCGCCTCGTTGTCAGGGCCTGACACGACGAGCACCACGTCGACCTGCGCCGTGTGCGCGCGATCGCGGTAGCTTAAGTTAAAAGTAAACGGCTGATCGAACTTGACGTACATGTCGCGGGTTTTGGCAGCCTCGGCGGCCTCGGCGGCAGCCTGCTGGGCGGCCAGCTCCTCCGGGGTAGGCCCCGAGGGCTCAAAAGGCGGCAGCTTCATAAAGTAGGCAGCGCCCATGTAGCCGCCGCCTGCCAGCACCATGAGCGCCAGCAGCAGCATGATCATCACGACCAGCTTTTTGCCCCGCTTCGGGGTGCTCAGTTCGTCATCAGAATCGGCCTTTTTTGCCATGCTCTCCTCCGTTATTCTTGTATTTTATCTCATAATCAAAGCGATCCCCGTCAGATTTTGGGGAATGTGAGGCCCCGCGCGCTCGCGTGCGGGGCCTTTAAGACGCAATCAGGCAAACAGGCTCAGATCGCCGTCGTCCTCACTTTGCGCCTGCGGATCATTCACCGGCTCCGGCGCGCTCTCACGCCCGCCTGAGGCAAAGAACGTTTGACCGCGCTCCTGCCTCTGCTCGCCGCCCTGGCCGCCCTGCTGCCCCTGGGAGGTCTCAGAGTCCTGAGAGCCTCCTGAGAGCTCGGTCTCGGCGTTCACGCCGTTGCGCGAGAGCAGATCGCGCAGGGTGTCAAGGCTCTGGGCGATGAGCGAGCGCGTGGCCTCCGATCCCGCGCCGATGCTGATCTTCACAGCCTCGTCATGGGAGTCGGCGTCTATTGAGATCTGCATGGTGCCAAGTCCTTCAGGGTTTAGCGAGAACTCAAAACGTTTAACGTTTTTGGCCGCCATCGCCATGACGGCCTGCGAAATCTCGGCGGCGTTTTTGCGCAGGTCGCCTGAAAGCGTGATGAGGCTCTCGCGCAAAGCCTGAGCCCCGGCGCTGCGCGCTTCAAGGCGCGACTGCGAGAGCTCCGGGACCGCGCCGCCCTGCGGCTGCGCAAAAGCAGGTTCAGCCGAGGCCGCCTGGGCAGGCCTGGCGTCAGCGGCGGCCAGCGCCTCGCCCAAAGTGCGCGGCGCGGCTTTGCCTGAGGCCTCGGCTGACTGCATCAGCCCGGCTTTGGGAGCCTCCGCGGCCTGTTCCCCTGAGGCAGCCTTTAAGATCTGCAGCGCCCCGTTAAGGTTTTGCTTATTCTCCCCGCCTTCGCTGTTTTCCTGCTGCGAGAACGCGGTCTGCCCGCCCTGATCAGAAGTCCCGTCAAGCGCGGCCGAGGCCTGGAGCGATTCATCTATAAGGCTCAGATCCGCGCTGATGTCCTGTGCAAGCTGCGCCCCTTGCCCGGAAGGCGCAACGCGCTCGGCGCTCACCTTCACCACCCCGGCGTCCGCCATCAGCTGCGAGAGCGCGGCGCCGCGCGCGCCGGCAGGCTGCTCTGAGATCTGAACGCTCTGTGGGGCGGCAGCGGCGCCGGCGTCCGCGACAGCCTTTGCCATAAGCTGCGCCTGGCGCTCGTCAAGCTTAAGCTCGCGCGCCGGCTCCTGAACCTTAAGCGAAGGGCTTTCCCTGGGTTGAGCCTGAACCTCAGTCCCGGCCTCTGCGTTAAAAACATCCGCGCTGTTTGAAACTTCCGGGCGCCCGGCAGAGCCTGTGCCTGCCGCATCCTCCGGGAGCTCCGCCGGATCGGCATCCGGGGCGCTTTCAGGTACGAACGCCTGCATTGCCGCAGAAAGGGCCGCATCAGGCTTTATGCTCTCAGGGGCGCTCTGCGCCGGATCAGCATCGTTTAAAAGGATCCCGGCGCCGGCGTTATCCTGCGTGATCTCCTCCAAAACCGGATCGGCAGGCGCTTTGCCCCCGTCCTGAAGCTGTGTTTGGGACGCGGCGCTTTTTGCCGCGTCAGCCGTGCGCTCGCGGTAATTTGCTTCGGCATCAGGCTCTTCTGCCGCCTCCTGAGCCTTGTCAGGGGCGCTGCGCACCGCTACCGCTGTGCGCTCCGGTCTTACGCCTGCTTCAGCCGTTTTGGCTTTAGGTGCTTCCGCGGCGCCTGCCTGCTTTAATTCCCCGCCTGATGAAGAGGCCGCGGATTTAACCTTGGAGCCGGCAAAGGCCTCGGCGGTGCGGCGCTCGCGGCGCGGCTGCGCCTGAGGCAGCACGGCGCTCTCGCCTCTTTTTTGCGCGAAATCGCGCAGCGCCCCGAACACGCTTGAAAACCCCTGCCCTTGGCCGTCCTGCGCTTGCAGGTTTAACAGCAGATCCGCAAAGCCCGCTCCGTTCTGCGATGAGGAGGATGCGGAGGAACTGCCGGTTGCGGCAAAGCCTGCCTGAGCCCCGTTTATGTGGTTTAGAAGAAGATTCATGTCTTATCTCCTGATCTCGCGGCTTTTTATCTCGTTTGCCGCTTGCTTTAAGATCGCGCTGCGATCTCGTTTTCAGGGGTTAAAGCATTTAGCGTGCCATCAGGCGCGGCTACGCTCTATGGCCGCGCGCGCCATCTTGGAGGAGACGACGTCATCCGTGAGCTTGGCCTCGGCGCGGGCCTCGGCGGCCTGGCGTTCTTTGCGGTGTTTTTCCAAAAGCGACTCGATGATCTGGCGGTCCTGGCGGGTCTTGAGGTATTTGCCGCGCAGCTCGTCGGCGCGCTGCCTTAAGCCGTCGAGCACCTTCTCCTGGCGCTCGGCAATGCGTTCGAGCTTCGCGATGAATTCCTGGTAGGCAAGGTAGGAGGTCATGTTCGTGACTCCGGCGCTTTTTTGCGCCATCTCGTTTAAGTAGACCTGCTTAAACGAGGCGAGCTTTTGCAGCTGGGCCTCACAGGCGCTCACGGCCTGCACGCCCTGGGCCCAGGCTTTCTGGGCCTGATCCTCGGCTTTTTTGCGCTGGTCGAGCACCAGTTTCAGCCCGCGGTCCTGCGCCATGGCTCACCTCACTGCGCCGCGCGCTTAAACGCCCCGCCCTGGGCCTGGGCCGGAGGCCGGGCCTGAGGCGCGGCCTGCGGAGGCTGCGCCTTGGCGGCCGTGAGCGCGTCAACGCGCTTTTGGGCGTCGCTGATTAACACCGAGGCGACTTTTTTCATGTCCTCGAGGCTTTGGGCATAGGAGATCACCGCGCGAAAATCCTGCTGCGTGAACTCGTCGATGTACGGGTGGATCATGATCGCCTGATCGATGCGCGGATCCGAGCCTTTCTGATAGGCGCCGATCTGGATAAGCTCACGCGAGGCGTTGTACTGCGCCACGCACTGCCTGATGGTGCGCGCCATCACCAGGTGCTCCTGGGTAACGACGGCCGGCATGACGCGGCTGATGGATTTTTCGACATCGATCGCCGGGTAATGGCCGGCGTCGGCCAGGGCGCGCGAGAGCACGATGTGCCCGTCTAAGATGGCGCGGGCGGAGTCGGCTATCGGGTCCTGCAGATCGTCGCCTTCGACGAGCACCGTAAAGAAAGCGGTGATCGACCCCTGCCCCGCGCCGCCGTTGCCGGCGCGCTCGACGAGCGCCGGGAGCCTGGCAAACACCGAAGGCGGGTAACCCTTCGTCGCCGGAGGTTCGCCCACTGCCAGCGCGATCTCGCGCTGGGCCATGGCATAGCGGGTAAGCGAGTCTATGAGCAGCAGCACGTTGCGGCCCTGATCGCGGAAGTACTCGGCGATGGAGAGCGTCGTCTCGCAGCCTTTTAAGCGCATCAGCGGCGAGGCGTCGGCCGGGGCGGCGATCACGACGCTGCGCGCGCGGCCCTCGGGCCCTAAGATGTCGTCTATGAACTCGCGCACCTCGCGGCCGCGCTCGCCGATGAGCCCCACAACGACGACATCGGCGCTCGTGCCGCGGGTCATCATGCCCAAAAGCACGGACTTGCCGACACCGGAGCCGGCGAACAGCCCCATACGCTGCCCCTGGCCTATGGTCAGAAGCGAATTGATGGCGCGCACGCCGACGTCCAAAGGCTCCTTGATGGGGCGCCTGGCCATCGGGTTGACCTTGCGCCCTTTCCAGCGCGGCCCGCGGCGGGGCTTGAGCGGCCCTTTGCCGTCTATGGGGTTGCCGATCCCGTCAACGACGCGCCCTAAGAGCGCGTCGGAATAAGGGTAATCGTCGACGTCGCCTAAGGGCGTTACGAGATCGCCGCTCTCGACACCGCTGATGTCGGTCGTCGGCATTAAAAACGTCGTTTTGCCCGAAAAGCCCACGGTCTCGGCCGTCATCGGGCCGTCATGTGTGTCGATGCGGCAGCGCGTGCCCACGGGCACGCGGATCCCCACGCACTCAAGCGTCAGCCCGACGACGCGGGTTAAACGCCCTGAGATCTGCGGAGGCTGTTCCTGCTCGGGGATCTCGATGCCGCGCAGCCTTTCAAGCAGCGAATTCATGCCTGGACCTCCGCAGCGCCCTCAGGAGGCGCGGCCTCCGGCTGCTGTTCCTGCTGCGCCTGGGGTTCAGGCTGATTTTCAGGCTGATCCTGCCCCTGCGAAGCCTCCTCAGGCGCAGGTTCTGCCGCCGCCGGGGCGGCCTCCTCCAAAGTCTGCGGGACATCCAGCGGTTTTTCAGGGGGCGCGTCCCAGGCGGGAGCGCCAGGGATGTCCTCATGCAGCGCGCCCTCGGAGGCGGCGGCGGCGCTTTCCTTGAATTCTTCGAGTACCGAGGCGATGCGGTCTTCAAGCCTCCAGTTCACTTCGCTCTGCTCGGTGGATACCATGACATCGCCAGGCTTTAAATTCTCGCTAACGCGCAGATCCCATTTCTGGGCTTTGAGGTATTCGCGCCCCACGGCGGCCTCGACGAGCGCGGCGTCATCGGGACACAGCGACACGGCGCAGCCGTGTTCAGCCGCAGGGAGCAGCGCGACGGCCTTTTCAACGCTTTTCACCAGGAAATCACTGTCGCCTTTGATCTCGCGGCCGATGACGGCGCGCGCAAGCAGCGCCACCATGGAGGAGAGCTGCTCCGTGACCTCGCGATCGCACTCGCGCAGCGGATTGGCCAGGGCATCTGCCAGGTGGCGGAAGCGCTCTGACTGCTCAAGCACGATCGCCTCGCCGTCGGCAAGCCCCTGGGCGCGCCCTTTGGCATACCCCTCATCGCGCCCCTTGGCAAAGCCTTCGTCATGGCCTTTGGCAAAACCCTCGTCATGCCCTTTGGCAAGGCCTTCGGCCGTGCCTTCCTCAAGTCCCTGCTTTAACCCTTCCTCATGACCTTTCTCAAAGCCCTCGCTGTGCCCTTCGTCGGCGGCGGCTTTGCGGATCTCTTCAAGTTCCTCGGCCGTGACATGCGGCTCTTTGGCAGCCTGCTCCTCAGCCTCGCGCTGCGCCTGTGCGGCGGCCGCTTTTGCCTGTGCCTCGGCCTCAGCCTGCTTTTTTAGCTCCAGCGCCTGCTGCGCCTTGAGCCTGCGCTCTTCAAAATAATCCTCGGGATAGCCCAAAGCGTTCGTGGGTTCAGGGTTGTCGGGATCGGGCTCGACGTCCATGGTCGGCCAGCGCTTTACCTCATAGGGGCCGGCCTGCTCGGCCGGGATCACCCGGCTGATGGGCGCATCGTAGCGGGCGTCGGTGTACTGGGGCTCGTTGTTGACGATGTCTTCCTCAGTGACAACCTCAGGCTTGAAATCTTTGTCCTCGTTGGGTTTTTGCTCTGCCATCAGGCCGCCTCATCAGACGAAGTCGCTGTTGCCGCCGGCGCGGGTGAGCATGATGGAGCCGGCATCGGCAAGTTTATGGGCGATGTTGAGGATCTCCTTCTGGGCGCCTTCGACGTCGGAGATCTTCGTCGGGCCCATGGAGGCCAGATCTTCTTTCATGGAATCGGCGGCGCGGCTGGACATGTTCTTGAAGAACTTCTCCTTGAGCGTGTCGTCGGCGCCTTTGAGCGCTTTTTGCAGCGTGTCCGAAGGCACCTCGCGCAACAGCGTCTGGATGGAGCGGTCGTCGACGTCTCCCAGATTCTCGAACACGAACATGAGATCCTCGATCTGCGTGCCGATCTCCTTGTCCTGCGACTGGATGGCGTTCATGAGCTGGGTCTCCGTCGAGCTGTCGAGGAAGTTCATGATGTCGGCCGCGCTCTTGAGGCCGCCGATCTTGGCCGTCTGCGATCCGGCCGCGCCGGCGAACTGCTTCTCCATGATTTCGTTTAACTCCTGCAGCGCCGAAGGCTGGACTTCTTCCAAAGTGGCAATGCGCATGATGAGATCGAGGCGCACGGGTTCGGGGAACTGCGAGAGGATCTCCGCGCTCTGCTCGGGATCGAGGTAGGAGAGCACGATCGTCTGGATCTGCGGGTGCTCGTTCTGGATGATCGTGGCCACCTGGCGGGCGTCCATCCATTTGAGGGAATCGAGGCCGCGGGAGCCGGTGCCCATGGTGATCTGCTCGACGAGGTTGTTGGCCTTGTCCTCGCCTAAAGCGGCGACGAGGGCGTGGCGCACGAAATCCGAGCTGCCCAGGCCGAGGTTTGAATGCTTTGTGATGTCCGTGAGAAAGGACTTATGCACGGCGTTGACCTGCTCCTGGGTGAAGCGGCCTGCCGAGCTCATGCGCATGGAGAGCTTTTGCACCTGCTTGGGCTGGAGGTTGCGGAACACTTCGGCGGCGTCCTCCTCGGAGAGCGAGAGCATCAAAAGCACGGCCTTGTCCAGGCCCGTCATGTCCTGCAGCGCCGCGCGCTCGTCGTCGTTGAGCTCAAGCCCTCCGGCCTTCACGGAAGCGCCGACCTGGCTTAAAGCGTTGCTTTGGCCTGCCTGGCCGCCTTGCCCGGTTTTTGCCGGAAGATTGTTGTCTGCCATATTCAGTGTCTGCCTCTTGCGCCAAAAGGTCCGTTGTCCTGTTTAAGATCCTCATCAAGCCAGTCTTTGAGCACGGCCAGCGTGCGCTCAGGCTCGTTGCCCGCCACCTCGCGCACCGCCTCTTTAAGCGGGACGCGCGCTGCTTTTTGCGCCCGCGCCGGCTTTTTTTAACGGCTTTTTTTTGAAGATCCCCATGCGTCAAAAGGGGCCTCCCGCCCGGGGCGGCCCCCTCCTTGATTACGATTGCTTCTTGCCTCCGGCCGGAGCTTTGTCCTTGCTGCTCTCGCCTTCGATCCATTCCTTGATGACCTCAGCCGTAAGCTGCGGCTCGTTCGAGGCCAAAGTCCTCACGGCCTTTAACAGATCCGCCTCCTTGTGGAGGTTCGGCAGTTCTATGCCTCCGCCCTCGTTTATGGAGTAAATCTGATCCTGCAGCTCTTTGTTCTTCGTGATGAGATCGAGATCGTCGTTGCCCTCGAGCGCAGAGCTGTCATCGAGATCGATGTCGCCCTGCTCCTCGTTCTCCATGTCTTCCTCGCCGCGCTTTAAGAGCTTCGTGAGCATCGGCCTTATCACAAAGATCACGAGCACCACGATCACGAGCACGGCGCCTGCAACCCTGACGAGCCTGAAGAAGTAATCCTGGCGGTACCACGGCAGCGGCGGGCGGTCGTCTGAGTGCGGGAACGACACGGTCTCGACGTTCACGAAGTCGCCGCGGGCGGTGTCAAGGCCGAGGCCGCCGCGCACGAGATCGGCTATCTTGTCGAGATCCTCTTTAGGGCGCGGCGTGTAGGTGACATTGCCGTCGGCGTCGAGCTTGCGCAGGTAGTCCACGGCCACGGAAACCGTCAGGCGCGACACGGAGTTCGTCGGGCGCACCGTGTGGCGCACCGTGGTGTCGACCTCGTAATTGCGCACGGCCTCGCGGCTCTCTTTGCGCTGGTTAGAGCTGTCGGCTGTGGCGTCGGCCGTGCCGTTTTTAAGCTGCTGGGGGATGGCGGCGTTCGCCGGCGGCTGGTTTGACAGCGAGCCCGGCACGCCGTAAGGGTTGCCCTTGTCATCGCCGCCCTGCTGCTCTTTCAAAGTCTCAGAGCGCACGGCCTGGGAATCGGGGTTGTAAAGCTGCGACGTCTCCTCCTGGGTCGTGGTGTCAAGCGTGACGTCCACCTCGGCTGAGTAATTGCCAAGGCCCAGCATCGGGGCGAGGATGGTGTCGAGCTTGTCGCGGTACTGCGCCTCGCGCATGGTGTGCAGCTCGAACTGGCGCTGCAGCTTGTTCTCCGGGCTGTCAGAGCGGGTGTCAGAGCTTAAAAGCCTGCCCTGCTGATCCGTGACGGTCACGTCCTTTGACAAAAGGTTGTGCACGGACGAGGCCACCATGAAGCGGATGGAGGAAACATTCTCCGGGCTTAAATAAGCGTCTTTTTTCAGTGTCACGACGACCGCGGCCGACGGGCGGCTCTTCTCGCGGGCAAAGACGTTGTCGCGGGGGATGGCCAAAAGCACGGTGGCGCGCTGGATGCCGTCGATCTTCTCGATGGCGCGAGCCAGCTGCACCTCGCGGCCGTGTTTGATACGCTCGTTCTCCAGGTGCTGCGACACGCCAAAGCCGCTGTCGGTCATGAGGATCTGATCGCCTAAGTCGTTATTCTCTTTAGGCAGCGCGATGCCCTTGCGCAGCATCTGCTCGGTGATCTCGCTGTAGGCGTTGGCATCGACGATGATGGTGTCGCCCGAGAGGCGGTACTTGTAGCCGCCCTCATCTAAGAAATCGAGCACTGAGCCGATCTCCGAGGGCGCATACTGGCCTAAAGTCCTCTCGGTCTCAGGGGCGTTCGATCTGCCGCCTAAGGAGAAAGCCACAAAGATGATCACGGCCACAAAGACGACTAGCAGGCCGAGGATCATCAGGCGGTGGATGATGTCGCTTGAGTGGAGGAATTCAGAGACGATCCCTAAGGGGCGGCGTTTTTTTGACGCGCCCTCGGCCTCGGCGCCCTCATCGGCGCCGCTGTCTTCAGCGGCGCCTTCAGGGGCGGTAAGCGCCGTGCTCTGAGAGGCGACGGCAGGAACCCCAGCGCCGCCCTCGGCGCCCGCGCCCGCCTGCGCCACCGGTAAATCGTTGTCTGCCATGTTGAAAACTGTCCTGGTTCAGCCCTGGGTTTCAGGGATCAAATCTGCATCTGCGATACGGTCTTGTAGGCCTCAATGAGCTTGTTGCGCACCTGCACCGCGGCCTCAAAGGAAATACTTGATTTCTGAGTGGCTAGCATAACATCAGAAAGGCTTACCTGTCTGTCGCCTGTGTCAAATCTGGTCTGCAGGTTGTTAGCCTGGTTTTGCAGGTTGTTCACGGTCTCAAAGGCATCTTTGAGCGCCGCCGCAAAAGATCCGACTTTGGTCTCGGAGGTATGCGCCTGATCCTGCTCGAGCACCAGCGGCGTCTGCTCCGGAGCCGCAGCCTGCTGCGCCCGGTTCTGCGCGCCCTGAGAAGCCTCACTTAAGTAATTCATCTGCCTCTGCATGTTTTGCAGCTGCATGAGGATCGATCCGCTTGGGACTGCAGTGTTAATGCTCAGGCTCATCATAAACTCCCGCGCCAAAATTCAGGCGCCTCAATTCGTCTTTGCGGGAGTTAAATCAAAAAACGTGCCAGGTGCGACAGCGGGCATGTAAAAGGCCGTCCGGGCAAACCCGGGCGGCCTTTAAACGCAGAGCATTGCGTCACTGCGGGCGTTTTAAGGTCTTTACGCCCTCTTCTGTTGCATAGAGGATCACATCGGCGCCGCGGCGGGCGAACAGCCCCACGGTCACGACTCCCGGGATGGCGTTGATCTCATCCTCAAGCTTTACCGGATCGGTGATCGAAAGGCCGCGCACGTCGACGATCTCACAGCCGTTGTCCGTAATGCAGCCTTCGCGCAGCACCGGATCGCCGCCGGTGAGCTTCTTTAACGTGCGGATCACCTGCTCGCGGGCCATGGGGATGACCTCGACGGGCAGCGGGAATTTGCCCAGGGTGTCCACGAGCTTGGACTTGTCGACGATGAGCACGAATTTTTTGGCCATCGAGGTGAGGATCTTCTCGCGGGTAAGGCACGCGCCGCCGCCCTTGATCATGTTGAAATGCGGATCGACTTCGTCGGCGCCGTCGATGTAGACGTCATAGCCGGGCACGCTGTTGGGATCGAGCACGTTAATGCCGCGCTCGCGCAGCAGCGCCGTCGTCTTGTTCGAGCTTGAGACCGCGCCTTCGACCTTGATTTCATTTAAGCCTATCTGCTCTATGAATTTCACGACCGTGGAGCCGCTGCCCACACCGAGCACCCCCTGCTTTGGGATGTAATCCAAGGCGGCCTTGGCCACCATCACCTTAAGCTCATCCTGAGTCATATCTGCTCCAAATATCAGTGTTTGACAGTAACTCTGGCAAAGCGGCGCTTGCCCACCTGCCACACGGCCGTGCCCTCGGCTACAGGGGCTTTCTTGTCCGTGACCGCCTCTCCGTCGCACTTGACGGCGTTCTGGGCGATCATGCGCATCGCCTCGGAGGTCGTGGCGCACAGCCCGGCGTCTTTTAAGAGATTCGGCACGCTCTGCGAGCTCACCTCGACCTCGGCGATATCCTCGGGGATCGCGCCTTTGGCAAACTGGCTCTTAAAGCCCTCGACGGCCGCGTCGGCGGCCTGGGCCCCGTGGAAACGGGCCACGAGCTCGCGGCCTAATTCGATCTTGGCATCGCGCGGGTTAAGCTGATCGCTCATGCAGCGCTTTTTGAGATCCTCGATCTCCTCCGTGGTCTTCTCTGAGAGCAGCGTGTAGTAATTCCACATCAGCGCGTCGGAGATCGACATGATCTTGCCGAACATCTCCTTGGGAGGCTCAGTCACGCCGATGTAGTTGTGCTTGGACTTTGACATCTTGACAACGCCGTCAAGGCCGACCAGCAGCGGCATCATCAGCACGCACTGAGGTTCCATGCCCGCATCCTTTTGCAGCTCGCGGCCCATGAGCAGGTTGAATTTCTGATCGGTGCCGCCCAGTTCGACGTCAGCCTTAATGGCCACGGAGTCGTAGCCCTGGAACAGCGGGTAGAGGAACTCGTGGATGGCGATGGGCTGGCGCGCGGCAAAGCGCTTTGAGAAATCGTCGCGCTCGAGCATGCGGGCGACGGTAAGCTTTGCGGCCAGGCGGATGGTGCCGGCCGCGCCCAGCTTCTCCGACCACTCGGAGTTGTAGCGGATCTCGGTGAGTTTGGGATCGAGGATCCTGAACACCTGATCGGCGTAAGTTTTGGCGTTGGCCTCGATGGCTTGCCGGGAAAGCACCGGACGGGTGGAATTTTTGCCTGAGGGATCGCCGATGGAGGCGGTGAAATCGCCGATGATGAGCACGATCTTGTGGCCAAGCTTCTGGAACGTCCTGAGCTTGTTGAGGATCACGGTGTGACCGAGGTGGATGTCAGGGGCTGTGGGATCCATGCCCAGCTTGACGGTAAGCTGCCTGCCGCTCTCAAGTTTCTTGCGCAGCTCCTCGAGCGGAATGATTTCCTCGGCGCCGCGGGTGATCTCCCGCATCGCGCTCTCAATATCGGTCATCGAATTCTCCTGTCAAATGCGCCTTTCCTGAAAGGCTCACCGCCGCCTCGTTTGGCGGGCTTAAAAAAATTGCCTAATATGATACCCGATCAGGCCGCAACAGGCTAAAAAGGCGCGCGGGGGAACATATGCAAAAAACACCAGGCAGTGAGCTTTACATCGGGCTGATGTCAGGCACGAGCATCGACGCCATGGACGGCTGCCTTGCAGCCTTCAAAACCGATGAGCCTCCGCAGGTGCTCGCAGGCGCCTCAAGGCCGTGGCAACAAGATGAGAAAGCGCTGCTGCACTCGCTGTGCCAAAGCGGCCCTGACGAGCTTGAGCGCGCCGGCCGGGCCGCAGTGCTCCTTGCTTCCGCCCAAACTGAGATCGTGCAGCAGCTGCTTTGTAAAACCGGGCTAAAAAAAGAAAACATCACCGCGATCGGCTCCCACGGCCAAACGGTGCGCCACTGTCCCGGGCAGGGCTTTTCAGTGCAGTTAAACGGCGCGGCTGCATTGGCGCTTAAAACCGGCATCGATGTCGTCTCGGATTTTCGCGCCGCCGACATCGCCTTAGGCGGCGACGGCGCCCCGCTCACCCCGGCATTCCACTCAGGCATCCTCGGATGCAAGGATGAGCCGCGCTATGTCCTAAACTTAGGCGGGATCGCCAACCTCACCGTCCTGGCCCCGGGCGGGGAGATCCTCTCAGGTTTTGACACCGGGCCTGCGAACACGCTCATCGACACCTGCTGCCGCGAGCTCTTTGACCTTCCCTTTGACGAGGACGCGGCACTCGCCTCGCAAGGCGCGCTGCTCCCTGAGATCCTGCGCCCCCTGGTCGCGCTCCCCTATTTTGCGCAGCAGCCGCCCAAATCCACCGGCCGCGAGCTCTTTTGCCGGGATTTGATCGCGCCCTTTTTGGATAAATGCCGGTGCGGGGAAATGCGCGGCTGCGATCTGCTGTATACGCTCACTTGTCTCACCGCCAGGAGCGTCTGCGCCGCGCTCAAAGCGCAGATGCGGGATCACCGTCTTACAGGAGGCACCCTGGCGGTCGCAGGCGGCGGAGTGCGCAACCCGCTTTTAATGCAGATGCTCAAAGAGCAGTGCGCGGATTTGGGCGTGAGCGTCAGGCCCAGCGCGGATTTCGGCGTCGATCCGCAGCTTTTGGAGGCCGAGAGCTTTGCGTATTTTGCCTGGCTGTTCGCGCACCAAAAACCTTTGCGGCTCGGACGTTCAAGCAGGGCCCAAAAAAGCGCCGTGGCCGGAGCGCTTAATCTCGGATCCGGGCGGATCTTCAGCGTTCTGAGAGCGGGGCAAAGCCCTCAGGATCCTTGCCATCGGCAAGCTCAGTGAGAGCCTTGACGGCCGCGGCCACGGTCTGAAGGCGCACGGCCTTACGATCGCCTGTGAAATGAAAGAGCCTCGTCAGCGGCGGGCGACCTTTGCGGCACACTCCGGCCCAGACACTGCCCACAGGTTTCTCCGCGCTGCCGCCGTCAGGCCCTGCGATCCCGGAGACGCCGACGCCGAGATCGGCCCCTGAGCGCTTTAGCGCGCCTTCAGCAAGCGCGGCCGCGCACTCATGCGAGTACTCGCTAAAGCGTAAGAGCAGCTGCGAACCCACGCCCAAAAGCGCGTGCTTGACCTCGTTGTTGTACACGACAAAGCCTGAATCAAAATAACCGGACGATCCCGGGATCTCGGTGAGCGTCGCGGCGATCAGCCCTCCGGTGAGCGACTCGGCCGTGCAGACTTTTAGTTTGAGCGCCAGGCATTGCCGCTGCAGCGCGGCGGCGGCGGCGCGGTTTTGCGCGCTCAGGTTTTCAGCGGACACCATGAACCTCCCGCCCAAGGCGGAAACATTAGGAATTAAGGGAAAAATTCAGCGGCGGCGCAGCGTGGGGCGCGCGGGGATGCCGTAGGCGCTGCGGGCGCGCAGCGAGGCGATGTGGCGCGGCGCCGGGGCGCTCTCAGCAGGCTCCGGCTCTTTGGGAGCACCACGAGGCGCGGGAGCTGCCGGAGCGCTTTCGGGAACGGGCGCGGCGGGGCGCGGCTTGATACCGCTTACCTTGGCGATCATCTCAAGCTCCGAGCGCGGCAGCGACGTGCGTTTGGCGATTTCGCTGAGATCCTCGCCGGCGCGCAGCATCTGCCGGGCCTCGATGATCGGCGCGTTTTCCGTGCGCACGGACTCCAGCGCCTGGACGCGCTGGTTTAAGCGGGCTTCGAGATCCGCAAGCTGTTTTGACAGCGCCTTAAGATCCTTTTTCAGGGCTTCCTGGCTGTCGTCAAAATCCTGGGCGTGGGTGCTCAGATAGGTCACGGACTGCTCGGCGACCTTCTGGCGCTGCAGCGCGGCTTCGACCTGATCTTTGAGATCAGCGACATCGCGGCGCAGAACCTCTCCTGCCGCCGCCTGTTTTTCCGAAGCCTGTTCGAGCGCGGTCAGCCTTCTGGTGCAGAGCAGGAACGAGATCAAAAGCAGCGTCAGCAACAGCACGGCGATCGCGATCACCGCCAGCATCGACACATCAAGATAAGACTGCACGTCCCGCTCGCTTAAGATCCCCTCGCTCTAAAAAGGAGGGGAGCCTGTTACTTGTTGAGGTTGACGACCTCTTCCCACTCCTGATCGGAGAGGAGTTTCGTGAGATCGATGAGGATCAGCAGATCATCGTCGCGGTTGCAGACGCCGCTGATGAACTTGGCACTCTCTTCGGTGCCCACGTTCGGGGTGTCATCGATGTCGTTCGTGTTGAGATCGACGACCTCAGCCACAGAATCCACGAGGATGCCGACCACGTGGCTCTCGCTCTCGATGATCATGATCCTGGTGTTGTCGGTGACTTCCGCCGAAGGCAGGCCGAAACGCTGGCGGGTGTCGATCACGGTCACGACGTTGCCGCGCAGATTTATGATGCCCAGCACGTAGGTCGGGGCACCGGGGACAGGGGCTATGTCAGTGTATCTGAGCACCTCGCGCACCTGCATCACGTTGACACCGTAGATCTCCTGGCCGAGCCTGAAGGTAACCCAGCGTTTGAGCTCCCCCTGGTTGTCAACACCGACGTCTACGATCCCTTTGCCGTCTTTGTTATCCGCGGCTGCCTGAGCTTCATTAGCCATCTGAATGTTCCTCTTTTAAGTCCTGATCACCAAAGATCCGGATCCATTCTAACAACATGCGCCGCCTGAAAAAAGTCGCCGCAGCGCATACTTACGATCTTTCAGGAGGGTTTGGCCTCGTTTTGGTGTTTTCTGAGCACCGAGCGGTCATAACTCCCGTTGAGATTCATTCCCTGCTCGAACATCGCGATGAGCGCTTTCACGTGGATGAGCGCGCACATCTCTTTCTTGACGATGCCGGCAAGCCAGGGGCGGTTGCCCGCCTGCTGGCGCCATTTGACATTTTCCTTGCGCAGCACCCGGTTGCCCTCGAGCACGTCGCAGGCGACGGCCCACTGGCTGCCGCCTAACAGGATCATGTACTGGTATTCGTTCTCCTCGGCCCCGCCGGGTTTAACCCAGCGCAGCGTGTCAACGACATTGATCTTGCTGCCGCGCAGATCAGCGATGCCTTTAAACCACTGCGGCTTGCCAAACAGCCTGGTGAGTTTGCCGCACTCAAAGATGCCGCCTAAGTCCACCAGCGGCACGGCAAAGCGCACGCCCTTGACGAGGAAGAACAGCGCCTGGAATTCATCAGGCATCTCGATGTTCTGCCACTCAAGCGGGCTGGGCGGGGTTTCAGGCTGCGCCTGAACCTGCACTTGTGCGATCTGGGTCTGCTGCTTTTCCTGAGCCTCGGCCGCCGCGATCATGGCCTGCGTGGCCAGTTCGTCGGCTGTCAGCTCACGCTCAGCCGTTGCAGTTTCGGTTTCAGTCGCGGTCTCGGTTTCCGTCGCAGCCGCAGTTTCCGTCGCGACCGCGGTTTCTGTATCGTCCGCGGTTGCCGTTTGGGTTTCGGTAACGGTTTCAGTCTCAGTCGCGGTTTCGCTCTGAGTCTCTGTCTGTGCGACTGTTTCCGTCTCAGTCTGCACCGCTGTCTCCGTACCCGTGGCGATCTCCGTCTCGGTTGCGGTTTCAGTCTCAGTTGCAGCCTCGGTCTCTGTCGCCGTCTGGGTCTCGCTCACCTGCTCCAGCAGCGTCTCCAGCGACGGCTGCTCGCGCACTGGCAGGCTCTCGCGGCGGGGCTGAGCCTGGATCTGGGGCTGCGGCGCCAAAACCGGGGCCGCGCTCTCGCCTGAGGCGGGCGCGCTCTCCTGTTCAGGGGCAGAGTGCGCCTCCGCCTGGGCAGGGGCGGCTTCCTTTTCAGGCGCCGCCGCGGGCTCAGGCTGCGCTGCCGCCGCCTCAGAGGCCTTAGATGCCTCGGCTGCCGCCTGAGTTTCTTCCTCAGGCAGTTCCTCGGCGAGCATCTGGCGGAAGTAGCTTACCAGCGCTTCCTCTTCGCGCCCGTAATGATCCATCGCCATCAGGCTCCCTCCTCAGCGCTGAGCATCGTGCTCATGTCAGCGGCGATCTCTTTTTCGTGATCGGGGTGTTTCTCGGCTTCGGTGTCATCGGTAAGCAGCGCCGCGGCGGCCGGAGTCACCTTGTCAGGGCAGGCCTGCAGTTCATGGCGCACGCAGTGGCACAGCAGTTCGCGGTAAGCCTCGGCTCCGCGGCTTTTTTTGTCCATCAGCGGCACCGGCACGTTGCGGGCGCTCGATTCACGGAACAGCGTATCCACGGGGATCACGCCTTTCCACACGTGATCACGGTAATGGATCCTCAGAAAATCCAGCGAAGAATTTGAAGCGTGGGTGCGGCGGTCAAACATCGTCGGCACGACGATATAGTCAACGCCCGATCCGTTCGTGGCCTTGCCCATGATCTCAAACGTCCTGACCATGCCTTCAAGGCCTTTTAAGGCCAGAAACTCAGTCTGCGTCGGCACGAGCACCAAAGAAGCGGCCACAAGCGCGTTGACCATAAGCGCGCCGAGCACCGGCGGGCAGTCTATGAGCGCGACGTCGTAATCGTCGTCGACGAATTTTAAGATCTTGCTTAAGATCCTGCCGACGCCGGCCCTGCCTGAAAGCTGGCGGTCTATGGTAGCCAGCGCCATGGTCGAGCCGATGATGTCCAGGCCCTTAAAGCGGGTGTGGCGGATCGCCTGCGCGACCTTCTCGCGGTCGAGCTCCGGATCTTTGTAGAGATCAAAGAGGTTGCGGTCGAGCTGCTCGTCGTCAAAGCCTAAGTAGGCCGTAAGCGAGGCGTGCGGATCCGTGTCCACGACCAGCGCCCTGAGGCCTTCCTTTTCAAGCCATCCTGCCAGCGAGGCCACCGTGGTGGTCTTGCCCACGCCGCCCTTTTGACTTGCTATTGCCCAAACCAGCACCTGATGCTCCTGTTTATTTGAATTCCAGCCTGATTGAATTGTCGTCGCTGCGCCCGACCCTGACATCGCCGCTGCCGGCCTGCCCGGACACGCGGGCGGAGCCGCCCTGCCCGGCATCGGCGCTTATAAGCGGCAGTTCGCGGCGCGCGGCGGCGTACCGCGAGATCGCCACAACGACGCGGCGGTTGCGCGCGCGGCCTGCCGCCGTCTCATTGGAGACGAACGGCGTGTACTCGCCGTAGGCTTCCACAGCCATGCGCGTCGGATCTATGCCGTCGTTTGCCAGCTCGCCCAACACATTCACAGCGCGCTTTGACGACAGCTCCCAGGAATTCTTGTAGATCCCGTTGGGGATGAAAGCGTTGTCCGTATAGCCTCGCACGCGCACGTAGTTGTTGATAGGCGCCAGCGCCACGGCGATCTTGGCTATAAGCGGGCGCGAGGCGCTGAGGATCGACGCTGAGCCTTCGGCAAAGAGCATGCCGGAGTTGATGTTAAGCGTCAGCCAGTGCTCGTCCTGCTCGATCTCAACTTCCTTGGCAAGCCCGCTGTCGGCCAAAGTCTCAGAGACGGACTTGCGCACGGCGTCAAACGGCGTGCCCTCAACGCCTTCGCCGCGCTGCTCCTCAGTGTCGGTGCGCGTGCGGCCGCCCTGGGCGATCTCATCGGACTGCCCGCCCGGCGTAAAGCCGCCGGCGCCGCTGTCAGAGCCGCCCGCGGGCTTGTCGGAATAAGGCTTGCCGGCAGTCGGGGTCTTGCTCTCGGAGACGATGAGCGTGCCCGAGGCCCTGGAGACATCGGCTTCGCTCTGTCCGCTGCGCCCGGACTCCGTGCCCGAGGAGCCGCCCGAGGTGTTCGGGGTGTCCTGCTCGGGTGAGCCTGCGGCGGTGAAATTCATGATCGTGCCGCCGCCTTCATCGACGGTGCGCACTTCTTCCTGCTTGTCCTCGACTTCCTTTTGCACCTCTTCGGTGGCTTTCGTAAGCTTTTCCTCAAGGGAGCCCGGGATGAGCAGCACACCGCCTGAGGCGGTCACCAGGCTTTCGTTAAAGGCCTGGGCCACGCTCTGCGCCATGGACTGGGCCTCGGACTGCTTGGCCATGGCAAAGGCGTAGAGCACGAGGAACGTCGCGAACAGCAGCGTCATGAAGTCGGCATAGGAAACCATCCAGCGGCCGAGGTTGGGCGGTGCTTCAGGTTTCTTCTTTCTGGCCATCGACTCTTACCCCAAAGCGCGTCACTGCGCCTCTTTCTCGCCGGTATAAACCGCCATGCGGCGCTTGAGCATCATGGAGTTTTCGCCGGCGGCGATGGAGATCAGGCCTTCCATGGTCATGGTCTTGTACAGCGTGCCCTCGGCGATAGCCGCTTTAATGCGGCCTGAAGCCGGCAGAGCTATCAGGTTGGCAAGCACCAGACCGTACACCGTGGCCACGAACGCCGTAGCCACGGCCGTGCCCAGAAGGTCCGGGCGGTCGAGCAGCGACATGGCGTGGATGAGTCCTAACACGGCGCCGATGATGCCCATGGTCGGGGCGTAGCCGCCTAAGGCCTCATAGAACGCGACGCCCAGTTTGTCCTTTTCCTCTTCTATGCCGATGGCGTTTTCCATAAGCTCGCTCATGGCGTCCTTGTCCACGCCGTCGACGATCATCTGGATGCCGTCGCGCGTGAAATCGTCATTGGCAGAGCCCACGGAGTTTTCCAAGGCCAGCAGACCCTGCTGGCGGGCCGTCGTCGACATGGAGATCAAAAGCTCTACCTGGCCTGCGAAGTTATAGTGCGGCGGGGAGAGCACCCAGATAAATTTCTTGGCCGCGCCGCCCATAGCGCTTAAAGGGTACTGGATGAAGCAGGCGAAGAACGAAGCGCCGCACACCACCAGGAACGCCGGGATGTTAAGCAGGATCCCCGGCGACGTGCCTTCCATCATCATCGAAGCGACGATGCAGCCGATGCCGAGTATGGTTCCTAGAAAGTTCATCAGCAGTCCTCAGCTAAATCCGCGCCTTAAAATTCCTTGGCGATGTCCTGGGCGATCTCGTCCAAAGGCAGCACCAGATCGGCAAGGCCGGCGTTGACCACGGCCTGCGGCATGCCGTAGACCACGCAGGATTCCTCGTTCTGCGCCCAGATCACCGAGCCCTTGTTCTTAAAGAGCCGGCAGCCCTCGCAGCCGTCAGAGCCCATGCCCGTGAGGATCATGGCCAGCGCCCTGCCGCCGTAGATCTGCGCGAGCGACGCAAACGAGACGTCGACGCAGGGGTTGTAGGAAACCCTGCCGTTGTCCTTTAAGATGCGCACCTTCGCCGAGGTGCCTGCGCGCTCGAAGATCATCTGCATGCCGCCCGGGGCGATATAGCAGGTGCCCGGCTTCAAGATGTCGCCTTCCTGGGCCTCGACGACGTCAAGCTGCGACATGGCGTCAAGGCGCTGCGCGAACGTCTTCGTAAACGAGCCCGGCATGTGCTGGACTACGACGACCGGCACGTTCAGGCGCGGCAGCTTGGGGATGATGCTCTGCAGCGCGATCGGCCCGCCGGTGGAACTGCCGATGGCGACGAGCGAGTGGCGCACTCCCGAACGGCGGTAAGCCGTGGTCTCGCCGCTGTGCGTTCCAAAAGAGAACTTCATGGCGGCCGCGGGTGTGCCCTGATTGTGGCCGAGCATATCATTTAAGCGATCGTACTCATTGCGCGTGGCCGAGGACACCACGGGCCCCGGCGCCGTGGAGATCGTCGAAGCAGTGACGCGCGGCAGCCCGGTCGGGGTTGCGGTGTGATTGAGGATGGCGGAAACCCTGGCCGCAGGCGAGGCGGCAGGAGAGGCGGCCGGGCGCGGCGCGGCAGCGGCCGCCGGAGCAGGCCCGCGGCGGCTGACGCGGCTGCGGGACACGGCTTTAATCAGCGAACGCAGCTGCGTGAGCGCCTCTTCGCGGCGGTGGGCAATGTCCGAGAAATTTTTGGGCATGAAGTCCACGGCGCCGGCTTCCAAAGCTTTGAACGTCGAGTTCGCGCCTTCATAGGTCAGAGACGAGAACATCAGGATCGGCGTCGGACGCTTTGCCATGATCTCCTTGACCGCAGTGATGCCGTCCATAACCGGCATTTCCACGTCCATGGTCACGACATCTGGCTGCAGCGACAGCGTCTTTTCCACGCCTTCTTTGCCGTCCTTGGCCTCGCCTGCGACCGCCAGCATCGGATCACCTGAGATGATCTCGGCTAAACGCTTGCGGAAGAACGAGGAGTCATCAACAATCAGAACTTTAATCGGCATATATTATTTCTTAATAATTATCTAAATTTTTCGTCTCAGAACCTTTCGGTCGTCTTGTGGGCGTAAGCCCTCATCAATCCCGGGATGTCCAAAATCAGCGCGATGCCGCCGTCCGAGGTAACCGTGGCGCCGGCCATGCCCGGAGTGTGGCGCAGCAGGTTGTCCAGAGGCTTGATCACCACTTCTTCCTGGCCTAAGAGATCATCGACCACAAAGCCCACGAGCTGCGCGGCGCTTACCTGCACCAGCACGATGTGCGCTTTGTGCTGCATGTACTCCGTCACCGGAGCGCCGTCAAACCACTGCTTCAAGAAGAACAGCGGGATGGCCTTGTCGCGGATGACGATGGTGTTCAGTCCGTCGACGTTGCGCATCGTGTCGAGGCTTAAGTAGAAGATCTCGGACACGGAGGTCAGAGGCAGGGCGAACGTGCGGTTGGAGACCGAGATCATCAGCGTCGGCAGAATGGCCAGGGTCAGCGGAACCTTGATCTCGATCGTCGTGCCCTTGCCGTAGGTCGAGAGCACGCGCACGGAGCCGTTTAACTTGTTGATGTTCGTCTTCACGACGTCCATGCCCACGCCACGGCCTGAAATGTCGGTCACGACGGTGTTCGTGGAGAAGCCCGGCGCGAAGATCAGGTTTAAAGCCTCGGTATCGGACAGGCGGTCGGCGGAGGCCTGATCGAGCAGGCCTTTCTTTACGGCCACGGCGCGCAGGATGTCAGGATCCATGCCGGCGCCGTCATCGGAGATGCGCAGCAGGATGTGATCGCCCTGCTGGGCGGCGGCCAGCAGCACGACACCGGTCTCAGGCTTGCCTGCGGCGGCGCGGTCGGCCGGGAGCTCAATACCGTGATCGCAGCAGTTGCGGACCATGTGGACCATAGGATCAGCCAGGGCGTCGACGAGGTTCTTGTCGAGCTCAGTGTCCTCGCCCTCCATGCGCAGCTCGATCTTCTTGCCGAGCTTGCGGGCCAGATCGCGCACGACGCGCGGGAAGCGCCCGAAGACTTTCTTCACCGGCTGCATGCGGGTCTTCATGACCGCGGCCTGCAGATCCCCAGTCACGACATCGAGGTTGGCGATGGCTTTCGTCATCTCGTGATCGCTGCGGTGCTGCACCATATTGAGCAGGCGGTTTCTGACGAGCACAAGCTCGCCGACCATATTCATGATGTCATCGAGCACTTTCGTGTCGACGCGCACCGTGGTTTCAGCCTCAGGCTTGGCCTGGTGGGCGGCGGCGGCAGCCGGCGCTGCTTTGGCCGCAGGCGCTTTGGGCGCGGGAGCCGGGGCTTTGGGCTCAGGAGCGGGAGCCTGAGCTGCGGCAGGGGCTGCCGGAGCGGCGGGCGCGGCTGCGGCAGGAGCCGCAGCCTGGGCTGCCTGATACTGCTGTTCTGAGGCCACCTTGACCTCGCCTGAATTGGCAGGCTCGGCCTTCTTTAACATTTCGTCGAAGTCTTTGTCCGTGGCGTCGGCGCCGGCGGCGCCGCCTGCGTCAGGGTGCTCCATCTTGTCATCATCGGTGCCCGGAGCGTTGCCTTTGCCGTGCAGCTGATCAAGCAGCGCTTCGAACTCGTCCTCGGTGATGTCGTCTATGGAGCCGCCTTCGCTGTTCGTGGCCGGAGCCGCCGGTGCGGCGGCCGCAGGAGCCGGAGCGGGAGCTGCGGGGGCAGGAGCAGGCGCCGGGGCCGGCGCGGGCGCAGGAGCCGGAGCTGCCGGCGCCGCAGCAGCGGCAGGAGCCGATTTGCCGGCTGCCAGGGCGTGCAGTCTGTCTATGAGATCCTTGGGAGGCTCAGGCAAAGGCTCGCCGTTCTTGACGTTCTCGAACATCGCGGTGATTTCATCGTAGGCCGAGAGCACGGCGTCCATCAGATCCGGGCTCATCTTGATGCGGCCGTTGCGCAGTTCGTCAAACAGCGACTCTGAGGCGTGGCACACCTCAACGAGCGAGGTGAACGACAGGAAGCCCGCGCCGCCTTTTACCGTGTGGAATCCTCTGAAAATCGCGTTCAGGAGATCTTTGTCATCAGGGGTCTTCTCAATCTGGACCAGCTGTTCGTCGAGCTTCTCAATGATTTCTCCGGCTTCGACTATAAAGTCCTGAAGAATTTCCTCATCCATTTGAATGTCTCCTTATCAGAATCCCAGACTGGCCAGCAGATCATCGACGTCATCCTGAGACGACGCCACGTCCTCTGACTCCTTGTCAGCGCCCACTGCCGGGCCGGAAGGCTCAATGCCCTTGAGCTTCTTCATTGCGGTCTCAGTGTCTTTGCTGGATTCGCCGCTGAACGTTACCAGGAACTTAATGAGTTTGTCTTCGACCTCAGTCACCAGCCTGATGACTTTCTGCAGCATCTGACCGGTCAGATCCTGATAGCCCTGGGCCATCATGATTTTTGTCAGCTGCGACGAGAGTTCATTGGCGTTTTGCTGGGTCTTGTTGATCAGGTTGTCGACTTTATGCACCAGAGTCACGAAGGTGTAACGGTCGATCTGGCCGTTCATCAGCTCTTTCCAGGTCGGAAGCAGGCTGTCGATGGTCGAGGTGAGGTTTCTGATCATCGGCGTGCATTTGTCGACGGCATCCAGAGTGCTGTTAGCGGCGTCATCGGTCATGGAAATGATGCTGCGCAGGCGTTCTGAGGCGTCCGGGATCTCTTCGTTGGCGATCGTCTTGATGCGCTCGTCTTCCGTGAAATCGACGATGGCATTGTGCAGATCGCGCGTCAGGCCTCCGACGGCTTCATAGATGCCGTCACGGTGGATCTGGGAGGCGATGTTCCAGAACTTTTCCTCCGCGTCCTCCACCATACCGGCCTCGAGCAGATCGCGGATGTCGTCGACATCATCGACCGTCAGATGCCTTAATTCGGTATCAGCGTTTTCATTGCTCATGGGCAGTCAGGCCTCAGTTAAATCTTTCAAAGATCTTGTCGAGCTTGGCTTTAAGGGTTGCGGCGGTGAACGGTTTGACGATGTAGCCGTTAACACCGGCTTTGGCCGCCTCAATGATCTGATCGCGCTTGGCTTCTGCCGTCACCATCAGCACCGGCATGGCATGGAGTTTAGGGCTCTTGCGGATGTTGCGCAGCAGATCGATGCCCTGCATGATCGGCATGTTCCAGTCCGTGACCACGAACTGGAAGTCGCCTGACTCGAGCATCGGCAGCGCCGTGGCGCCGTCATCTGCCTCATAGGTGTTGTTGTATCCCAAATCGCGCAGCAGGTTTTTAATGATGCGGCGCATAGTGGAGAAATCGTCCACAATCAGGATCTTTATGTTCTTATCCAAGATAAACTCCTCACCGCGGCAATGCCGCAGATACTCCTGAGCTTTCTGAAAAAACGGTCTTCCGCACCGTTTTCCCTAAAAAATCTTTAAAGCCTCATCAGTCTTATATCGGATGAGAGCCCCTTTAATTTAAACGTCAGTGCGAGGTCCAGTCCCTCAAAGCCGATCGCAGCCGGCCCATGGACTGTCCCATGATCTGACAGATCCTCGACTCCGAGAGCTCGAGCACCTGCCCGATCTCCTTGAGGTTTAACTCCTCGTCATAGTAAAGCGCCAGCACCTGCTGCTCGCGCTTGGGAAGGCCGGCGATTGCTTTGGCCAAAGCCTTCTTGAATTCTGACGACGCCAGCATCTCAAAGAGCTTGTCCTGGCGGTGATCGGGCGTCTCCGCGATCACGTCATCCGTAACTCCGAGATCCTCGATGCCGATGATCTGCGAATTTGAGGAATCCAGCAGCATCTGCCGGTATTTCTCCGGAGTCACGCCAAGCTCGGCGGCGATCTCCGTGTCTTTAGGCTGCCGCCCCAGCTGTCCTGACAGCTTCGTCACGGCATCGGAGATCTGCCTGGTGCCTTGGTGCACGGAGCGCGGCGCCCAGTCCGACTGGCGCATCTCATCTATCATGGCGCCGCGGATCCTGATGGTCGCGTAGGTCTCAAACGAGGCCCCGTGACCGTCCTCAAAATGCTGGAGGGCGTCCATGAGTCCGAGCATGCCCGACTGAATGAGATCGTCAAGTTCGACGCTTGCCGGAAGCCTCGCTTTAAGGTGCAGGGCAATGCGCTTGACCAGCGGGGCATACTGCTCCACCTTCGCGGCCATGTCATTGCGCCCTACCGCCTTGTAAGCTCTGGCTCCGTTAAGCATCTGCTCTGTATTCCTTTTGCCTCAGGCCCTGTCATGACGCGTCGGCGTCGTGCTCGTGCCTTACCAGATTCTCGACAAAGAACTGCAAATGCCCGCCCGGCACATCCGGGATCGGCCATTGCAGCACGCGCGCGGCCAGCACTTTAAAGATCCGCGACGCCGGCGATGAAGGGAAGACCTCCACGGCGCACGAGCGCTGGCGGATGGCTTTGCGCAGATTGACGTCCACCGGAATGCACGCGACAAGCTCCAGCGAAACGTTAAGGAACCGGTCCGTCACCATCAGCAGTTTCTGGAACATCAGCTTGCCTTCATCGAGGGAATGCATCTGGTTTCCGATGATTTTAAACTTTTTGACGCCGTAATCATTTGACAGAACCTTCATTTCAGCATAGGCGTCTGCGATCGATGTCGGTTCGTTGCACACAACCATGATCACATCCTGGGCGGCCCGGCAGAACGAGAGCACCATGTCGGAAATGCCCGCGGCCGTGTCAACGATGAGGATGTCTATCTCCTCTTTGAGTTCAGAGAATGCGCGAATGAGCCCGGCGTGCTGCTCGACGGAGAGTTCGACCATCTTGCGCAGGCCTGAGGAGGCCGGCACGATCCTCAGCCCCGCAGGGCCAGTCTGGATGATGTCGTCAAGCGAGCACTCGCCTGAGAGCACGTCGCTTAAATTCTTCCTGACCTTAAGCCCCAGCATCACATCGATGTTGGCAAGGCCTAAGTCGGCGTCAAAAAGCATGACCTTGCGGCCCAGCTGGCACAGCGCGACCGCGAGGTTCAGCGACACGCTGGACTTGCCGACGCCGCCCTTGCCTCCGGTAACGGTTATGACTTTGACTTTGCGGTTTTGTGTCATGCCTGCTCTCCGCGGTCTGCGCCGCCGTATCCGTTATTCTTTAAAACCTGTTCCATAATCACGCCCCCAAAGCCTGCTGCGCGCTTTCATTTTCAAGGGCGCCCAAAGCCGCGGCCACGAACTGACGCGCCTGCGGCACCTTTAAATCCTCAGGCACCCTCTGGCCGTCGGCGGTGTAGCTGAGCGTCAGGCCGTGGCTTAAGCACAGCGAGAGCGCATCGCACAGGTTCTGGCTCTCGTCGGTCTTCGTGAGGATGAGCCCTTTTATGCCCAGCTCGGAGAACTGAGTGTAAGCCTGCTCGAGCACGCGGCGCTGGGCCGTGGCCGGCAGCACCAGGTAATGGCGCAGCTTCAGCTGTTTTTGCGCTTTGAGCGCCGCCAGCTGCGTCTTAAAGCGCTCATCGTTCATGCCCACGCCCGCCGTGTCCACGAGCACAAGGCTCTTGTCGCGCAGATCCATCAAAGCCTGCGGCAGCTCGGAGAGCGAATTCACGGCCATGGCCGTGCAACCCATGATGCGCCCGTAGGTCTTGACCTGCTCCACGGCGCCGATGCGGTAATGATCGGCCGTGACGATGGCCACGCGATCAGCGCCGTAAGTGATCACAAAGCGCGCGGCGAGTTTGGCGATAGTCGTAGTCTTGCCGACGCCTGCAGGCCCGATGAGGGCCACGGCGCCGCCGTCGCTTACGATCTCATCGTTTCCGGTCTTAAGCTTCTTCTCCGTGACGGAGAACAGCTCGCGCCAGGCAAAGTTCACGCTGGCGTCGGCGCTTACCTCGGAAGTCAGGCTGCGCGCCAGGGCGCGGTCAAAGCCTGAGGAAATGAGCACTTCAGTGAGCATGGCGCGCACCGGCTGCTCGCGCGCGCCCTTGTCGCGGATGAGCCCTGCAAGCTCAAATTGCAGCAGCTTGCGGATCCCCTCCATGTCCTCGCGCATCTTCGCGAGATCGCCGCTGTCCTGCGCCTGGGCTTTGGCGGCGTAAGAGCTGATGCCATGCTCGCGCTCGGCCTCCTCGCGGCGCTTTTGCGTAAGCTCGGCCTGGCGGATGATGTCGCCGATCCCCGACTGCTCGGAAAGCGGCGCCGGAGCGGCGCGCTTAGGTTTGGCGGCTTTGGGTTTAGGAGCGCTCCCTGACTGTATCTCCGTTTTTTTCTCAGTGGCGGGGGCGGTTTTAACCCGGGAGGCTTTCTGGCGCTCGAGGATCTCCAAAAGGCTGCGCGCAAAGCTCTCGGATTTGCTCTCCGAGGCTTTGGCGGAAATGCGCTCATCCTTTGCCGGAGCCGCCGTTTTTTTGGCGGGGCGCTTTTGGCGCTGCGAGGACAGCGAGACCTCATCGTCCCCGACCTCGTCCGCCAGGATGTCGCCCAGACCGGTTTTTTTTTCGCTCTCCTGAGTCTTGGGAACGCTCTCTTCTATGCCCGCGACGATCTCGACTTTGCCGCCTGCGCGTTTGTTGGACATGATCACGGCCTCCGGCCCCAGCTCTTCTTTGATGCGGGCCAGGGCCGTCCTCATGTCGGCTTCAACAAAACGCTTTAACTTCATCTGCGCAGGATCCGTTACGCCTTATCCAGGCTTTTTAATATATTAAGTTTAATTTTCCAAATGTTAGCCAAATTTTGACGATACATTGGACAACTGTCAAATTTTTTGTTCAAAAATCAGTGCCCGATCATGACTTTCAGCGCCCTGGGAGCTTTTGCGCCCCGGCGCTGCCCACGACGGAGACGATCTTGATCTGCTTGTCATCGGGAATCTCCTGATAGGAAAGCACCCGCAGCGCCGGGATGGTGTTCCTCACAAAGCGCGAGAGCGTGGCGCGCAGCACGCCTGAGGTGAGCAGGATCGAAGGCTCGCCTTTCATCTCCTCCTCATCCGAGCTCTCAGAAAGCGAGCGCTGCAGTCTGTCGGCAAGCCCCGGCTCGATGCCGATGCCGGAAGCGCCGCCGGTCTCGAGCGACTTTGTCAGCACCTTCTCGAGATCCGGAGCCAGCGTGATCACCGGCAGCACCTTCTCGTCGCCGCAGATGTCCTGAATGATGAGGCGCCTCAGGCCGATGCGGCAGGCCGCCGTCAGCACCTCAGGATCCTGGGAGCGCGGCGCGTACTGCACCAGGGTCTCGAGTATGGTGCGCATGTCGCGCACCGGCACGCCTTCCGTAAGCAGGTTCTGCAAGATCGCGGTGAGCAGCCCGAGGCTTACGACAGAGGGCACGAGGCCGTTTACGAGCTTGGGCTGGGTCTTGGCCACGATGTTTAAGATGTTCTGCACCTCTTCCTGGCCTAAAAGCGAGGCGCAGTTGCCCGCGAGCACCTGCGAGAGGTGGGTCGCGATGACCGTCGGGCAGTCGACAACGGTATAGCCTAAGCTCAGCGCCTTGTCGTTCTCGTTTTTGGAGATCCACACGGCGTCAAGACCGAAAGCCGGATCTTTCGTGGCCATGCCCTCGATCTTGCCAAAGACATGGCCCGGATCTATGGCCATTTCGCGCTCAGGCTGCACCTCGGCCTCGCCGAACGTCACGCCCATCATGGTGATGCGGTAGGCGTTGGGGGCGAGATCGAGGTTGTCGCGGATGTGCACGGGCGGCACGAGGAAGCCTAAGTCCTGAGAAAGCTTCTTGCGCACGCCTTTGATGCGGCTTAAAAGCTCGCCGTTTTGTTTCTTGTCCACAAGCGGGATCAGCCGGTAGCCGACCTCAAGGCCCACAACGTCGACCTCGGCCACGTCATCCCAGGAGAGCTCTTTCTGCTCGATCTTCTGCCCTTTGGCCTGCAATTGCTCGGCCGTGGGCTTGCGCGCGGCCTCGGCCGCGACCTTCTTGCGGTATTCTGACACTTTGCCCACAGTCCAGCAGATGGCCGCCAGCAGCATGAACGCAAAGTGCGGCATGCCCGGCACGACGCCCATGACGAGCAGCACCAGCGCCACGATATAGAGCACGCGCGGGTTTGAGAACAGTTCACCTGTGACCTGCACGCCCATCTCCTTGTCCTGGCCGCTCTGGCGCGTCACGATGATGGCCGAGGCCACTGAGAGCAACAGCGAGGGAATTTGGGCAACGAGGCCGTCGCCTATGGAGAGGATGGTGTAAACTTGGGCGCTCTCGCCCATGGTCATGTCATGCTGGAACACGCCGATGACCATGCCGCCGATGAGGTTGATAAAGAGGATGAGCACGCCGGCGATGGCATCGCCTTTGACGAACTTTGAGGCGCCGTCCATGGAGCCGTAGAAGTCGGCCTCGGCCGTCACGTCCTTGCGGCGCTGGCGGGCCTGATCCTGGTTGATGATGCCGGCGTTTAAGTCAGCGTCTATGGACATCTGCTTGCCCGGCATGGCGTCGAGGGTGAACCTCGCGGAAACCTCGGCGATGCGCCCGGCGCCTTTGGTGATCACCACGAAGTTTACGATCACGAGGATGGTGAACACGATGATGCCGACCGTGTAGGAGCCGCCCATCACGACGTTGCCAAACGACTCGATGACATGTCCTGCCGCCGCCGTGCCGTTCTGGCCGTGCAGCAATATGACGCGGGTCGAGGCGACGTTCAGCGAGAGCCTTAGGATCGTGGTTAACAGCAGCACTGTCGGAAATGAGCCAAAATCGAGCGGGCGCTTTGAGGAGATGGCGACTAACAGCACCACCATGGACAGCGAGATGTTAAAGGAGAAGAGCACGTCCAAAAGCGCCGGCGGCAGCGGCAGCGTGATCATCGAGAGGCAGGCAAGCACCAAAAGCGGCGTGCCCAGCTTTAACATCGAGATCTTTTTGTAGGCGGTGGAGCCGATCTCCAGGCCGCGCGCGACCCTGGGATTGGCCTTGGCCTTCCCCGCCAGCGCGCTCAGCGCGCCGGCCGCTTTTGCTCTGGTTTTGCTAAGTAGTGCCATCGCTGCGCTGTCAGAATCCCGTCATTTGCGTCTGTGCCGTGTAACCAGGCACAAATTGCATTTTACACGCCAGTTCTGCATGTTTTCATGATCCGTGGCGCGCCGCGGCCTTATCCAAAGCCAGGATCTCGCGCATCAGGCCGCGAAAACGGCGGATCTGCCCGCGGTAAACCTCCTGCGCCGCCGGGTACACCGCCATGCGCGGGATGGGATCGCCGCGCGAGGCCAAAAGGGTTAACCGCGGGATGAGCACGTACTCAAGCCACTCATGCAGTTCCATGGTGTCGGTGAAAAACGGCACCGCGCTTTCAAAGGCCTCAGGCGCGGGACGCTTTTCCTCGCCGCCCCACAGCCCGAGGGCGCGCAGCTGACGCTCCAGCGCCGCAAGGCGCTCTAGGATCTCAGTCCTCGCCATGGCCGCCCTCCTGAAAATACTGCTCTAAGATCAAGGCGGCGCTGGCGCTGTCGATGCGCTCCTTGCCTTTTTTGAGCGCCTTGAAGCCCCCTTGCTCAAAGATCTCCGCTTTGGCGCTTTTGGAGGTCAGGCGCTCGTCGGCAAACACGACCTTTACCTTAAAATTCGCCGCCAGGCGGTTGCCGAATTTGCGGGCGCGCCTGGTCATCTCCTGCTCGCTGCCGTCCATGTTAAGCGGCAGCCCCACGACGCACAACTGCGGGCGCCACTCCTCCATCAGCGCCTTAAGCTGCGCCGCATCCGGGATGCCGTCACGGGCGCGCAGCGCCCCCTGCGGCGTCACCGTGCCCAAAGCGGGGCTGCCTGAAGCCACGCCGATGTGGGCGGTACCGAAATCAAAAGCGAGCACGGCGCTCATAGCAAGGTCTGCCCTCCGATCGTGAGCGGGCGGCGGCGGCTTGAGCCCAAAAGCGCCGTCACCGTGACTTTGGGGCAGACTTTGAACGACTCAAAACAGTAATCGCCCACGGCCTGGTGCAGGCTTGAAGGCGCAGGCAGCGAGATGGTGAGCACCGTGGACAGGCCTTTCTCGCTGCGGCTGCGCAGGATCTCAGGCAGCACTTTCTGCATCATGACCGTAAGCCCCTGCCCGTCGGCGCACAGCCCGTCCACGACGAGCAGATCGCAGCTTTGGTAATCGTCCCAGACTCTCTGGCGCCGCTCGGTCTCGCTCCAGTCCTCGCGGCTGTTGAAGTAGCGGATGCGCTCCAAGGCCTCAGGCGTGACGATCAGGACTCTCTGCCCCCGCGCGCACAGCCATCCTGCGGCCACGGCGTTTGCCAGCACGCTCTTGCCGCTGCCGGGCATGCCCGAGATGATCAGCAGCCCCGCGCTCTCAGGGCCGGGACCCGTGTGCTCGCTTAAAAAACTGCGGCACTCGTTTACTGCCTGAAAATTTCCGCCGTCGACGGCGAGCCGCTCAAACGTCCATTCCTTGCTGATGCGGCCTGACTTAAACGCTTCCTCGATGCGCCTCTGCCGCTCAGTCCGGCGCCGCGCCTCCAGCACGGCCGTGACCTCGCGCGTCTCCTGCGCCCTGAGCGCCACGGGATCTTTGGGCAAAGGCGGCAGAGCTTTGGGGGCGCTCCTGCCGCTGCGTTTTTCTATGTCGCGGATCAGCCTCTCCAGCATGCGGGCTGCGCCCGCAGGGCTGTCACCGCGCTTTTTCTCATCGCTCATGTTCAAAGCCTTTAAATTTCGCTGCGCCAATTTTAGCAATTATCCTCACGATGCCCTAATTTCGACCATGCTGCACTGAGCCTTAAAACAAAACACCCTGCCCTCTTTTAAAGAGGACAGGGTGTTTTCACTGAGCGCTTAAATTACAGCTTCGCAAACTGCGCGCCTGTGCAGGCCTTGGTCTCAAAGATGGTGGCGTCGCGCCCTGAGATCGCCTTGTAGCGCGCGTTCACCGCGTCTTTGACTTGCTGCACGTTCTCAGGCCCGACGAGCGCCACAACCGATCCGCCAAAACCGCCGCCGGTCATGCGCACGGCCCCTTTGTCCGCGCCTAAGACATCGCGCACGATCTCGACAAGGCCGTCGATCTCGGAGATCGTGATCTCAAAGTCATCGCGCATGGAGCAGTGCGAGGCGTACATGAGCGCGGCAAGCTTTTTGAGATCGCCGCCCTCCAGGGCGCCGATGGCATCGAGCACACGCTGATCCTCGGTAATCACATGGCGGGCGCGGCGGTACGAAACCTCATCAAGCGCGCTCTTTTTGGCCTCGAGCATCTCCAAGGTCGCATCGCGCAGCAGCTTCACACCTAAGATCTTCGCGGCCTTCTCGCAGGACTCGCGCCTGTCGTTGTACTCAGAGCCCACGAGCTGGTGTTTGACGTTGGAGTTGATGATCATCACACTGAGGTTTTCAGGGATCTTCACCTGGGTGAGCTTTAAGCTGCGGCAGTCGATGCACAGCGCATGATCCTTCGTGCCGCAGGCTGAGATCGTCTGATCCATGATGCCGCACTTCATGCCGATATAAGCCTCGGAGGCCTGGCCCATGAGCGCGATCTCCTGAAGCGGGATCTTAAGGCCGAAAGCTTCGGACACGAGGTGGCCGAACGTCACCTCAAGCGAGGCTGAGGATGAGAGTCCGGCTCCCTGAGGGATGTCGCCTGACACCGTGACGTCGAGGCCTTTGACCTGCCCTTTGAACTTGCGCGCGATCATCTGCGTCATGCCGCGCAGGTAGTTGACCCAAAGCTTGTCCGGATGCTTTGCGATGTTCTCTGAGATCTCAAACTCGTCAGCCTCGCCGCCGTTGATGTCGCAGGCGAAGATCCGCATTTTGCCCGTGCCGTTTTCCGCTGCCGCCATCGCAGTGCCGTATTTGATGGCACAGGGGAGCACGAAGCCGCCGTTGTAGTCGGTGTGCTCGCCGATGATATTCACGCGGCCGGGGGCATAGGCCTGCATTTTGGGATCGCGGCCGAACTGTTTTTTAAAGGCCTCAATGGTGGCTTTGCGTACGTCTGTCATTTCCTTATTTCCTCAATGTCTGTTTATCTGTCGCTGTAGCGCTCATCGCTTAGATCGCGCAGCCGCGCCGCGGCCTGCTCTGCGGTGAGATCGCGCTGTTTCTCCGCCAAAAGCTCAAAGCCGGCGACGAATTTCTTGACCGTGGCCGAGCGCAACAGCGGCGGGTAGTAATGGGCGTGCACCTGCCACTCCGGATGCTCCTGCCCGTCCTGCGGGGCGTTGTGCCAGCCCATGGAATACGGGAACGAGGTCTCAAAGAGGTTGTCATAGCGCGTGGTAAGGCGCTTGACGGCAAGCGCCAAATCCTCGCGCTGCGCATCAGTGAGATCCGAGACGGTCTGCGCCTCAAACTTAGGCAGCAGCATGGTCTCAAAAGGCCAGAACGCCCAGAACGGCACGAGCGCCACCCAGAGATCCGTCTCAAAGACGATGCGCTCTTTAAGCTCAAGTTCGCGCTTTACATAATCGCAAAGCAGTTTCGTGCCGTGTTTTTGGAAATACGCGCGCTGCCTTGAAAGCTCTTTTGAGATCTCCTCGGGGATAAAGCTGCACGCCCAGATCTGCCCGTGCGGATGGGGGTTGGAGCAGCCCATAACCGCGCCTTTGTTTTCAAAAAGCTGCACGTATTTATAGGTTTTGGACAGCTCTTTAAACTGCGAGGCCCAGAGATCAACGACACGGCGGATCTCCTTTACCGAGAGCAGCGGCAGCGTCTTTGAATGATCGGGGGAGAAACAGATCACCCGCGCCGTGCCGCGCGCGGGTTCGAGCCTGAAGAGATCGTCCCCTTCAGGCGCGTCAAGCGGCGTGTCCGGCATGAGCGCCGCGAAGTCGTTCGTGAAGACGAAGTTGTCTTTGTAATCAGGGTTGTGATCGCCGCTGACGCGGGTGTTGCCCGGGCAGAGGTAGCACTTGGGATCGTATGAGGGTTTTACCGCGTCCGGCAGTTTCTCGACCTGCCCCAGCCACGGGCGCTTGGCACGGTGCGGGGATACAAGGATCCACTCGCCGGTCAGCGCGTTGTAGCGGCGGTGGGGGTGGGAGGTCACATCAAATTCAGCCATGTTGTTCTCCTGATGCCTGTCTTAAATCAGTCGTCGTAGCCGTTGGGGTTGTTCTTTTGCCAGTTGTAGGAATCGGCAGCCATCTCATCGAGCGTCTTCTCGGCCTTCCAGCCCAGCTCGCGCTGCGCCTTGGACGGATCGGCGTAGCACTGCACGACATCGCCGGCGCGGCGCGGGGCGAATTTGTAAGGCAGGGGTCTGCCGATGGCCTTGGAGAAGGCCTTTACCATGTCAAGCACGCTGTAGCCTGTGCCAGTGCCCAGGTTGTAGATGAAGACGCCGGGCCTGCCCAGGCAGTGCTTTAACGCCGCCACATGGCCTTTGGCGAGATCGACAACGTGGATGTAATCGCGCACGCAGGTGCCGTCAGGCGTCGGGTAGTCGTTGCCGAAGACGTTCAGGTGCGGCAGGCGGCCGACAGCGACCTGGCAGAGGTAAGGCATGAGGTTGTTGGGAATGCCGCGCGGATCCTCGCCGATGAGTCCTGACTCATGGGCGCCGACCGGGTTGAAGTAGCGCAGCAGCACCATTGAAAACTCCGGGCAGGCGTGCTGGAGCTCCTCGCACATATACTCGATGTCGACCTTAGTCTGGCCGTACGGGCAGTTGGCGCGCTTTACCGGGGACTCCTCGGTAAGCGGCACGCTGTCAGGCTCGCCGTAGACCGTGGCCGAGGATGAGAAGATAAAGCTGTGACACTTAAACTGACGCATCACGGCAAGCAGCGTGCGCGCACCGTTTACATTGTTGTCGTAGTACTCAAGCGGCTTTTTGACGCTCTCCCCCACCGCCTTGAGGCCGGCGAAGTTGATGACGCCGTCTATTTGGTACTGGGAGAACACATTCTCCAGCTGCTCGCGCGAGCGGATGTCGCCGGCGACAAACGGGATGGACCGGCCGCAGATCTTATTGATGCGCTCAAGCACCGCAGGCTTGCTGTTGGAGAAATTGTCGAAGATGACGGCATCATAGCCGGCCTCGGCCAATTCGATGACAGTGTGGCTGCCGATGTATCCGGCGCCGCCGGTGACCAGAATCGTGGACATATTCCCTCCGGGATCATTGCCAAATTACAGGCGCTGCACGCGCCTTGATGTAAGCGTTTACATAGATTATAGCCGCTATTTCCTCCTTTGGACGCTTTAAATGTGATCATTGTCAATTTTTTGGGATCTTTTTAACCGCAATGCACGGCCATTCCCGGCGCAGGGGCCTGATAGTTTGCACGAATTAATTTAAAAACAAAGAGATAATCCCAGCCAGCGTTCCGCGCTTTACTGCCTGTAGAGATCAGCGACGGTCAGGAGTTCCGCGCCCTCCGCTGCCGTGCGTTCTGCAACGCTCTTTTCATAGCCGCTTTTGCTAAAGAACATGAAATGGCGTTTGCTGATCTTCGGGAAAGCCCTGGCCGCAGCTGCGAGCAGATCCTCAACTCCTTCATGGGCACGGGCCTGCTTTGGTATTTGCATTCACAAAAAAGCCCTTCCGTGCCCGTGCGGTCAATTGCCTGGATGTCGACATCATCCTGAGCTTTGAGCGCGGGATTGTTCCCCCACCACCTGACGATCTGCGAAGGAATAAAAGGCAGCCCTTTTTTAGGGTCTGCCTGATGAGATACTCGCGGCACACCGCTTCAAAAACCGGCCCCATATGACCTGGAAGTTCCCGCAGGATCTGTCGCGCCGATCGGCACCGCTCCGCTTCTGTTTTAGGCCCAGCCGGAGACAAATTGTGATCATTATCACTTTTTTAAATTTTTTGTGCCGGATTGCGGCATGAAAACCGCTCTAATGAAAGCGCTTTCTTATTTTTTGTTTATCATAGGCGCAAACAAAAAAGATAAAACAGTACAGCCGCCCCTGTGCGGCTGAGGAGATCACCATGTCCACCATCCGCGATGTCGCGAGGCTGGCCAACGTCAGCGTGGCCACCGTATCGCGCGTGTTAAACGGCACCGCCAAAGTCAGCGACAAAGCCCGCGAAGCCGTGCTCCGGGCCCGCGAAGAACTGGGCTTTCACTTAAACGCCAACGCCAAGGCTCTGGCCCAGCAGGAGAGCGAGACGATCGGAGTGCTGGTCTCGGACGTTTCCGATCCCTATTTCGGCACCATGGTGCGCTCGTGCGAAGAAGTGGCGCAGCACCACGGCAAGGTGCTGCTGGTGGCCCAGGGCTTTCACGAACCCGAGCGCGAGATGCGCGCCATCAACTCCCTGATCTCGCGCCAGTGCTCCGGCCTTATCATCCATGCCCTGGCTCTTTCAGATGAGCTCTTTGCCAAGTACATGAAAGAATTCCCGTTTATGGTGCTGGTAAACCGCATCCTGCCGGGCTTTGAGGACCGCTGCGTCAACATCAACAACAAGCGCGGCATGTACCTTGCGGTGCGCGAGCTCACGAACGCCGGGCGCCGCCGCATCGCCTACATCTCCTCATCCCATCCCATACTCGACGCCGACGAGCGCTACGAGGGCTACCTGCAGGCGTTAGACGAAGCCGGCATCGAACCTGATCCGGATTTGGTGATCGCCGTGCCGCCCTACCTTGAAAGCGGCTTTGAGGCGGCAAAGCGGATCTTAAAGCTGGGCGGCGTGGACGGCCTTGCCTGCTACAACGACGCCCTGGCCTCCGCGGCCATGAGCACGTTTACCCGCGAGGGCGTCAAAGTGCCTGAGGACATCTCCGTGGTCGGCTTTGACGATCTGCCTTTTGGCAAGTGTCTGACGCCGCCTCTGACCACGGTCACGAATCCCATAGAGATCATGGGCCGCTGCGCCACCGAACTCTCGCTCTCGCTCTACTCAGGTGAGCCTTATACCTTGCCTGAGATCGAAACCCGCGTCATCAGGCGCGAATCCATTGCGCCCAAAAAGCCCTAAGCCAGAGCAGGAAACAGGCTGTCACAAAGCGCGCTTTTGAAAGCTCCGCTTTTGCCTCGCATTTGTTAAGATCAGTGGCAAAAACGCGGAGCATCAATGATCTCCGCTTCCTCAGGATCCGCATCATCCATGGCTGAAGAGAAAAAACCCAGGTTCAGGCTGCACGACACCTCAAGGCGCCAGCAAAAAGAACGCCGCAAGCAAAAGCGCTTTTTCCTGGTGGGCAGCGGCTGGGGCAAAGGCTTTGTCAACGGCGCCGTGTTTACGCGCAAAATGCTCCATCCGTATTTTTGGGGCGCGTGGGCGGCGGTGTTTTTTTACTGGCTTTTAGTCACGATCCTCCCCTACCCGGTGCTGATGTTTTTAGGCAGACAGCTCGGCCTTGCCATCGGAAGCCTCATCCCCAGCCGCCGCTACGTGCTCAACACGAACCTCAAGCTGGCTTTTCCGGATCTTGATCTCAAAGAGCGCCGCCGCATGAAACGGCGCATCCTCGAGAATTCCGGCGCCGCAATATTTGAAACCGGCATCGCGTGGTTCTGGCCTGACTGGCGCTTCCGCCGCCGCATTCTCTGCGATGAAAAAGAACTGGAACTTGCCAGAAAGCTGGCCGCCCAAAACCGCCCGACGATCGTGCTCACGGCGCATTTCGTGACGCTTGAGATCATGGCGCGCGCCTACGCGCTGTTGGTAAAGCCCGGGATCGGCGTCTACCGCCCCTCGGAGCACCCAGTGTGGGAATATATGCAGGTAAAAGGCAGGCTGCGCGACAACCTCGCGCTCGTCTCCTCAAAAGATCCGCGCAGCATGCTCAAAGCCATGATCCGCCGCGTGCCCATCTGGTACGCCCCCGATCAGGACTACGGTGCCCGCGTCTCCGTATTCGCGCCGTTTTTTGCAGTGGAGAAAGCGGCCACCGTCACCGGCACCCACGATCTGGCCCGCGTCAGGGACACCATGGTCCAGCCCTCGTGGACCATACGCGAGCACGGCAAATATATCCTGAGGATCCTGCCGCCGCTTGAGGACTTCCCCACTGAGGACGTCATGGCTGACACCGTAAGGGTCAACCACGTGCTTGAGAGTATGATCAGCACGAGGCCGGATCAGTATCTGTGGCTGCACCGCCGCTACAAGACGGCGCCGGAGGGCGAGCCCTCCCGCTACCCGGAACTGCGCGATCGCGCGGCCGCCTTAAAAAACGATGACAAAAAGAAGGCTTGACTCATGATGAAAACAGCCGCCGCCGTGCTGGCGTTAAGCGCGGCTCTGCTCTCAGGCTGCTACTCTGACAAAGAGATCGCAGACGCCAACGCGGTGATGACCGCGCTGCCGCAGGAAGTCACAGGCTGTAAGTTCTTAGCCGACGTCGACACCTCGGGCGCGCGCGCCGCCATAGGCGCCGCGCGCTTTGAGCTCAAATACGAAACCTCAAAATTAGGAGGCACCCATCTCGTGGAAACCCATGCGTGGCCCGGGATCCTCACCCACGGCATGATCGGCGTGGGGCTCTCAGGCAGAGCCTACAAATGCTCAGACGGCCTGGGACCTAAAACTGAAAATCCCGAGGCGCAGCTCAAATACGACATCCCATCCTGGGACAGTCTCTTCCCCGACGACGAGTTCTTCTCGGCCCCGGTGTCTGACGGCATGCTCTGGGACGGGATCGGCGCGCCTGGACCTTACTGGTGGCACCGGCGCAGCATGCTCTGACGGCATTCCTCTGTCCCGCTTTTTCCGTCTTCTGAAAATCTGGCTCCCGGGGTATCGGGTATAGCAGTCAGGCGAACTTTTTAGGATCGTCCGACTGTTTCATTCTTCTTCGCCTTAAGTTTTATGTCAGCTGGCTGCCGCCGCTGTCCAAAAATTTCGGCTTCAGCATTGACTTTCGCGCTCCAATGCTTCAAAGTAAGCGTTTTCAAAATTTCGTACAAGGATTGAACTTACATGACCAAAATCAGCGAGCAACAGCAAAAGGAAATGGCGCGCCGTCTCAAATCCTCCGGCGTCTCGGCGCTCAACGATGTGCTGTTTAAATTCGTCTTCGGCAGCGAGAAGCGCAAGGCCATCACCATAGACTTTCTGAGCGCGCTGCTTTCCGAGTCTGACGGGCGCACGGTAAAAGATCTCTCTTTCATTGAGAGCGAAGCCCGGGCTGAATCCAGGGAGGCCAAACTCTCCCGCTTTGACGTGGCCTGCGTCCTTGACACCGGCGAGACCGCAGACATAGAAGTCCAGGTGGCCAACGAAGCCAACATGCTGCGGCGCACCCTCTACTACTGGGCAAAGCTCTACGTGGGAAACCTCAGACTCGGCGAGGACTATCAGGAGCTCAAACCGGTAAGCACCGTCAACATTCTGGGGTTCAGTCTGCTGGAGGAGGACGATCCTTACAACTGATATGAAGTGTTCCCTGTCA
>DKSD01000072.1 GCA_002473165.1 Succinatimonas sp. UBA7265
ATTACCAGTCGCGGCTTGATCAGCACACGCTGTCAAAAGGCGAGAATTTCCCGGTGCTGGGAAAGTCGTACGTCATCTTCCTGTGCGCCTTTCCGATCTTTGGCGGCCGCCGGAGCAGATATACCTTCAGGAACATCTGCGAGGAAGACCGCAGGCTGAAGCTCAAGGATCGCTCATTTAAGATCTTTTTAAGCTCGAAAGGCAAACAGGATCGCAGGACTGACCGCGAGCTGCGGGCGTTTCTTGACTACATGAACGGCGGCGAGGCCAAAGGCGGTTTCCTCAGCGAAATCGATGAAGAAGTGCGTAAAATTAACAGTGATCCCAGGACAAAGGAGGAGAGCGGCAAAATGTCATTTATCATGCTCAAAGAGGAACGCGACGAACGCATCTATGACCAGGGCAGAGCCGAGGGCATCGATATAGGCAAGGCCGAGGGCATCGAGATCGGCGAGAAGCGTGGCGAAGAGAAAGCCACTAAGTCTTGCATCATCGGCATGCTCAAAGAGAAGATCTCGTTGGATGCCATAGCCAGGATCAATTCCGCGTCAAAGGAACTGATCAGGAAGATCGCCAAAGAAAACAATCTAAGCTGCGATTACTAAAAGTGCGCCGAAAAACCGCTCTGAGCCCAAACAGAGCGGATTAATTACTGCAAATTCCCCAAAAACAAACATCAGGCCCCGCCGGGATAACTCCATGGCGTGGCCTGAACTTGTTTTACAACAGCTACTGGAGGCGGATGCTGTCGACCATTCGGTCGAGATCCGAGAGCTTTTCAGCCGAATCCGAGAGCTTATTGCCGGTGACTGCCGCTTCATCGTTGAGGTTGTTCAGGGCGCCGGTGATGTCCTGCATGTTGTTGGAAATCTCCGAGGTGGCGGTACTCTGCTGCTCGGCCGCCGAAGCGATTTGGCTTATCTGCGAGCTCACGCCGGCCACGCCTTCGATGATCTTCTTTAAGAGATCCTGCAAACCGCCGGTCTTCTCGGCCAAATCATTCATGTTCGTAAGCGAAGACTGCATGGATTCGCTGGCGGTGTTGGCATCGGACTGGATGCGCTCTGCAAGCTCGGCGATCTCGTGGGTGGACTGCCCGGTGCGCGAGGCCAGGGCGCGCACCTCGTCGGCCACGACCGCAAAGCCTTTGCCGGCCTCGCCGGCGCGGGCGGCCTCGATGGCGGCGTTGAGCGCCAGCAGGTTCGTCTGCGAAGAGATGTCATCGATGGTCTGCACGATCGTGCCGATCTTCTGGGTCTGATCGACCAGGGTCTGCAGGTACTTGGCATCCTGGCTGGTCTTGTCGACCTGCATGCGGATGAGATCGATGGTGCCGGTGACCTGATCGACGCCCTGCTCCGTGGTCTTGTGCGAATTCTGGGCTGAGGCGGCGGCGGTCTCGCAGTTCTTGGCGATATCGGCCGTGGTGGACACGAGCTCATCTGCGGCGGCCGCCACCGTGACCGAGCGGCCCTGGGCGGTCTTGGCGCCGGCGATGGTGCGCTCTGAGGCGGCGCGGATCTCATCCATGTCGCCGTTGACGCCGACGCTGGCCTCACGGATCCTCGTCATGGTGTCATGCCAGGAGCGGCGCATCGCTTCGAGGTTGCGCAGGATCTCGCCGAACTCGTCATAGCGGCGGGTCAGGATCTCATGGGAGAGATCGCCGTTTTCCATCCTCTTGGTGTTGTCGGACACATGTTTGATGGCTTTGCGGATGGAATAAGGGATGATATAGCCTAAGAACGCGCAAGTGAGCAGCACCAGCACAGCCACAGCCAGTGTGATGACGAGTGGGGTGTTGCTGGTGATGGACTTGACGGCGTTGTCGGCCGCGGCGATCTGGCTGCCGCTGATTTTGCAAAGGTTATAGTTGATCTCCACATAACGCGTGCCCAGTTGAGTTTCAAAGAGTTTCTTGGCCACGACGCGCGCCGCGTAATCCACAAGCGACGTCCTGATCTGCCGGGTGTAAAGATCCTCGTATTCCTGGCCCATCTCGCGGATGATCTTCACTTCCTTGGGATAGAGCTTTTCCTCGAGCTTGCCGGAGGCGGCAACAAACTTCTTTAACAGATCGTCTACCTGCGAGAGGTGTTCCTCGTTCGTCTCGGTAGGCTGGGCGACCATCAGCGCGATCAAAGCATGCGCGTCATGGATGAGATCGAGTGTCTGCCTCGTCTGATCGTAACGGGTCTCCAGGGTGCTGCCGGTAAACGCGGCCACCTGGCGGTTGTTGTAGATGTTGGCAAGCGCCGTGCCTGCCAGCACGAGCGTGAGCAGCGCGAACAGGACATAGGAGAGCAGCAGCCTGCCGCTGACGCTCAGCCCCTTCTTCTTAAGTGCCATCGAAAACTCCTTATGCGGACAGGCGTATGTTCTGTTTTTGCAGGCGGAATATTTTTAGCTGAATATTTTTGATCGTGCGCCAAAGCGGTTCCGCGAGATTTTGCTGCCTGTTCGGTTTATGAGTATATGAAAAGTATGCAAGTGTGCAAACGTGTGTGCGGCTCAATGAGATCTCCGTCACCGATTGCAGAAATTTTGTTATACGTTATGTCTATGATCTTGTGAAATTTATAAAAACCGATCCCGGGCTGCCCGCACAACATACGCTGCCGCGGGGAATGGGCAGCGCCCGCCGCGGCATAAAAAATCCCCAGGCCTGCAGGGCGCCGGGGATCTGAAAGGCTCGCAGAGGATCAGGCGAGCTTGATGCGGTTTACCATCTCGTTGAGCTCGTCCATCTTGGACGAGGAATCCGTCACCTGCTCATCGGTATGGCTTACCTCAGCAGCGAGGCTCTTCGCGGCGGACGTAATGTTCTGCATGTTCGTGGAGATCTCGGAGGTGGCGGTCGTCTGCTCTTCGGCGGCCGTGGCGATCTGGGTGATCTTGCTGTTCACTCCTGAGACCTTGTCGATGATCTGCTGGAGCAGCGCCTGCACGCTCTCAGTCTTCTCGGCAAGCGAGTTCATGTTCGACAGCGAAGAGGTCATGGACTCGTTGGCCGTGTTGGCATCAGTCTGGATCTGCGCGACCATCTTCGTGATCTGCTGCGTGGATGAGCCGGTGCGGGAGGCGAGGGCGCGCACCTCATCGGCCACAACGGCGAAGCCCTTGCCGGCCTCGCCGGCGCGAGCGGCTTCAATGGCGGCGTTCAGGGCCAGGAGGTTGGTCTGCGAGGCGATGTCCTCAATGGTCTGAACGATCATGCCGATCTTCTGGGACTGATCGACGAGCGCCTGGATGTGGCGGGCATCCTGCTGCGACTTGTCCACCTGCTCGCGGATGCCGTCAATGGTGGCCTGCACTTCCTTGACTCCGTCATCGGTGGTCTTGCGCGACTCCTCGGCGGCCGCGGCGGCGTTCTCGCAGTTCTTGGCGATGTCGGCGGTCGTGGAAACCATCTCATCGGAGGCGGCCGACACGGTCAGGGCGCGGGATTCAGTGTCCTGCGCGGCCTTGCTCGTGCGCTCGGAGCTCTCGCGGATCTCCTGCATGTTCGAGGTAATCTGGGTGCTGGCTTCCTGGATCATGGACACGAGATCATGCCATGAGGAGCGCACGCCTTCCATCTGGCTTAAGATGCTGCCGAACTCGTCGGTGCGCTTGGTCTTGATAGCCTTGGAGAGATCGCCCTCGGCCAGCCATTTCATGCACTCGGAAACCTTGGCCACGGCCTTGCGGATGGACTCAGGCACCGTGATGCCCAGGATGACGCACAACAGCAACGCGATCACCGCCACCACAATGGTCACGATGAGCGGAACATTGGATGAGATGGACTTTACCTGCTCGTCCACGCCCTTGATCTGATTGTCGATGACGTTGGAGATGTTGTAGCTGATCGGATAATACAAAGCCGCCAGGCTGGACTCATACAGCGCTTTGGCCTTGCTGAGATCACCTGCCTGCACCGCCGGCACCACTTCTTTGCGGTAGAGATCATCGTATTTGAGCGCCGCTTCTTTGATGGGTCCGATGATCTTGGGATAGCGGGTCATCTGCATGGCCTTGGCCGCATCCTGGAATTTCTTCATGCAGCTGTCGAGATCTTTGAAGGTGGCGTCATCGGCGGCCAGGGTGCCGCTGACGAGATCCTGGATCTTCATGTGCAGCTGGTAGACATCGTCGAGGGTGCGGCGCATGCGCCCGTAGCGCTCTTCGAGCGTCCACTGGGCATAACTTGCCACGGTCTTGTTGTTATAGATGTTTCTGATGGCCGTTCCCGCGAGGATTAACGTGAGAATGCCCATGATGGCAAACGCCCAAATTAACCTTGCCCGAACGCTGGTGCTCTTTCCGTTCATTCAATCCCCCTCACTTAATCCATAGATCTCAAAACAACTGCACGGCGCGGCTAACAGTCCCGCGCCATTTCATTATCGGACAACTGGCATTTTTCATTAGAAAAAAAAATCGGTGACATGTGAACAACATCGTGTTTTTTGTGGTTTTTTACATATTCAGACTTTTTTTTGGAACAGTGACAAACCTTTGCCTGCTCTGCTGCGGTGCCTGCTACCGGCGCGTTTGCCGCCTGGCGCTTAAGTTAGGGCAAAATTTCACGGTAACGATGCAGAAAACCGCAAAACAGGCAAAGTGAACCTAAGTTCTGACGAAATG
>DKSD01000004.1 GCA_002473165.1 Succinatimonas sp. UBA7265
CCGTTTTTCGTCCTCATCAAGCCTGTCGCTGTGAAGCAGCCAGCTGAATTCTCCGTAAAGGCTGCTGATGTCCTCGCACAGCCCTTTATAAGCCTGATCAAAGGTGTCTCCGCCGGCGGGTTTGGGCGCGAAAAACACCACGGGGTGCTGTCCCAGGTGCTTCTCGCAGAAATCCTGGTCTTCGAGGATCTTCAGGCCCTTGAAGAGCTCGCGCTGTTTTGAGGTGTCGCCGGGGTGTTCATAGTCCGTCTCAAGGAAATGCCTCAGCGCGCTCATCATGAGCGTCTTGCCAAAGCCGTCAGGACGAATGATGAGCACTCTGCTGTTGAACTCGAAGATCTCCTTTAAGTAAGGAGTCTTGTCGACGTAATAACCGCCTGCCTTGATGAGCTCTGCAAAATCGCGGGCTTCCGGGATAAGTTTCAGGACGTTTTGTGTCCGCACTGCCATGCGCGCTCCTTATGATCTGTCTGTTTTGCTTTTAAAATCCATGATAATTGATGCCCTGCTTTTTCGCAAAAGCCCGGGCGCGCGGAGAGCGTCAGTAAAGGCGGTGCGCGAGGGCGTAGGCTGCGACCTCAGGGCAGAGGTAGCGGTCGCAGAGCGGGCCGCGGCGGCCGCCTTGCAGCTCGGCGCGCAGCGCGCTTGAGGAGACGGTGTGCAGCCTGGTGTGCAGCAGCAGCGTATGGCCGCAGGGATCCAAAAGCGCCTTGGAGAAAGCCTCAGGATCCTGATCGCTTACGGCGGTGCGCTTTAGAAATTGCGCGATCGCGCTTTTGGGGGATTTAAGATCAAAGCCCTGGCGCAGCATGACGGCAAGCGAGGCCAGGCAGGCAAGCTCAAGGCCGCGCTTCCACTCATCAAGGTACAAAAGCGAGTCCAGGCCCATCAAAAAAAAGAGCGGCGTCCTCTCCCCAAGCCGCCCCCGCAGCGTTTTTAAGGTGTCGTAAGTGTAGTGGTGGACCGCCGGATCCTCTTCAAGATCGGCTATCTCAAACTCCGGGCGCCCTTTTAGGGCCAGCTCGAGCATGGCGCGGCGATCGCAATAGGAGACGCGCGCCGTGTCCTTGTAGGCAGGGGAGGCGTTGGGCACAAAGAGCACCTTGTCAAGGCGCAAAGCTTTAAGGCAGCGCGAGGCCAGCTCCAGGTGATCGCTGTGGACGGGGTTGAACGTGCCGCCCAGCACTCCGATCCTCAGCACAGCGGCTCAAGCTCCATCACCGCAAAGTTAGTTACGACAGCGCAGAGATCCTGAAGGCTCAGCAGCGCCGCGTCCGCGCGCAGCTGCGACCAGCGCGCTGAGGCCTCGGCAAGCTTTGATGTAAGGTAGGACAAGAGCTTTTCGGGCATGCCAAGCGCGGCCATGCCGACAGCTTTTTGCAGATCCAAAGAGCGGATCCCCAGGCGCATAAAGAGCGCGCTGCGCTGCTGAGCTGAGAGCGTGTCCTGGCTGCGCAAAGCGAGCACGGCGCGCAGCGCGCCGTCGAGGTTTTTGATGATGAGCGCCGTGATCTCCTGGAGATCATCAGGCCCGGAGGCGAGCGAGTTTAAGACGTTAAGCGCCCGGATCCCGTCGCCTGCGAGCAGCGCCGCGGCCAGCTCAAAGCCGGTAAAGCGCGCATCCTGGGTGAGCGCGGCGTCGATCATCTGAATGCTCAGCTCGCGGCTGCCTGCCGTCATGGAGAGCATTTTCAGGCTCTGATCGATGCCGATGAGGTTGCCCTCGCCGCCTGCTGCGATATAGCCGGCGCACTCGCGGCTGCAGCGCAGGCCGCAGGCGGCGGCGCGGGCCATGATCCATGAGGTCAGGGCCGCTCCTTCAGGCGGGTACATGATCTCCACGCTCGCCCCGCGGCCTTTTAAATAAGCGATCGCCGCCTCCTGCTGAGCTTTGAGCGCAGGTTTCCGGCCTTTTGCAAAGGGCGCGAATTTTTTGGGGGAGAGCCTTGAGAAGGCTGCGGCGATGCGCGGCATCTCGATCACGATGACCACGCCCGGGCGCAGGCGCTGCGCTATAAGCAGCATGACTTTTACCTGGCTGGCCTTAAAGTCGCGCAGGTAGATCTTGATGATGCGATCGCCCCCGAAGAGCCCGGGATCGACGAGCTCGTTCTCAAGCTTCGCCAAATTAGGCTCGCCGCTGCTCTGGAAATCCGAGTCCGTGAAGATCATCAGCTCGGCCTGCGGCATTTCACGCCGCGCCGCGGCGATCACCGCTGCGCTGCGCTCGTTTTTTAGAAGCGGATCATCGCAGCAGAGCACATAGACGGGCGCAAGCGGCATCAGAAGCCCTCGTCGCTGACGTTCTCGGGGGCCTCGTTGCGCATCTTCGGGGCGGTCTTGGGCAGCTCGTAGCGGTGATCGAGGATCGAGGGAGCGTTTTGCAGTTCCTCAAGCGTTACGCTCTGCGCGTCCTTTTGCTCCTGCTCGGCCTGGTAGCGCAGCGCGTCCATCAGCGACATGCCCGCAGGAAGCTGATCTGTCACTTTTGATGAGGGATCATCTGAGGATTCCGTGAGCTCGGAGGGCTGAGGGACTTTGGAGCCCGGATCGCTCTGGCGGCCTAAATAGGAGAGGCGGATCATGAGCTGGCGCGCCAGCTCGTCGTAAGTCTCATTTAGCATGCTCTCAAATTCGTTGGCCGTAGCCAGCGCGCGCCCTGACTTGTTCATGTAGGCGCGGGTGATGGCGTTGCGCATGAGGATCGGGCGGTGGCCTGGCACGGTGAGCACGCTGGCCGTCGAGACGATCATGTTGTACTCGATGGCGCCCTGGTAGGCGTTGACCGACATGAGCGGCACGCTCACGCCGGGCTCGGGCACGGTAAGCGAAGGCACCTGCGGATCTTTGGAGAGCGGATCGGTCGTCTCGCAGCCGGTGTGCACCTTGACGCCTGCCAGGCGCAGCTTCGCGGTGACGGCGCGAAAATAGGGGGAGCGGCAGCTGCCGGTGACGTTAAGCTCCGGCAGCGCGCCTTTGACCTGCGTTTCGTTGGGGATGGTAAAGCCGCAGCCGCCAAGCAGCAGCGCGCCCAGGCCTAAACAGGCGATGCCGGAGTGTTTCATGCGCGATCCTCAGGCGGCGACGATATTGACGAGGCGGCCTTTGACGTAGATCACCTTGCGCACGCTCTTGCCGTCCGTGTGTTTTTTGACCTCGGCGTTCTCCAAAGCGAGCTTTTTGATCTCCTCCTCCGAGGCCTCCGGGGACACGGTGATGCGGGCGCGCACCTTGCCGTTTACCTGCAGCACGAGGAGCATGTCCAAAGGCTTTAAGGCCTGCGGATCGGCCTTAGGCCAGGCCGCGTCGTCGATGGCGTCCTTGTGGCCTAACATCTGCCAGAGCTTAAAGCAGATGTGCGGGGTTACCGGGTAGAGCATGAGCACGGCGTCATCGTAGATCTCATAGAGCAGGGCGCGATCGGCCTCGGATGAGGCCTTGAATTTCTGCGCGGAGTTTAAGAGCTCCATGACGGCGGCTATGGCGGTGTTGAACGTCTGGCGGCGGCCGATGTCGTCTGTGACCTTCTCGATGACGGAGTGCAGCTCATGGCGCAGCCTGCGGCCTTCTGAGCCCAGCTTATCGGGATCGGATGCGGCGCGGGAGCCTGAGGCGATCAGATCCTCAGTCTGGTGCCAGAACTTGCGCAGGAAGCGCTGCGAGCCCTCGACGCCTGACTGGCGCCATTCGAGCGTGAGCTCGGCCGGCGAGGCGAACATCATAAAGAGCCTGACGGTGTCGGCGCCGTAGAGTTTGATCATGTCCTCAGGATCTATGCCGTTGGCCTTGGACTTGGACATCTTGATCATGCCCTCATGGTGCAGCTCATGGCCCTCATCGTCGACGGCGCTCACCACATTGCCCTTGTCATCGCGCGTGGCGTTGGCCTTAAGCGGGGAGACCCAGTTGCGCACGCCGTCTTTGTCTAAGTAGTAGTAGGCGTCGGCGAGCACCATGCCCTGGCAGAGCAGGCGCTTGAACGGCTCGTCGCTCTTGACCATGCCGGCGTCGCGCAGCAGCTTGTAGAAGAAGCGGGCGTAGAGCAGGTGCATGACGGCGTGCTCGATGCCGCCGATGTACTGATCGACAGGCAGCCAGTAGTTGGCCTCATCCTCATCGAACATCTCTTTGTCATCGCGGGGCGAGCAGTAGCGGCAGAAGTACCAGGACGATTCCATGAACGTGTCAAAGGTGTCGGTCTCGCGTGTGGCGCTCTTGCCTTTGTAGGTGGTCTTGTAGAAGGCCGGATCGCGCTTTAAAGGCGAGGTCACGCCGTCGATCTTCACGTTGTCAGGCAGCTTTACCGGCAGCTCGTCATCGGGCACGGGCACGAGCTCGCCGGTCTCGTCGACCGTGAGCATCGGGATCGGCGCGCCCCAGTAGCGCTGGCGGGAGATGCACCAGTCGCGCAGGCGGTAGTTGACCTTGCGCTCGCCGCAGCCTAAAGAGATGAGCTTGTCGCCTATGGCTTTTGAGGCTTTGGCAAAATCCAGGCCGTCAAATTCGCCTGAGTTGCAGGTGATGCCGTGCTCGGTGTAGGCCTGCTTTGAGAGATCGGTCTTTGAGCCGTCTTGGGGCCGGATCACCTGGATGATGTCGATGCCGTATTTTTTTGCGAACTCGTAGTCGCGCTCGTCATGGGCCGGCACGGACATCACGGCGCCGGTGCCGTAGTCCATGATCACGAAGTTCGCGACATAGACGGGCACCTTGCGGCCGTTTAAAGGATGCACGGCGTAAAAGCCCGTGAACATGCCTTTCTTTTCCATGGTGGCGATGTCGGCCTCGGAGCTCTTGTGGGTCAGGCACTCCTGGCAGAAAGCGGAGAGTTTCGGATCTTTGGCGGCAGCCTCTTTGGCCAGCGGGTGGTTGGCGGCGATGGCGACATAGGTCACGCCCATGAATGTGTCAGGGCGGGTGGTGTAGACAGTGAGTGTCTCCTTTGAATTCTCCACCTTGAACGTGATGTTCAAGCCCTCGGAGCGGCCGATCCAGTTGCGCTGCATGGTGCGCACGCGCTCCGGCCAGCCCTCAAGCTTATCGAGATCTTTTAAGAGCTCTTCGGCGTAGGCGGTGATCTTTAAATACCACTGCGGCAGCTCGCGCTGCTCGACTTTGGCGCCGCAGCGCCAGCAGCAGCCGTCCTCGACCTGCTCGTTGGCCAGCACGGTGTGATCGACCGGGCACCAGTTGACGGTGGAGACCTTTTTATACACGAGCCCGCGGCGGTACAGCTCCCCGAAGAATTTCTGCTCCCACTTGTAGTACTCAGGGCGGCAGGTCGCGACTTCGCGCTGCCAGTCATAGGCAAAGCCTAAAGCCTTGAGCTGCTTTTTCATGTAGGCAATGTTGTCATAGGTCCAGTCTGCAGGCTGGCGGCCGTTTTTGATGGCGGCGTTCTCCGCGGGCATGCCGAAGGCGTCCCAGCCTATGGGGTTCATGACGTTTTTGCCGTTCATCCGCTGGAAACGGGCGATGACGTCGCCGATGGCGTAGTTCCTGACATGCCCCATGTGCAGGCGGCCTGAAGGGTAGGGCAGCATTACGAGGCAGTAAAACTTCTGCTTTTTGCTGTCTTTCACGGCGTGAAAGGTCTGATGCTCTTCCCAGTATTTTTGGACTTCAGGCTCGATTTCCTGAGGGTTGTAAGGGGTCTTTTCAGCGGACATTCCGTTTATCTCCGGTATACATTTTTCTGCGTGTTAACGCGCTGACAACTGAATCCTGATATTTTGCCACAAAGACGCCTTTAAAGTTCAGAGCCTGAGGCCGTGCTTCAGCGGTTTCCCGCAAGGCTTTCCGCCCTGACGCAGGCGGCAAAAATTCGCAGCTTTATGCTCAGCGTAGGTTTTTCCGCCGCGCCTGCGCAACCTATAATCAGGCTGAGAGCCTGAGGAGCGCGTGACACCGCTCAATGTCTGACCATCACCTCCGATTTCATCTTCAAGCTCGTCTTTGGCCATAAGAGCCTGGCACAGCCGCTCATAGAGAAGATCCTCGGGATCAAAATTGCGAAGATTAATACGCTTGAAACCGAAAAGACGGCCACCAACAGCGTCTACAAGGGCAGAGGTGTTCGCTATGACATCCTGCTTGAGGATGAGGCCGGAACGCGCATCGACGTGGAGATGCAGGCGCAGGGAATGGATGACGAGCTGATGGCCAAGCGCTGCCGCTATTACTTTGAAATGCTGGATTTCAAAAGGCTCGCAGTCCGCCAAAGCTTTTCGGTGCTGGGTGACTCATATGTGATTTTCCTGTGCGACTTTCCGATCTTTGACGGCCTGTGCAAAAAGTACGAGATCGGATCTTTCTGCCGCAGGAACAAGGAAATTGAGCTAAAAGACGGGATTTACAGGATCTTCTTAAGCTCCAAGGGCGGAGACGGGGACGAGGATGGTTACCTGGGCGAGGATATCAGCGCCTTTTTGGACTATATGAACGGCGCCGGAGCGGATCCGCAAAATGAGTTCGTCAAGGAAATCGACGAGGAAGTCCAGAAGATCAAGGGCGATTCCGGAAAACAGGAGGAGTATATGGATTACATCAGGGTATTTGATGAAGCCAAAGATGAAGGTCGTGACGAAGGCCGTAAAGAAGGCCGCGCAGAAGGTCGTGAGGAAGGCCGTAAAGAAGGCCGTGCAGAAGGTCGCAAAGAAGGTCGTGAGGAAGGCCGTGCGGAAGAGCGCAAAAATTTCATCTTAAAAATGCTAAAAAAAGCGAAGCCGCTAGGTGAGATTGTTGACTTAAGCGAGTCAAGCGTGGAAAAAATCAAGGAAGTAGCCAAAGAAAACGGCATCAAGTACGTGTTTTGAACGGCACTGATCGCCGGCTGTTTTAGGGCATCCCGTCGGATTTTTAAAGGATCGGTAAGTCACATGCGCCGATCCTGCAGCATAAGCGTGGCACTCCGATAACCGATGTCGCCAAGGTGCCGCCAGCTGGTCTTAGAAGATCTTTAGAAAAAGAGCTGCATAGCCTGAGGTCGTATATGGACTACATTACGGTAATTGATGAAGCCCGGGAAGAAGCGCGAAAAATTTACCAAAAGTATAATCTTGAAAATGCTTAAAAAAGCGCTGCTGCTTGCTGAAATCGCTGACTTATGCGATACCAGCGAAGCAAAAATCAGGGAGATCGCCAAAGAAAACGGCATCGAGTGCCAGCCCTGAGCGGATAGGGCCGGATTAGATTTGTCCATCAGGCCTGAAACCAGTTTTCCCATCCGAATTTTGCAAAAATCTTCCAATGGAGCGTCCGGCCAGATTCTGTGGCCTCGAAGCACGGCAGCGGAGCACACCCGCAAAACCTGAGACTGCGTTTAGGCCATTTCCCGGCCGGTGCCCGTGCAGAAGGCGGCACACTGGAGAAACTGCCGGTGTGCCGCCGGGGAAAAAACCAAAATTGACGGCGATGAAAAGCCTGCCGCTTCGCTCGTTCGTTGGATCCTGATCCCCGATGCAGAAACGCTCTGCTTTGATCTCTTTGCCGAGAAGACATCCGGGAAGCAAATTGCGCATACCGCGCGATACGGATTCGCACAATTGTATTTCCCTTATGATTTCTTGCTTTTCTTGGAGTTACGGCTAAAATGGACTTATGGTTGAATATTGCCGAAAAACTTACCAAAGGCCGTTTATGCAATACATAAATCGAGATCTTGAACAGAAAATAATCGAAACATCAAAAGAGTATTCGTGCATCCTCGTGTGCGGTCCGCGACAGGTCGGGAAAACTACCTTGCTTAAGCATTTGGATCCCGAGCGCGCTTACGTGACACTGGATTTCTTTGATGAGCGAAAACTAGCCCGAAGTGATCCGGCAACCTTTCTGAGCCTGCACCGTCCTCCGGTGCTTATAGATGAGATCCAATACGCGCCTGAGCTGCTTTCATACATAAAAATTGCGGTGGACAGCGGCGCAAAACCCGGTTCATTTTGGCTCACCGGGTCTCAATCTTTTCAGCTTATGAAATTGGCCCAGGAGTCGCTGGCAGGCCGCACCGCGGTTTTGCATTTGCCCTCGCTGTCGCAGCATGAAATCTACGGAAACGGCAAAGCATCCCCTTTTTTAGTTGAGCCGGATTCTTTGCGTCTGCGTGAAGCCCATGGCAGCGCCGTTGACCTGTCCGGGGTTTATGAGCGGATCTGGCGCGGGAGCATGCCGGGGTTTGTAAGCGGCAGATATACAGATAAGGCGCTGTTTTACAGCAGCTATGAAGCAACTTATGTTGATCGGGATGTAAGCGACATGACCGATCGCCTCGACAAATTGCAGTTTCATGATTTTATCCGGGCGGCCGCATGCCGGGTCGGGCAGCTGGTCAATGCGCACAGTATCGCAGCTGACGTCGGGATCTCGGATAAGACGGCAAAACACTGGCTGCATCTGCTTGAAGCTTCAGAAGTAATTTTTTACTTGAGGCCCTACACCAATAATCTGCTCAAACGCACTGTCAAGCAGGCAAAGCTCTATTTCTTTGATACCGGTCTGGTCGCCTTCCTGACGGGCTATCTGACCCCGGAAATCTTAGGGCGCGGCGCATTGAACGGAGCCATCCTTGAGAACTATGTGGTATCTGAAATCAGGAAAACTTTTTATAACAGCGCAGTGCCAGGAAATTTCTGGTACTACCGCGATCGTGACGGCCTGGAGATCGATCTGCTGACAGAACAGAACGGCGTCGTCAGCCCTATTGAGATCAAGCGCACCGCAAATCCGGGCAGCGAACTTGTAAAAGCGTTTGAGGTTTTGGATCGCGGCACTCTTAAAAGGGGATACGGTGCGGTGATCTGCACCAGGGAGCAGCTGACCGCCGTTGACGCCGAAAATTTTGCGGTGCCGGTGTGGATGATCTGACATCACGATCCTGAAGATCTGCTATCAGGCGCTTCCAGACAGCCTCGTTCACAATAGACGCTTTGTGCCGCCAAATTTCGCGATCGCCTGGAGCGTCTCCCATGCCGCGGGATCGTCCGTAAAACCGCCGCGGCGATGATCTTTGGATCCTCTGTCATCACCGGCAGGCATCTGCTACGCGCCGCATGCCGCCCGGATTTCGCGCCTTAAGGCCGCAGCAGAGCAGATCTCCTTTAAACCTCCCGTCAAGGCTTTTGTGCCGCGCCGTCTCTCGCAGTGCTTTTATCCCGGCATCATTTAGGGCAGGCGCCTTGCACAGCGCCTGTGCAAAATCATCTTCAAGGCGCTTTAACAGGCGCGCGCCTTCCGGCGCCGCGACGCTAAACGGCAGGGTGTCAGGTGAGGGATCGTGCAGCAGGATCACCTGGTATTTGCCGCGGCACCGGCAAACCCCGAGTGGATTTTCCAGAGATCGCGGCG
>DKSD01000089.1 GCA_002473165.1 Succinatimonas sp. UBA7265
TAGCGAAAACTATACAGTCACTTAAAAACGGATCGGCATGCGTCTTGACGGCAAACGTCAGCGTGATTTGGGCCCGGTTCCCTCGTCTGTGGCGGCAGGCGAAGGCGGGAGAGTGACCGGGGTCAGATGCGGCTCCGGGGCGCCGTTAAGTTCAGGCGCGGCAGGTGAGATTTTTGAAGATGCACTCTTATGAACAGGCGCGGCCTGGGGCTCAGCATCGGCGCCGTTCTCCGCGGCCTCAGCCTCGGGGGCCTGAGGCAGCGTCTGCGGCATGACGGAAAGCGCGTCGGAGGCGTCGCCGCTTACAAGTTCAGAGAGCGCGCGCTGCTGCATGCCCACGGCGGTAAAGCGGTTGGCAAAATCGCGCATGCCCTGCAGGAACGTCAGGTACATCTCGGAGGAGTGCATGGAGATGCGCTCATGGCCTATGGATTTGACCATGTCCATCTGGCAGCGGTCGATGTCGCGGTTGAGCTTGCGGTTGTGGCGCGCCAGGGCCTCGGCGTGCTCGGCGCTCGGATCCTGCGCCAGCGCGCCGACATCCTGCCCGATGCGCTCCAGGCGCTTTAAGAGCTCAAAGAGGCTCGACTTCATCTCGCCCTGGAACACGCTGTGGCGGTTGGCGATGTGGCTTACGGCCTGATCGCAGCTGTAGCGCACGGATTTGGCGGCCTCGCGCATGTTGGAGAACACCAGATAGAAGAAAAAGCGCGCGTCGGCCGATCCGCCCTGCTCTTTCTTGCGGCCGGGCATTTGATCGGCTGCGGCCATGGAATAGTACGCAGACCGGTTCTCCGACACCGATTCCAGGATATTCGAGGACTTGTTGCGCGCCCGGCGCAGCGAGAACTCGTTGTCCTCAAAGAAGGCGGTGAGCGTGCGGCGCACGGTCTCAAGCTCCTGGGCGTAATACTGGGGCACGGCCTTGCACACAGCCTGCAAGATGCCGTCGTCGCTTCCTGATCTGAGCAGCATGGCCGTGCTGTCCGCGCGCGGCTTTTTGATGAAGTTCGTCCAGACGATCACCGCGAACACCGCGGGGATGAGCACAAAGACGCTGTAACCCCCTGAGAGGAAATTGACGGAGCAGATGAGCGCGGCGAAGCTGAAGGCGCACATGCCGGTGAGGAACCAGCCGGCGATCACGGTGATCACGCCGGAGATGCGATACACGGCGCTCTCGCGATCCCACGCGCCGTCGGCAAACGACGAGCCCATGGCCACCATGAACGTCACGTAAGTCGTGGAGAGCGGGAGCTTTAACGAGGTCGCGACCGAGATTAAAGCCGAGGCCACGACGAGGTTGACGCTGGCGCGCACGCAGTCAAAAGGCATGGGCGCCTCGCCCTTGCGCACCTGCGCGCGCCGGTAGCGCCCGGCGATCAGCACCTTCAAAAGCCGCGGCGTCGCGCTGTAGACGGCGCGCGACACGCTAAGGCCCAGGCGCGTGAGCACCCGCCCCACGGCCGAGGCGCCAAACTGCTCGTGCTCGCCTGAGGAGCTTGAGGAGAGGTTGACCGTCGTCTGCACCACGTGGCGGGCTTTCTTGGAGACAAAGAGCGTCACGCACATCACGGCGCCCGCGGCCGCCAGCCACAGCGTGTCAGTGCCGGAGACGGCGTTTAGCACGTTCATGTAATACGCCGCGGGATCGCTGCCGGTAACGCTCCAGGCGTTAAAGCTGTCAAGCGCGGCCAGAGGCACGCCCACGAAGTTTACAAGATCGTTGCCGGCAAAGGAGAAGGCCAGCGCGAACGTGCCCGAGAGCACGATGAGCCTGAAGATGTTAAGTCCGGCAAAGGCCATTACCTGCCCTGCGGCAAACCATACAGCGAAGATCGCCCACAGCAGCAGCGAGGTGTTCGCGTCCATCCACTCAAGCCACTGCGGCTTCATAAACGAGGCCCCGTGCGCGCCTTTTACGAGCAGGAAATAGCAAATGGCGGTAAGCGAGATCCCCGTGAACAGGCCGCCGAACCACTTTACGGAGCGCGTGAACCTGAAGGAGAAAAACAGCCTGCACACAAACTGCACGCACACGCCGGTGACAAAGGCTATAACCACGGAGAGCAGGATCCCCGCGACGATGGTGGCGGTGCGGTCGAGCTTGATGTAGGAGAAGACGTCGGCCAGATCATAGCCGCCTTCGTGCACCGCGAAAAAAGCCGCGCAGGTTGAGGCCCCCAAAAGCTCAAAGACCACCGAAACGGTGGTCGAGGTGGGCAGTCCCAGGGAGTTGAAGACGTTGAGCAGCAGCACGTCTGAGATCATCACGGAGGCGAACACCAGCATGATCTGCGAGAACGTGAACATCTCAGGGTAGAACATGCCTTTGCGCGCGATCTCCATCATGCCTGAGGACGAGGAGGCGCCTGAGAGCACGCCCAAAGCGGCCACGGAGATGATCACGGCCATCGGGGCGATACGCGTGCCCACGGCTGAGCTTAAGAAATTTGAGGCGTCGTTGCTGACGCCCACGAAGAGGTCGAGCGCGGAGAGCAGGAGCAGCATCACCGTGAGAACCAGAAAGACCGTCGTCATATGGGATCCCGGGAACAAGCGATCAATAAGAACGCGCTTATTTTAACAGGGTCTTAACACGGTTTTAACATGAAAAAGGCGCGTTTTGGGGGATCAAAAAGCGCAGGCGCCCTCAGCGCTGGCCGCGGCCCTGCATGTCCATGAAATCGTCGAACGATTTGAGCTCGGCGTCAAACTCCGCCGTGTCGTTCTCGGCGATGCTCTTGAGCTCCTCCTCAAATACCGAAGCCATGCGCGAAAGCAGCGCCTCCGCGCGATCGAGCGCCGCCTGGCGCGTCTGTGAGGCATCCGGATCTTTGCACAGGCGCTCATAGCCCCGGGATACCGAGAGCGCCGCTTTAAGGTAGCGGCGCAGGAAAGCCGTGTAGGCTGAGGCTGAATCAGGTTCTTCGCGCAGCCTCGTGATGATCTGCGCCGCGGCGCTGACGATCCGCCCTAAAGGCGCCGAGGCGTCATCAGGCAGCCTGGCTGAGAGCTTTAAAAGCTCCTGCGCCTTGTCGTCAAACTCTGAGAAAGCATCGCGCGGCTGCTGCGGCTTTTTCTCAGCGCTTTGCTCCTCAGTCCCATGCCGAGGCTGCGCGTCGCTTAGGATGCGCACCTGCTGGGCAAGCTGCGCCGCGGCCTCGCGGATCCCGCTTGCCAGCGCCTGGCAGGCCATATTGCGCTCGGTATTGCTCTTAAACGTGCCGCCGCTGCCGCCGACGGTGCTTCCTGAGATGAGATTGAGGCTGACGGCGATGTTTGAGGCCTTCTCAAGCTGCGGGCTTTTGGCTTTAAGCTCCGGGGCCAGCTTTAACAGCGCCCGAAACTCTTTGTCAAGCACGCCCGCGGCCTGGCGCAGCTCCTGCGGCAACCGCTCGTCGCCTGAGGCGGACTCAAAAGTGTCGAGTATGCCCGAGATAAACTCAAGCCGGGCTTTATTCTCCTCAGAACGCTGCCCCAGGCGGGTTAACAGGCACCCGCCTGCAAGCGCGGCCGCCAGAGCACCGGCCGGAAGCGGGCTTAAAAGCGTCCCCAGTTCCGGGCGCTTCCACATAAGCCCCAAAGCTATGCCCAAAAGCGCCGACCACTCCCACGGGTGGCGGCCTCCGTAGAAGATCCTGCGGATGGCGAACGTGACGATGCCGCCTGAGAACGCGGCCAGCGCCCACGGCACCCCGGCGAAAAACGCTCCGGCGGCGCCGGCCAAACCTGCCAAAACCGGCCACTTGAAAAGCGGATTGCCCAAAGAGCCGTGCGGCAGGGGCAGCAGCAGCACCAGGGCCAGGTAGAGGGCCGTCCAGTCAAAGGCCCCGCCGCCTGCAAAGTACGTAAAAAACGCCGAGGCTGCCAGGAACCCTGCATGCCCGAGGATCCTCAAAAGCGCGGTCTTGCCGCGCTCAAAAAAGCTCCCCTCGCCATCCCCTGAACGTGCTTCGCCCATGAGGCCTTACTCCTGTTTTTGCGCCGTGGCGGAGGCGCCTGCGGTGTGCGCCTGCGCGATGGCCTGCTCGCGGGCCTTGACGGCCAGCGAGCTTAAACGGGTCCTGAGATCGCCTTCCATGCTTTCAAGCTCGCTCTGGGCCTGCATGCGGCGCTCATGGCCGTCCTGCGCGATCTTAAGCGTCTCCTCGATGGTGCTGATAAGCGAGGCCTGAGACTGCTTGAGCGTCTCGATGTCCACGACGGAGCGCTCGACCTGGGTGGCCGTGGCCACCGTGGCGTCATGCAGCATCTGCGCGTTCTTTTTTAGCATGGCGTTTGTGGTGTCCGCCACATCCTGCTGCAGCTTGGCCGCCTGGCGCTGACTGCCCGCGGAGAGCGCGAGCACCAGCTGGTTCTTCCAGATGGGGATCGTCGCGAGGATCGACGTCTGGATCTTCTCGGCCAACGTGCGATCGTTGTTTTGGATCATGCGGATCTGCGGGGCGCTTTGCAGCGTGATGGTGCGCGAAAGCCTGAGATCATGCAGGCGGCGCTCAAAGCGGTTTAAGGTGTCGGCAAAGTCGCGCAGCTTCTGCGCCTCAAAAGAATCCTTGCTCTCGTTGACCTTTTGCTCCATCTTTGGCAGCGTGACCTCGCGGGCCTCTTTGAGTTTCTGCTCGCCGGCGCTGATATACGCGGTGAGCGTGCCGTAAAGCTCGCTGTTGCGCGCGAACAGCTGCTCTAAAACCTCGATGTCCTTAAGCAGCGAGAGCTGCGCGTCCTCAAGCTTTGCGGCGATCTTGCCGACCTGCTCTGAGACGGTGTCGAATTTGGCAAGCGCCTGCGCGCCCTTGTCAAAAAGCCCGCCCAAAAACGGCAGCGAGGCTAAAAAGCCTTTCTTCTCGCCCACAGCCGTGACATCGACGCTGCGCACCTGCGAGAGCAGCGAGCTTAGATCGGCCCCCGCCTCGCCGGCGTCCTTGACGCGCACTTTGGAGAGCACGGTGTCGGCAAAGGCGGCGATGCCGCCCATGGCCTTGGCCCCGTAGCTTAGTGACAGCGATGGATCGTCAAAGCTGATCTCCGATAGCGCCTGCGCCTTAAGATCCGCGCGCTCAGGGACGTTCTCGAGCTCAGGGGGCACCTGAACCTCCGCGGTTTTTTCCTGCGCCGTGTCTTTGCTCTCTGCCATTTAAATCTCTCCTAAATCACAGCCCGAGCTCTTTTAGCACAAAGGCTTTAAGCGTTTCATAGTCAGGCTTCATTTCCGTTGCGTGCGAGGGCAGCGCCGCGCGCTGCGCCAGCGCCTCAGGCAGGGCGATGTCCGTGCCCAGGATACGGTCGACGGCCTGCTTGAATTTCGCAGGGTGCGCCGTCCCGAGGAACACGCCGGTCTCGCCGCGCTTTAAATGCTGCTCTAAGATCTTCCAGGCGATCGCCGCGTGCGGCTCGATCACTTTGCCGGATTTGGCGTAAACCTCGCGCATGGACTGCTCCGTGCGCTCGTCGCCAAGCGTCCCGCAGTCGAAGTCTTTTAAGCTCCAGCCCTGCATCTTCACCAGAGCCTCAACGCGCGGCCAGTTGTTCGGGCGCGAGATGTCCATGGCGTTTGAGAGCGTGGGGATGGTCTCATGCGGATCCCACCTGCCGCTTTCAAGATAGCGCGGCACGGTGTCGTTGGCGTTGCAGGCGATCACGAAGCGCGACTTAAGTCCCAAAGCTTTGGCGATAAGGCCGGCGGTGAGATCGCCAAAATTGCCGCAGGGCACGGAGAACACGAGGTGATCGCGCTGCTGCTCTGTAAGCTGCGCGGCGGCCTCAAAATAATAGGTGACCTGGGCGAGGAGCCTTGCGATATTGATGGAATTGGCCGAGTTCAGTCCAATGCGGGTGCGGAACTCCTCATCGTCAAAGGCGCGCTTTACGAGATCCTGGCACTCATCGAAGATCCCGTCGACCTCGACGGCGCGCACGTTGTGCCCGAGAGTGGCGATGAGCTTTTCCTGAAGCGCGGAGATCTTGCCTTTAGGATAGAGCACAACGACGTCGATGCCGGGCTGATCGAGGAAAGCCGCGGCCACGGCCGCGCCGGTGTCCCCGGAGGTCGCAGTGAGGATCGTCAGGTGCCGGCCCCCGCGCACCGCCCCGAGCACCCGGGCCAAAAACCTCGCGCCAAAATCCTTGAACGCCAGCGTCGGGCCGCAGAAAAGCTGCAGGCAGTAAGTGTTTTCGGTGACAGGCTCCAAAGGCGCGGGGAACGTGAAGGCGTCGGCAACGATGTCCTCAAGCTCCGGCAGCTCGTCGCCGATCAAATGGCGCAGGATGCGCTGCGAGCGCGGCACGAGCGGCAGCTTTAACAGCATCGCAATCTCATCATTTGAAAAAGGCTCGATGCGATCGGGGAAGAACAGCCCCTGATCATGGCCGATGCCCTTGATGACGGCCTCGGAGAACGAGACTTTCTGTGCGTGATCTTTGAGGTTGAATAATTCCATGGTTTTTCCTTAAACGATCAGTTTTCGGCAACGCGCGCGGCGACGGCGCCATCGGCGTCGGCCTTGCAGATATGGCAGAAGCCGTCGCCGTTGGCGATAAAGTTCTGTTCAAGCCACGCCTGCATCTTTTGCGCGCCTTCAAGCGAGGTGAACACCGAGAACACCGAAGATCCCGATCCAGAGATCCCGGTGGCCAGCGCCCCGAATTCTTTGCCGGCCTCGCGGGCCTCTTTGAAGTGCGGGATCAGGCTCTCGCGGTAAGGCTCGGCGATGACGTCTTTGAGGCAGGATGCGGCCAAAGCCTCGTCCTGGCGGTAGCAGGCTGAGACAAACGCGGCGAGCCGGCGGCCGAAATCTATGACGGTGTGCCGCGGATAGGACTCAGGCAGGATCCTGCGCGCGGCGTTGGTCGAGACCTTGATGCCCGGGAAGCAGGAGACCCAGTACCAGCGCTCAAAGAGCGGCAGCGACTGCGAGATCACGCCGTTCTCCCCGGTGATGAGCTGCATGCCGCCAAAAAAGCTCGGGGCGGCGTTGTCATAGTGGACTGAGCCTGAGATCTTGCCCTCAAGCTTTCCCATCATCACGATGAGCTCGGCGTCCGTGAACTTCCCGCCGTTTACCGTGTCAAGCGCCACGATGGCGCACACGGCCGACGAGGCCGAGGAACCCAGCCCCGAGCACACCGGCAGGTTCTTTTTAAGCTCCATTTTGACATCGAGGGCTTCAAAGCCTTTTTTTTGCGCCTCCTCCTTGTAAAGGAGATAGGCGTCATAGACGATGTTCTCGCGGGGATCGGCGGGCAAAACACTGGCAAAGCGGCCTGAGCAGGTAAGGGCGCAGCCTGAGCCCTCCTCACCTTTTTGGATGAAGATCTCATCGCCCAGCACGCTGCCGTCTGCAGGCTTTAAGGCGATGCCCAAAAGATCGAAGCCCACGGAAATGTTCGCCGCCGAAGCCGGCGCGTAGGCGCGGTACACAACGCTCATTTAATTGCTCCTTGTAAAGCTCACAGTTCGCGGGTCCAGTTTTGCAGGCGCAGCACGTCAGAGAGCACGCCCGCGGCCGTGACGGCCGTGCCGGCGCCGTAGCCGCGCACCACCAGCGGGATCGGCTGATAGTAGGCCGTGGTAAACGCCAGGGCGTTCTCGCCGCCGCGCACCTTGTAAAGCGGGCTGTCAGGGCCGACCGCAGTGACGGAGCACTCGCAGCGCCCGTTGCGGATCGAGCCCACATAGCGCAGCACTTTGCCCTCTTTTTTGGCCTGCGCGACCTTTTGCGCAAATGCCGCGTCCGCGCCTTTGAGCGATTCAAGCACCTCCTGCGCGTTCGCGCCCTTGAGGTGTTCGCGCCCGACGACGCTCTGCACGCTCACGTCCGCGAGCTCTAGCTTAAAGCCGCACTCGCGGGCTAAGATCAAAAGCTTGCGCGCCACATCCGTGCCCTCGAGATCATCGCGGGGGTTCGGCTCGGTGTAGCCCATCTCATAGGCCATGCGCGTGGCCTGGGACAGCGCGGCGCCGTCCTCGACCAGGCCGAAGATGTAAGAGAGCGTGCCGGACATGATGCCGGAGAACTCGATTAAGCGATCGCCTGCGGCCTGCTCGTTTTGCAGCGTCGAGATCACCGGCAGCCCGGCGCCGACGTTGGCCTCGTAGAGGAACTTGCGGTGGCAGCGCCGCGCGCACTCCCTGAGCCTTAAGTAGTAATCGTAAGAGCCGGTGTTCGCCTTCTTGGACGGCGTCACGACATGCAGCCCGGCTTTCATGAAATCGCAGTAGGAGAGCGCCAGGCGGTCATCGGAGGTGCAATCGACCAAAATCGGGTTTACGAGGTGGCTGTCATGCGTCAGCCGCGCCACGGCCTCCAGCGAGAACGGCGGCTCGTCCCCGTTTACGAGCCGCTCTTTGCAGCTGTCGAGATCGAGCCCCGCGGCGTCTGCCAGGAAATGCTTCGAGTTGGCGATGCCGACGATGCGGATGTCGATGCCCTGTTTTTCATAGAGCGTCTCATGCTGTTTTTTGATCTGCGACAGCAGTTCCGAACCCACGCCGCCCACGCCCAGGATCACGAGATCGAGCACCTGGCGCGAGCTGAAGAACGCGCAGTGGCAGACCGTGATGGCCTCCTCGACCTTGTCGGCGGCGATCACCGCGGAGATCGAGCGCTCCGACGAGCCCTGGGCGATGGCGCTGATGTTGATGTTGGCCTCGGCCAGCGCCCTGAAGAACCTTCCCGAGGTGCCGCAGAGCGTGCGCATGCCGTCGCCGACTACGGAGATGATGGCGCACTTGTCCGTGATCTCGACCGGATCGAGCAGCCCGTCCTTGAGCTCGAGGCGGAACTCGTTTTCGATGGTGCGGCGGGCGCGCATGAGATCGCTCGTCTGGATGCAGAACGAGATCGAGTACTCAGAGGAGGACTGCGTGATGAGCACGATGGAGATCCCCGCGCGCGACACGGCGGTAAACAGACGCCCTGCCATGCCGACCATGCCCTTCATGCCCGGGCCTGAGACGTTGATGAGCGAGATGTTCTTGAGATCGGAGATGCCTTTTATGGGCACAGAGAGATCAGATTCCTCGGTGATCAGCGTGCCCTCGCCGTGCGGATTGCCGGTGTTTTTTATAAGGCAGGGGATGCGGTAGCGCGCGATCGGAGCGATGGTGCGCGGATGCAGCACTTTGGCGCCGAAATACGAGAGCTCCATGGCCTCTTTGTAGGACACGCGCTGCAGCAGCACGGCATCGGGCACGAGGCGCGGATCGCAGCTGTAGACGCCGTCGACGTCCGTCCAGATCTCACAGCACGAAGCCCCGGAGATCGCCGCCAGACACGCGGCCGAGTAGTCAGAGCCGTTGCGGCCTAAGAGCACAGTGCGCCCGGCGGCGTCACCGCCTGCAAAGCCCGCCATCAGCGTTATTGCCTCGGGATCGTCCTCCAGGGCTTCATAGCGCTCTTTTGAAGCGTCGATGTTCACGGAGGACTCGAGGATGCCGCCTTCTGCCACGAGCACCGAGACGGGGTTGACGATGCGCACTTTCTGGCCGCGAGAGCGGAGCAGCGCGTTCATGATCGCGATGGAGAACGTCTCGCCGCGGGATTCGACGAACGCCTGCACGCTCTCGGGGCACTCGCCTAACATGGCAGCGCCCTGCACGCGCCTTGAGATCAGCGCCATGGTCGTCTCAAACTCGCGCCTCACTCCCTCAAGATCGTAGCCTGAGTGTTTCTTTGCCAAAGTCTCAAAAATAGGTTCGACGATGCCGCGGATCGCCGCGGTCTCCTGGGCGCCGTCTGAGCCTGACACGCAGGCTCCGACGAGCGCCACGAGCAGGTTCGTGATCTTCGCCGGGGCGGAGAGCACTAAGGCGATCCGCTCTTTTTGGGCCTCTTCCAGGGCGATGTCGGCAACATTTTCAAAGCGCCCGGCGTCGGCTACTGACGTACCGCCGAATTTAAGCACGCGCATTACAAAAACTCCCAGGGATCTGTGCAGGGTTGTTTCTCAGGACAAAGGGAAGGCCGGTTGCCGTTCCCGGTGAGAATGTGAAATCTATGTCGGTGCCTTATTTTCAATGTGTTAAGGGGGCTTTGTCAAATCATTCCTCACCGCGGAAAGGGTGTGCCGCAAACGGCATAAGCTGCCGCCTGCCCTGCGGCAAATATAAAAATTATTTATTTTATTTCAAATAAATAACCTTTGGCATCAGGCTTGCTCAATCCCCTGTGCCGGCACGGGGCTTTCCGTGCGCCCTCAAAAAGGTTCTTAAAAATGCTCCAGGCGCAAGTCACAGTAAACCAGGCGCTCAGCCTTGCACAGTGCGCGTTAAGACAGGCCGCCGCCAGCGAAGATCCTGCCAATCAGGCCGCTTTTGCCGCCGTGCTCTGCGCCCTGCGCCAGGGCGAGGTGCGGCAGAGCGCCGGAGAGCGCGCGCCGCTGCAGCCTTCTTTATCTTCCCCGTCATCCGATGCCGCGGGAGCGCTCTTAAGGCTTATCCAAAGCTCGCGCTCAGCGCTGCCGGAGGCGGCAGAACCGCAGGATGAGGCGCTGCGCGCCCTCGCGCTGTTGCAGCTCTCAGGCAGAGCGGCGGCCGGGACAGACGGCGCGCTTGTGCAAAAGAGCGCGCAGAGCCCCCAGCTGCCCTGCTTTGCACCGTTTTTGCCCGAGCGAGCGAAATACTTAGCCGCCGCACGCCGCGCTGTTCCTAAGAGAAAAAGTTTCACGAAGCGCCGCCGCGAGAGCGAGGAGAAAACCGAACAGGAGCGGCGCGAGCGCATGGAGAGCTTCAACGAGGCTTTCTGCGCCTGAGCGTTTTTTCCTTTCCCGCAGCCCCGCTTCCGGGCAAAATTTGAAAACGCTGTCACATTTTTCTTACTGCCTGCCCCGCCCTATAGTAAAATGTCATCCAGTCCTGTGCATTTTTCACATTTGCCCAGGAGCGGCGCCATGTCCGCGACACGGCCTGCACAATTTTGGAAAAAAGATTTAACGTTAGATAGTTAGCTTAGGAGCTGCGCTTTAGCCTCAGGGCTTGGGCGCAAGGAAAACAAATATGAGAAAACTTCTTGTGATGGGCAACTGGAAACTCAACGGCACCAAAGAGACGGTGAGCGAACTCATCAAGGCTTTTGCCGCCGCCGCCGACAAGGCCGGTTCCAAGGCTGAAGTCGCCATCTGCGCCCCGGCCATCTTCATCGGCCAGGTCGAAGCGCTCGCCAAAGGCTCCAGGCTCAATTACGGCTCCGAGGACTGCGACATCCACACCAAGGGCGCCTTCACCGGCGAAAACTCTCCTGCCATGATCAAGGAATTCGGCTGCAAGTACGCCATCGTCGGCCACTCCGAGCGCCGCGGCTACCACAAAGAGAGCAGCGGGTACGTTGCAGAGAAATTTAAAGCCGCCCAGGACAACGGCCTCGTCCCGGTGCTGTGCATCGGCGAGTCCGAGGCTGACTTCGACGCCGGCAGGACCATGGACGTGTGCAAGGAAGAGCTCAAGGCCGTCATAGATCTCTGCGGCATCAAGGCTTTTGAAAACGCCGTCATCGCCTACGAGCCTATCTGGGCCATCGGCACCGGCAAGACCGCCACCCCGGAGATCGCCGAGGGCGTCCACTCCAAGATCCGCGCTTACCTCAAGACCTTTGACGCCGCAGTTGCCGACAAAGTGCAGATCCTCTACGGCGGCTCCTGCAACGCCAAGACCGCTCCGGAGCTCTTTAAGCAGCCCGACATCGACGGCGGCCTGATCGGCGGCGCCTCCCTGAAGGTCCCTGATTTCACCTCGATCATCGAAACCGCGGTTTCGCTGAGCAAATAACTTATAAACACTGCATTAAATAAAGTCAGAGAAGGAATTATTTCGTATGTCATCGATTCACAAGATTGGTGTCCTGACTTCCGGCGGCGACTCCCCCGGAATGAACGCCGCCATTCGCGCCATCGTGCGCACCGGTCTTGACTGCGGCTTTGAAATGTACGGCATCCATGACGGTTACGCCGGGCTCCACAGCAACGACATCGTGAAGCTCTCCCGCCACTCCGTGTCCGATCTCTTAAACCGCGGCGGCACGTTCCTGGGCACGGCCCGTTTCCCTGAGTTCAAGGATCCCAAAGTCCGCCAGGAAAGCGTTGACGTCATGAAGAAGATCGGCCTGGACGCGCTCGTGGTCATTGGCGGCGACGGCTCTTATATGGGCGCCAAGTTCATCTCCGAACTCGGCTTCCCCTGCATCGGCCTGCCCGGCACCATCGACAACGACATCGCCGGCACGGATTCGACCATCGGCTTTGACACGGCCTTAAACACCGCCGTCAGCTGCATCGACAAGCTGCGCGACACCTGCTCGTCCCACAAGCGCATCAGCGTGTGCGAGGTCATGGGCCACCACTGCGGCGATCTGGCCGCCTGCTGCGCCGTGGCCTGCGGCGTTGAGGCCGTGCTCGTCCCGGAAGTGCCCTGGACGAAGGACGAAGTCTACGCCTCCATCAAGAACGGCATCGACTCGGGCAAGCGCCACGCCATCATCGTCGTGTGCGAGAACCAGACGGATGTCTATCAGATGGCCAAAGAGCTCGAGGCCCTCATCGGCCTTGAGACCCGCGCCACGGTCTTAGGCCACATCCAGCGCGGCGGCACCCCTTCGGCATACGATCGTGTGCTGGCCTCCCGCATGGGCGCCTACGCCATCGAACTGTTGCGCAAAGGCGAGTCCGGCAGATGTATCGGCGTCAAGAACGGCGAGCTCGTGCATGAGGACATCGTCGAGTGCATCACGAAGAACAAGCACGCCTTCATGAAGAGCACCTACGATCTCGCGCAGGTGCTGAGATAAGCTTTTTTGCAACGCTCAGGCGGCCTCAGGGCCGCCTGTTTTTTGCCTGCCGCATACCGCCATCCCGGCCGCTTTCGGCTTTTTAACTGTGGCCCTCTGAGGTAAAATGCTGAGGTTTTCATTTTGATGCGGAGCCATGATGAAGCTTTTCGATCACAGCCGCCAAAGCCTTGATGCCCACCTGAAATTCACGATCGCAGGCGTCCTTTTGGGGATGCTCGTGTGCTTTGTCATCATGCTTTTGGGGCGCGTGATCTTCGTGCACAGTTTCACCGCCGAGGCCGTCCTGGCTCTAAAAGGCGCCGATCTCTTCAATTTTGCCGAAAAAAGCGCGCTCTTTGATTTAAAGTACGCAGCCCAGGCCTTCATCCCCGTCCTCGTGTGCGCGCTGCTGTTTGGCTTTTCCCAAAAACTCAGCGTCTTTTACCGTACAAGGCTGTTCCCGCTGTTAAACCTCGCGGGCTTTCTCTATGTTTTGGTCTTCACGGTCATAAATTACTATTACTACCTCACCTACAGCCGCATCATCGATCTCTTCTTCTTCGCGTTCTTAAAAGAAGACGCCGTAGCCACGCTCAAAACCCTGCTTGAGGACTATCCGCTGATCCCCGGGCTTGCGGCCATAATTGCCGTGTCCGCGCTTTACCTCTGGCTCTTTCCCAGGGCGCAACAGCGCCTGGGCGCAGTGCTGCGCCTGCCGCAGAAGACGGCGGCGCTCAGCGCTTTCTGCGTGATCTTTGTGCTCTTGTTCGGGCTGTGCGTGCGCGGATCGCTTGGGACTTTTCCGCTGCGCCAGAACTCGGCGCAGGTCTCCTCAGATCCGCTCGTAAACCTCAGCGTGCCCAACGGCCCGGCCGCGCTGCACTGGGCACGCGAATGGGCGGAACTGCAAGCTGAGATCCCCGAGGTGGGAAAGGGCGACATCATCAAAGACTACGCCGCGCTGGGTATAGAGGCTCAAGAGGACGATCTTTACGCGCCGCTTGAGCTTAAGACCCAGTTGATCCCCTCGCTCGAGGCCCGCCGCCCGGACATCGTGTTCTCCGTTGAGGAGAGCATGAGCACCCACATGTTCAAATACGACGATCCGCAAAAGCGCGATCTTTACGGGGCGCTGCGGGAGCATTTTGCGCAGGATTATGTGTTCTGGAACTTCCTCTCCGAGGGCAACGGCACCATGGACAGCCTGACGCGCATGCTCGTGGGCGTGCCCGATCTCAACCTCTCAACCTCGATGCAGGCTGACCGCGATTACGTCACGAACGCCTTTAAGCTGTTCAAGGAGAAAGGCTATCGCATCGTGTTCGTCACCGGCTGCATCGGTTCGTGGCGCGACATGGACACGTATTTCAGATCTTTGGGCGTCGATGAGATCTACGAGCAGTCCACGCTGCAAAAGTGGTTCCCGGACGCCACGAGTTTTGCCTGGGGCGTTGATGACGAGTACATGTTCCGCGGCGCCCTTAAGGTGCTGCGCGAGCGCGCTGATCCGCGCCCGATCTTTTTGCTCACGCTCTCGATCTCAAACCACCCGCCCTTCCGGGTGGCAGACGGCGTCACCCCGCAAAAGATCCCGCTTACGGACGAGGAACTCAAGCGCTTCCCCTACCCCAACACCACCACACTCTTCGCGACGTTCCGCTACGCCAATGATCAGCTGGGCAAATTCATTTCAGAGGTCAAAAAAGATCCCCGCCTTGCCGACAACACCGTGCTGGCGGTCACAGGCGATCACAACATGCGCGGGATCGGCTACACCGCCCACCCCGACGAGCTGGCCTTAGGGCACGCCGTGCCGTTCTACCTCTATCTGCCGCCAAGGCTGCGCGCGCTCACGGACATCACCTATGATCCCTCGCGCTGGGCCTCGCAGAAGGATATTTTCGCGACGATCGCCAGCCACGCGCTCTCCGGGGCGACGTTATTCTCCTTTGGCTGCGACGCTCTCGCCCAAGACCGCTCTTCCTGCCCCTTTCCTTACGCCTACAACAATGACGCCGCCGTCCCTTATGAGGGGAAATACGTCTGCGATTTAGGAAGGGAGCGCCGCTTTGAAGCTTTAAGCCTGACGGGGGAGGATCAAATGGCCGATCCGCTCTCGCGCCCTGAGGCGCCGCTGTGCAAGGGCGCCCGGGCGCTGCGCGCGCTGCAAGGCGATCTCTATTATTACCAGGCGCGCCACGCCCCGAAGCTCCCCAAAGCAAAATAACGCCGTTAAAAGGAGGCGCCGTAGCGCCTCCTTTTAAGAAATCTTTGCCTGCTCTGCAAAAATTCCCGATCTGTCGCATATCCTTTTATGCCGGTGTGCTATTTTATGTTTAGTTACAAGGTTTCAGGCAGGCAAAGCGCAGGAGGGCGCGGGCTTTCGATGAGAATTACAGCAGCTCTGGCCGCGGCCTTTGCCGTTTTATGCGGCGCGGCCGCCGCCGCGGAATTTCCCCTCGATCTCAAAGAAGGCGTGATCGAGGCCAAAGCAGCGGGGTTTAGCTATCAGGCCCTGCTGCCTGAGGGCTTTGAGCGCAGTGAAACCTCCGGGCCGCATTTTGAGAGCGTGATCTTCAAAAACACCGACGGCAAAACCGCCATGACCGTCGAGCTCTCCGCTCTGCGCAGTCAGCCCTGGTCAAAGACGGTCCAGGCGCGCTTTTCCCAGCTGATGTTCGCTCCGCTTTCTGACAAGCGCAACGAGCTCTCAGGCCATTACGAAATCGTCCGCGATGACAGCACCGAGGCAGGCCGCACTTTTGAGTACCAGGGATCGGTAAGCCGTTATGCCAAGGATCAGCCGCCAATGCTCGTGAGCGTGATGCATGAGAGCTATTTGCTGCGCGATCGCCGCATGCTCAAGATCTCCTGCGATTTCCGCTCGCTGAAAAAAGATTCCCCGCTGACAGAGGAACTGGCCTCCCAGGCCGACGCCGAATGCGGGCGCATCATCGACAGCGTCAGCGTAGTCAGCAAAAAGCGCTGAGCTCGCGCCGCTGATGCGCCAAAGCCCCGGTAAAACCGGGGCTTTGACGTTTTCAGGCTAAAAAAGGTTATTTTGCCGAGGCCGTGTCGATGGCGGTCTGCAAATGCTTCTTCATGCACTGTCTGGCGCCCGTGCCGTCGCCGAGGCTGACTGCCTCGAGGATCTTCTCATGGAAGTACAGCCCGGTGTCATAGCCAAAGGCCACGTTCATCTGCTGCGCCGTGCGCGGTGTCACCGAGAACACCTCGTCTAAAGCAAAGGCGATGAGTTCATTGCCGCAGGCGCCTGCGATCATGCTGTGGAAAGCGGTGTCGGCGGCGACAAAGTCCTCGCGGTGGTTGACGCACTCGCGCATCTTCACGAGGCTGTGGGCAAGCTGATCGACGAGATGGGAGCGCTGCCCGTCAGGCAGCAGCGCGCACTGCTGGGCCGCGTAGGGCTCTATGAGCAGGCGGAATTTCAGCACCTTGATGATGTCGACATAATCGCTGTGGCGCAGCACTCCCACGGTGCCAAAGCGCGAGGAGACATCCGAGGACATCAGGTAGCAGCCTTTGCCCTGCTCGGCTTTGAGTATGCCTAAAGCGGCAAAGCGGCTGATGGCGCTGCGCAGCGAAGAGCGGGACACGCCCAGCTCTGCCGTAAGCTTGGCTTCAGAGGGGATCAGGCATCCGACCTTCCAGTCCCCGCTTTCGATCCTTTTGCGCAGATATTCGGCTATCTGCTCGGTTACCGATGATTTTTTGATTGCGGTCATTTCCTGACTCCGCCTGTATCAGATCCAAAAAGATCTTTTCATACAAGTACTATATAAGACCGCAGAATATAAGACGAGAGCCAGCGCCCAAATATTTAAAGTGATTTCTTAAATGTTAGACGCCGCTGACAAGATACACGAAAAGCCGCCCGGCGATCATGGCGTAGATGCCCGCGACCACATCATCGGCCATGACGCCCAAGCCGCCGCCTAAGCGCCGGTCGATGAAACCGATCGGGAACGGCTTTAAAATGTCAAAGATCCTAAAGAGCACGAAGGCCGGCAGGCACCACCACCACTGCGGCGGATAGAGCAGGCAGGAGATAAACATCCCGGCGAATTCGTCGACGACGATCGCGCTGTTGTCATGCATACCCAGGGCTTTCTCCGCCCGATCGGCGGCTATAACACCCAGCACCAGGAACAGCGCTATAAAAGGAAGCGTGACATACAGCGGCAGGTAAAGCAGCGCGGCGCACAGCGGCAGCGCCGCCAGCGATCCATAAGTGCCGGGGATCTTAGGCAGCAGACCTGAGCCAAAACCCACGGCCAGAAGCTGCAGCGGATCGGCAAGCGAGAGCCTTTTGAGCGGGGTGCGATCATGTTTATCCATAGCGGCGCCTCAGATACGAAAAAACCGCGACCCAAAAGGGACGCGGTTTCAGAAAAGGAAGCCTGGCAGTGACCTACTCTCA
>DKSD01000040.1 GCA_002473165.1 Succinatimonas sp. UBA7265
TAGGGACTAAACTCAGGTTTAACATGCCAAAACCCAGATCTGATAAAAACGCCGCCGCGCGCCCGGGGTGGGGGCTGATCTTCAACTGGCTGTGCCTGGGTGTCATGACCGCTGGCATAATGCTGGCCCTGGCGCTCTCCCTTGTCGCCTCGCATGTGCGCGGCAGCCTGGCCCGCGAGGCGGCCGACTACGCCGCAGAACACGCGCTTGAGGCGTTCAGCTACCGTATAAACGGTTACGCGCTGGACACGCGCCTGCTCGAAGGCCTGCTGCAAAAACACGGCGGCGCGCTCGAAAACTTCCGGGAAATCGCCACGGTCATCTGCGAGCGCGATCGCGCCATTGTGAGCGTGCAGCTCGCCCCGGGCGGAATTGTCGCCGAGAACTGGCCTGAAAGTATCGAAGCGGCGGGGACAAATCTGTTTTCCGACCAGTTTCAGGGCAAAGAAGCCGCCGCGGCCCGGGATGCGCATGCGGTCAGGGTCTCAGGGCCTTTTGGCGTCGCCGGCAGCGTCCTTAAGATCATGCGGCCTTTCTACCTTAAAGCCTCTGACGGCAGCGAGCGTTTCTGGGGCTTTATCAACCTAGCGGTGCGCCTTGATCAGGCCTTCGATTTCAAGGAATTTGCCAAAGGCTTTAATTTCGAGTTAAGCAGCGGCGACGCGCACGGGGAAATGACCGTGTGCTTAAAAGACGGAACGCTCCCGCCTGACTGTTCCCGGGCATATAAGACCTTTTTGGGCAGGGCCTGGAGCGTCAAAATGAGCCAGAAGGCCGCGTTTGCCAACTGGGCGGTCCCGCTGGCCGTTTTCACCGCAGTGTTGCTGCTCTTTGCCATGCTGGCGATCACCGGCAGCTTTGCCATGTGGCTCAAGCGCACAAACCGCGGCCTGAAACACTCAAACCAGCTGCTCGAGCAGACCGCCATGACTGACGCTCTCACCGGGATCAGCAACCGCGCCGGACTGGAGGAGTGGTACAAACGCCAGATCAAGGCACATCCCGGGGATCTGCTGTTATTTGCGGAAACCGATGTCGACGATTTCAAGCGCATCAACGATGTCTACGGCCACGGCCTGGGCGATGAGACGCTGATTGCGCTCTCCCAGGGGCTGGATGAACTGGCAAGGCAGCACGGCGGCATCGCCGCGCGCACCGGAGGCGACGAGTTCGTGCTCTGTGTGCCCGTGCTTTTAAGCGAGCGGGCGGTAAGGGGGGATCTTGAGTACTTCGCGCACTCGCGCCATCCGCTTTCTGCGGGCGGCACGGTGCTGTATTTCCGCATCTCCATGGGCGTCGCCCGCGCCCCCGAGGACGCTGGTTCCTTTGAGGATCTGCAGCGCTGCGCCGACGCCGCGCTCTACCATACCAAGACCCACGGCAAGCACGGGATCTCGTTCTTTGACCGCAGCAAGGGGATCGAGAACCGCCAAAGCCTGGGCTTTTCGGCGCGCGATTTTGAAAGGCAGTTCCCGTGCGGACAGTTCATCTACCGCAAAGACGGCGGCGAGGAGATCCTTTTTGTCTCAGAATCGCTGTGGCGCGATTTAGGCTACTCCTCCCAGGCGGACTTTGCCCGGGCGACGGGCAACTCGTTCCGCGGCCTGGTGCACCCTGATGATTTGGAGAGGGTGGAGCAGGAGATCGAAGAGCAGCAGCGCGCCCATGCCGATGTGCGCACCGACTATGTCAAATACCGCATCAAAAACGCCGCGGGGCAAAGCGAGGAGTACTTTGACGCCGGCAAGCTCGTGCACAGCGAGTATTTCGGCGACATCTATTACGTGATCCTCATCAGGATCAGCGGCCGCCGCGCCGCGTTCTTCAAATAAGCGCCTGCGCTTAAAAATCCGCGTCCTGAACGCCCTGATGCGGTTTAACCTTAAGGGCTTTTCTTTTATAATGCTTTTTCAGTCCGCACAGGCGGAACCACATAAGGGCAGCTGCGGCTGCAAAGAGACATACAACCATTATGCTAAGCGACACTCTGCGCGAAGGCGCGCATGGCAGGATCTTCAAGATCCTGTTTTGGATCATCATTCTTTCATTTATCTTTGCCGGCGTCGGCAATTACCTGATCCCCAGGCTCAACACCGATCCGGTGAAGATCGGCGATTTTAAGATCACAGCCTCGGACTGGACGGAGCAGTACAACCGCGAAACCCAGACGCTGCAGCGCAACTACGGCCCGCAGGCTGCGACGATGCTCGAGGACAAAGAATTCGTGCATGAGCTGCACATGAAGGTGCTGGAGAGCATGATCGATCAGGTCGCGTTAAACGGCGCCACCTGGAACAGCGGCATCCGCATCGGCGACGAGCAGGTTAAAGACGTGATCCGCCGCACCCCGGCCTTCCAGAAAGACGGCAAATTCAGCAATGACATCTATCTGGCTTCCGTGCGCAATGTCGGCCAGAGCCCGGAGTCCTACGCCGAGCAGGTGCGCGTGATGCTGCTTGCAAACACCGTGGCCGATCCGGTCGTCAACGCCAGCGCCGCTGCGCTGCCTTACGAGAGCGCCACGCTCTCCTCGCTCTTTGAGCAGCAGCGCCGCGTCAGCCTGTATTCAGTCGATCCGCTGGCTTTAAAGGACACGGTCAAGGTTTCCGAGGACGAGGCCAAAGCCTTTTATGACGCCCATCACGATGCGTTCATGGATCCGGCCAAAGTGCACTTTACTTATGTCGTGCTCTCCGTTGACGAACTGCGCAAGAGCCTGAACGTCTCCGACAAGGATGCCGAGGACTACTTCAACATGCACCAGGACGAGTTCACGCTCCCGGAGTCCCGTTCGGCCTCCCACATCCTCATCAAAAACGGCGAGGGACAGAAGGAAAAAGTCGCCAAGGTTGAAGAAGGCCTGAAAACAGGCAAAAACTTTGCCGATCTCGCCCGCGAGTATTCAGACGATCCCAACACCGCTAAAGACGGCGGCGCGCTGGGCGATGTGACCGAGGGCAAGCTTGCAGACAATCTCAGCAAGGCGCTGTTTGCCTTAAAGAACCCCGGCGATGTCTCAGAGGTCATCTATGACGATTACGGCGCGCACTTTATCTGCTTAAACGGCGTCACCGCCGCCCATGTGCCCCCGTTTGCCGACATGAAAGAGAAAGCCCGCGAGGCCGCGCTCGCCGCCGCCGCGCGCAAGGCCTATGACGAGCAGGCTGCCAAACTCGCGGACGTTTCCTATGAGAACCCGGATTCGCTGGACGCCACGGCCAAAGCCTTAAACGTCAAAGTGCAGGACTCAGGCGATGTCAGCTACGGGCAGCAGGGACTCGAGTGGCCGCTGTCAACCCAGGAAGTGCAGAAGGCCGCCTTTAAGGAGGAGAACCGCACTTCAAACCAGAACTCCCAGGTGATCTCGCTGGGCGACGGCGCCGCGGCGGTCATCAACGTGAGCAAATACAGCCCTGAAAAGCTGCTGCCTTACGATCAGGTAAAGGCCAAAGCGCAGGAGCTTGCTTATGATGACAAAGCCTCGGCCGCGGCCGTGAAGATCCTCTCAGACTATGAGAAGGCGCTCAAAGCCGATCCCAAGGCGGCCGCGCCTGAGAAAGTGCAGGTCAAAGACGATGTCGTCGTAACCCGCGGCTCTCAGGACCTCAGCCCGGAGTTTGCCGCCCGCGTGTTTGCCATCCCCTTAAAGCCTGAGAACAGCGGCATCATCGCCAAAAACGGCAAACTTGAGTCGCTTGCGGTGCTGCGCAAGGTGGAAAACAGCGCCGAGGAGGGCAGCGATGAGAAGACGAAGCAGGCCTATGAGTCGTTTGTCGCCTCGCAGCTCTCGCGCTTCTCCGCTTCCCGCGCCCAGGAGAGCCTCTACAAAGGCGCCCGCGGGATCCAGGACATCAGCTATAACGATGACGCCATCAACATGGTATTAAAGCAGGACAATTCCGCGGCTGAATAAATGCCGCGCCTAAATCGGATCCCGGGCCGCTCATTGACCCGGGATTTTTTGCGCCCTAAAACGCACGGTTTGCTTAAGGAAGTATGTTAATTTTGCTCTAATACAGTGCAATCTTGCTTTACTGAAATTTCAGGGAAAGGTAATTTAATAAAACAGGAATAATCCAATATTTTAGAATAAAATTATATTTAAATTTAAAATCAGAATATTGCATAACAGTTGCCTCTGGATACAGTTAAAATAATGCACCATATTGGTGAGATTTTAGAAAAATGCTCTTGAACAGTCCGCTATTTTGCACTTAAATAGTGACATCAAATTTTAAGAGACACAAAGCATGAACATTCACGAATATCAGGCCAAGGAAATCTTCCGCAAATACGGCCTCCCTGTCGGGGATTTTTTGGTAAGCACCAAAGCCACCGGGATCGGCAAGGCCGCCTATGAACTCTCCCCAGGCCCTTTTGTCTGCAAGTGCCAGGTGCATTCAGGCGGCAGGGGCAAGGCAGGCGGCGTCGCCAAGGTTGACACGCCGGCCGAAGCTGAGGCCTTTGCCGCCAAATGGCTCGGGCGCCGTCTCGTAACCGCCCAGAGCGGTCCCCAGGGCAAGCCGGTGAACAAGGTGCTCATCGAGCGCGCCACGGAGGTGGAGCGCGAGATCTACGTCTCCTGCACCGTCGACCGCTCGCGCGCCGCGCTCACCGTGCTGGCCTCGGCCTGCGGCGGCATGAGCATCGAGGAAGTCGCAAAGAACTCGCCTGAGAAGATCTTCCGCGAGGAGATCGATCTTCTGACAGGTCCTGAGGTCTTCCAGGGCAGAGAACTTGCCGCAAAGCTCGGGCTTACCGGCAAACTCGTCGGACAGTTTGTGAAGATCTTTACCGGGATCGTGAAGATGTTTTTGGAAAACGATCTCTCGCTTGCCGAGATCAACCCGCTGGCTGTCACCAAAGACGGGCGGCTGCAGTGCCTTGACGCGAAGATCAACATCGACAGCTACGCGCTCTACCGCCACCGCGATTTAGCCGAGCTTGACGATCCGACCCAGGAAGATCCGCGCGTGGCCACGGCCGTGGCCGCCGGCTTCTCCTATGTGCCGCTTGAGGGCACCATCGGCTGCCTCGTCAACGGCGCAGGCCTGGCCATGGGCACAATGGACATCATCAAGAACTTAGGCGGCACGCCGGCCAATTTCCTCGACGTCGGCGGCACGGCCACTAAAGATCGTGTCAAAGAGGCCTTTAAGGTCATTTTGGAAGATCCGCACGTGCGCTGCATCATGGTGAACATCTTCGGCGGGATCGTGCGCTGCGACATGATCGCCGAAGGCATAAAAGGGGCGGTTGCCGAAATCAACACCAAGGTTCCGGTGGTGGTGCGCCTTGAGGGCAACCACGCGGCCGAAGGACAGGAGATCCTAAGCGACACCGGGCTTAACATCGTCTCGGCCAGGGATCTTAGGCAGGCGGCCGCGCTGGCGGTGCGCACGGCGGCACAGCAGGATTAAGGAAAGATCATGAGCATTCTTGTAAACAGCAACACCAAGGTCATCTGCCAGGGCATCACCGGCTCGCAGGGCACGGCCCACTCCACCCAGATGCTCGAGTACGGCACAAAGCTGCTCGCGGGCGTGACCCCGGGCAAAGGCGGCACCACCCATCTGGGGCTGCCGGTTTTTGAGAGCGTCAAAGAGGCGGTTGCCAAGACGGGCGCAGACGCCACGATGATCATGGTGCCGCCGCCTTTTGCCGGCGACTCGATCCTCGAGGCCATCGCCGCGAAGATCCCGCTTATAGTCTGCATCACCGAAGGCATTCCGGTGCTTGACATGTTAAAGGTCAAGGCGAAGCTGCGCCAGAGCTCCAGCGTGCTCATCGGCCCGAACTGCCCGGGGATCCTCACCCCCGATGAGTGCAAGATCGGGATCATGCCCCAGGAGATCTTCAAAAAAGGGCGCGTCGGCATCGTGTCGCGCTCGGGCACGCTCACCTACGAAGCCGTCAAAGAGACGACGGACGCCGGCTTCGGCCAGTCGACCTGCGTAGGCATCGGCGGCGATCCGGTGCAGGGCTCCAGCTTTGTCGACATGTTAAGGCGTTTTGAGGAAGATCCGCAGACCGAGGCGGTCGTCATGGTAGGCGAGATCGGCGGCACAGCCGAGCAGGAAGCCGCCGCGTTCATCAAAGCGCACATGGACAAGCCGGTCATAAGCTATATCGCCGGCGCCTCGGCCCCCAAAGGGCAGAGGATGGGACACGCGGGCGCCATCATCTCAGGCGGCGGCTCAACGGCGGCCGAAAAGCGCCGCGTGCTTGAGGAGGCGGGCGTCACCGTGGTCGACACGGCAGCCGACATCGCAGACGGCGTGCGCGCGGCCACCGGCTGGAAGTGATCCCTTAAAACTCAAGCATTGCGCCCCATTGGGCTAGAATAGAGCCGGCGGCATTGCTGCCGCCGGTTTTCTGTCTTGGGGATCCCATGCTTTCATACCGCCACGCCTTCCACTCCGGCAATTTTGCCGACGTCCAAAAACACCTGGTGCTCTGCCTGCTGCTGCGCCTGCTGCGACAAAAAGACTCGCCTTTTTCCGTCATCGACACCCACGCCGGCGCCGGGATCTACTCCGAGGACTCGGATTTTGCCTCAAAAAACCGCGAGTACCTCTCAGGCATAGAAAAGGTGATCGGCAATAAGGCGCTCCGGGAACTCGTGCCTGAATATTACGCGGCCATTGACAAGCTGCGCGCGGAAAATCCCAAGGCGCTTCCGGGATCGCCTTATTTTGAGCAGCTCTCCTTGCGTCAGAGCGATCACCTCATGCTCATGGATCTGCATCCTGCCGACGAGGACACGCTGCACCGCGTATTTCACCGCGATCACCGCATCAGCGTGCAGCGCCGCGACGCCATGGAAGCGCTGGGCGCCGCCGTCCCGCCGCTGCCTCGGCGCGGCTTGTGCTTTATCGATCCCTCTTATGAGGAAAAAGACGATTACGAGAAGCTCGTGCGCGCCTTAAAGACGGCGCTGCGCCGCTGGCCTTCGGGGATCTACGCGGTGTGGTACCCGATCCTCGCGCGTCTTGCCGATCGTTCAAAGAACCTTACAGCCGAACTCAAACACCTGAACGTGCCGCTTTTGGATTGCGCCGTGCGGGTGATGCCGCAGCCGGAGGAGCACGGCATGTGCGGCAGCGGCATGCTCATCTTGAATTACCCCTACGCGCTCCCGCCGCTTTTGGAAAAGCTCATGCCGCCGCTGCGTGAGGCGCTGTGCGATGAGGAAGGGGAGGCGCGGCTGCGCATCCTGACGCCCAGGCCGTAATGATCTGGGGATTTTTGCAAAGTGAAATTTGATCATCTATCATAACTAACGAAAGAATAAAAGTTTTTCGCAAGGAGTTTCACCATGCCGGCAGCAGCGCCTGATAAATCTCTTAGGGTCAAATCCGGCACGGAAGACTTCAGCGAGTTCATCAGGAAAGGTTACTACTACGTCGATAAAACCAGTTTTATCAAACCGGTTTTGGAAGATGAAAACGATCGGCTGCTGCTGCTGCGCCCCAGACGCTTTGGCAAAACGCTCATGATGAGCACGTTAAAGTGTTTTCTGGAGCTTGACCGCCAAAACCCCGGTGACACCTCAAAACAGCAGCAGCTGTTCGACGGCCTTGATGTGGCAAAAGACCGTGAATGCTGCGCCAAATACATGGGTCGGCATCCGGTGATCTCCGTTTCGCTTAAAAGCGCCGGCGGCGAGACTTTCCTGAGCGCTTACCGCAATCTCGCCGGGGCTATCTATGATTTGGCGGTAAGTTTTAAGTGGATTGAAGACACCCCTGACATCGCAGACGAAGATAAAGATGTCTTCGCCAGGATCAGAAACTATGAGTTTATCCGGGATCCTGGCGCATCGGACTACATCGTCAAATCGCTTGCCATGCTCTGCCGGCTGCTGCATCAGCATTTTGGGGATGATCATCGGCCGGTGCTCCTCATCGACGAGTATGACGTACCGCTGCAGAAAGCGGCGTTGAACGGGTATTACCGGCAAATGAGCGATGTGGTTTCCCCCATGCTCAGCAATGCCCTCAAAACAAACGAGCATATTGAGAAAGGCATACTCACCGGCTGCCTGAAAGCCACCAAAGAAGGAATTTTCACCGGGCTTAACAATCTCACGGTCAACACTCCGCTAAACAATGATGACAGTTTCTCCGAGGCTTTTGGTTTTACCCCGCAAGAGGTTAAAGACATGCTGGCCTATTATGGCCTGGGAAATTTTTATGAACGCATCAAAACCTCTTACGACGGATATCGCATTGGCTCAAAGGAGATCTTCTGCCCCTGGGATGTCACCTGTTACGTCAAAGATCTGCAAAGGCAGCGCGAAGGCGGGCCCGGGGCATTGGAACCTCCTGCTTACTGGAACAACACCAGCAGCAGCCAGATAATCACCAGGCAAATGCCCTACCTCAAATCCGGCGACGCTGACAAAATCGAAGCTCTGCTGGAAGGCAAAAACGCGGAAGTCAAAATTGAAGAGGGCATGACGTACGGGGATCTGAAACCCGGCAACCCAGGACAGTTCTGGAACCTCCTCGTGTATACCGGCTATCTCACAGTGGCAAAACGCGGAACGTTAAACGTGCACGAATTCCGCATCCCCAACGCCGAGATCATGCAGTGTTTCCGCGATAACATCGCCGCCTATTATGGCGATGACGGAGAGGGGCCATACAGCGACGCGGTAAAGAATTTTGTGAACGCATTGATCTCAGGAAACGGGCCAAAAGCCGCCAAAATACTGGGAAAACTGCTCCAAGGGTTCGTCCCGGTGCGGGATGAGGCTGTGAAGTCACTGCCGGAGAATTTCTATCAGGGATTTATAAACGGGCTGTTCGCCGCTGCGGTGTCAGACGGTTTTGTGTCTGACTACCGTTCCAACCGCGAGAGCGGCGACGGTTACCCTGATGCGCTCTTTATGGCAGGCGATGATGACACCGGCGTGGCGCTCGAGCTTAAACAGTCCAAAGACAGGGAAAAACTCAGGCAGCTGGCAATGGACGCCTGCGATCAGATCAAAGCCAAAGACTACGCACGGGAGTTGCGCGAGGATGGCGCGGCGAAGATCTTCGCCTGCGGCATCGCGTTCTGCAAGAGACAGTGCGCAGTCTCGATCACTGAGCTGTGAAATCCTGAATATTCAGCTCAGACCTTGATCAGCGTGCCGCCGGTGCAGAACACCTCGCCGCTGACATAGTGCAGGTTGTGCTGATAGCCCTTGCCAAAAGAAGAGCTCTCATCATCCCAGAGTTCCTCTTTGACCGTGATGTTCACGGCTTTGCCGATGGCGACGCCGGTCTTTTCAAAAACGTCTTTGTCCCCAAGCTCACACTCGATATAAGCCATCTGCCCCGGGATCACGTCTATGCCCAGTTTTGCGGATTTCTCAGGGGCGATGCCGGCCCATTTGAACTTGTCGCCGGTGACGCGGCCGTGCTCTGAGCCTACCTTTAAGATCTCTTTGACCAGGCTCTCATCAGGGATCCCCACGACGAATTTCCCGGTATCAAGGATATTGCGGGTCGTGGTGTGGCCGAGATCGAGCACCACCAGCACCTGATCGCTGTCATAGGCGGTGTTCCAGGCTGCCGTCATGCAGTCGGGAACGCCCTCTTTTGAAACCGAGGCCACAGTGACGATCTGGCCGCCGCCTACCAGGCGGCTGGCGTCTCTTGGAACTAAAGTCTTGTACATTTGCACTCCTGATATCAAGCTCAATTGCATATAAAAGCTAAAATATAGCTTTTGTCTATATTAGCATTAAAAGCGCATCCCAGGCAGGGCGCGACAAGGGTTGAATATAAGAGACGAAGATCTTCAATGCTATAATCTGCGCAAATTCAGCTTGAGGATTTGCCATGAACGCGCGCCTGGGCGCCGCCTTTGCAAGGCAGCGCCTGTTCACCTGGGGATTTTTCCTGACGGTTTTCCTGATCGGCCTTTTCATCACCGGCGATTACGGAGTCAGCTGCGATGAGCCGCTCGATCAGGCCACGGCGGCGGTCAACCTCAAGTATGTGCTCTCTAAGATCTGCACGCCCGAATTCGTAAACTCCTTCATCCCGGACTGCGCCTCGGTGTCTGATCTTTCTGTCTGGCGCGATCGCGATTACGGCGTGGTCTTCCACCTGCCGGCTTATTTCATTGAGCTGGCCTTGGGCGCAACCGATCCTTATGACGCCTACCGGGTGCGCCACATCTTAAACTTTCTGTACTGCTTCTTCGGGCTGTGGTGCCTGTACGCCGCAGGCAAAAACCTGTTCTCAAACGGCTACGGGATTTTGCTTGCGGTGTTCTTCATCCTGAGCCCGCGCTTTTTTGCCGAGAGCTTCTACAACGGCAAAGACCTTGTGGTCGCCGCTTTTGCCTGCATGAACCTGTGGACGCTCTCAAGGCTCTTAACGCGCGACAGCCTTGCCAATGTGCTCCTGCACGCGCTCTCCGCGGCGCTGCTCATCGACAACCGCGTGATCGGGCTGGCGTTCTTTGCGACGACGCTGGGGATCATGGCGGTAAAAGCTCTGCTTAAAAGGGACTATGTGCGGCAGGGGGTGCACGCCCTCGTCTTTGCTGTCGCCGGCGCGCTTTTAGTCGTGGCGTTCTTTCCCTATCTGTGGGAGGACACGCTCGCGCATTTTGCCGAGGTCTTCGGCAACATGTCCGTGTTCCGCCATGACGCCGAGGTGCTGTACCAGGGGGAGTTTTACAACGATCATCACCTTCCCTGGAACTACATCCCGGTGTGGGTGGCGGTGACGACACCGCTGTTTATCCTCGCGCTCTTTGCTTTAGGCTTAGCGTTTTTTGCGCGTGATGCCGGGTTAAAGCTTTGGCGGCGGCGCTTTAAAGAGCTTGCCGTCCCGCTGCCGCTTATGCTGCTGTTCTGCTTTGTCGTGATCTTCGGCTCGGTGCTCTCGGTGATCGCGCTGCACTCCTCGCTATACAACGGCTGGCGCCAGATGTACTTCATCTACCCGCCGATGCTCTTCTTCGCAGCGCACGCCCTGTGGTCGCTGCGCCAAAGCCGCCTGAGCCTGCTGCGCACGCTGTGCTGGGCGGTCACCGGCGCCGGATCGCTGTGGATGTTCGCCGTGCTCATCCTCACTCACCCGGTGCAGAATGTCTATTTCAACGCCCTGGCATTAAAACCCTGGACGCAATATTACGATGTCGACTACTGGGGCAGCGCGACCCATCTTGCCTATGAGTGGATGCTCAAAGATCAGCCTCTGGGAGAGGTGAATTTCTGCCATGAGAGCTATATCTTCAAGGCAAACCGCACCGGGATGCGCCCTGAGGATCGGGCGCGCATGAACAAGGTGACCTGCGATCTCGCCGACTACCGCATCAGCAATTTCTTCGGGCGCGATCAGCAAGATTACCTCAGGCTTCAGCAGATCAAGGACACGCCGGCTTTCAAGGTAAGCGTGCTCGGTCAGGATATCCTCGTCGTCTACAAAGGCCCCGCCAGGACTTCGGGGCGCTAAAACGCCGAATGAAGGTTCAGGCGCCCGGCGCCTGTGAGCTTTTCTCCTCAAGCTCCTCGGATTTTTCAAGCCAGGAGTTTTCAAGCGCCTCGCACTCCGAGGAGAGCAAGGCACGTTTTTTCAAAAGCTCCTCAAGTTTTTGGCTGTCAGAGTACACCTCGCCGCCTGCGAGCTGCGCATCCGCCTCCGCAAGCTCTTTGCGTTTGGCGTCCAGGTTCTTTTCAAGCTTTGCGATCTCCTGCTTTAAAGGCTTCAGCGTTTCGCGGAAGGCCGCGGCGGCCTTGCGCATTTCACGGCTGCGATGCTCGCTGTTCTTAAGCTCCTGCGCCTCGGCCTGCGCTCCCTGCGAGCGCGTGGCCTGAACCGAGCCCTGGCGCACTTTTTCCGAGAACTCGCGGTTGCTCTTTAAAAGGTAGTTCTGGTAATCGTCAAGATCGCCTGTGAACTCCTCGACTTTGCCGCCGTCTACGAGCCAGAGTTTGTCGGCGATGGCCTCAAGCAGGTAGCGGTCGTGCGAGACGAGGATCAGCGCCCCGGGGTAGGAGGCCAGGGCCACAGAAAGCGCCTCGCGCATGTCGAGATCGAGGTGGTTCGTCGGCTCGTCGAGCAGCAGCAGATTGGGCTTTTGGTAGGCAATCAGCGCCAGCGCCAGGCGCGCCTGCTCGCCGCCTGACATGGTCTTCACCGGGACGACGGCTTTGTCGCCTGAGAAGTTAAACGAACCCAAAAACGCGCGCAGATCGCGGTCTTTGGCGTTGTGATCGATTAAATGCAGATGATCGAGCGCCGTGAGATCCTCGCGCAGCGACTCGAGCTCGTGCTGGGCAAAGTAGCCGATCTTGATGCCCTTGCCCAGGGTAACGCTGCCATGCACCGGCTTTAACACCGAGCACAGCGTTTTGATGAACGTGGACTTGCCCTGGCCGTTGCGCCCCAAAAGTCCGATGCGATCGCCTGCGAGCAGCTGTAAATTCACGTGCTTTAAGACGATCTCATCCTCGCCGTAGCCGGCGTCGAGATCGGTGGCCGTGGCCAGCACGTCCACGGTGCGCTCGGGATCAAAGAAGCGGATGGAGTAGGGGGATTCCTCCTGGGTCACAGCTGTAAGCTTCATGCGCCCGATCGCTTTGATGAGGCTTTGGGCCTGCTTGGCCTTCGTGGCTTTGGAGCGGAAGCGGTCGACGAAGCTCTGCATGTGGGCGATCGCCGCCTCCTCTTTCTTGCGGGTGGCCTTTTCGCTGCGGATGCGCTCGGCGCGCAGGCGCTCGTAATCGGAGTAACTGCCCGTGTACATCACGAGCTTCCCCGCCTCAAAGTGCAGGATGTGATCGGTAAAGCGGTCGAGGAAATCGCGATCGTGCGAGATGCAGAGGATCGTGCCTTTGTAATTCTTCAGGCAGTTTTCCAAAAAGATGATGGTGTCGAGATCGAGGTGGTTCGTCGGCTCGTCAAGCAGCAGCAGGTCCGAGCGGCAGATGAGCGCCTGCGCCAGGTTCAGGCGCATGCGCCAGCCGCCTGAGAACTCTTTGACGGGTTTTTCAAATTCGGATTCGGCAAAGCCCAGGCCGTGCAGCAGTTCCTCGGCGCGCGGTTTGACGGTCCAGGCGCCGGCTATGCCCAGGCGATCCTCGATTAAGGCGATCTTCTCGCCGTCCCCTGAGGCATAGACGCGCTCCTTTTCCTTTAAAAGCTCCGAGAGCTCGCGATCGCCTTCTATGACGTAATCTATGGCGCTGGTATCCAAAGCGGGGGTCTGCTGGGCCACGGAGGAGATCGTGAGATCTTTGGGCACGCTCAGCGTGCCGCCCTCCGGGGACACCTCGCCCTCTATGGCCGCAAAGAGCGTGGATTTGCCGCAGCCGTTGCGGCCGATGACGCCGACCTTCTGGCCGGGGTAAATGGAAGCGGAAGCGCCGTCTATGAGCACGCGCGAGCCGCGCATTACGGTCAGATCAGAAAAGGAAATCATATACAGCAGTCAGGCCGGTTTCCCGGCCTGTAAAAAAATCAAAGAAGCTATCAGCCGATCCTGCGGTAGGACTGGGTCATGGTGACTCCGGTCTGCACCTTGATGATCCTGATGGTGATCACCGCTTTGCCGCCGATGCGGTGCACGACGGACACAGCCAGGTAGGGGATGTTGAGGCGGCGGCACTCGCGCACGGTCTTGGGGATGACGAGCGCCGATCCCTCGTTCTGCATCACGCTGAGGTTTTCGGCGGGCACAGCCTCGAATTTGCCGCTTTTGGCCAAAGATGCCGAGACGGCGGAGGAGACATCGTCGATGCAGTCGCGGTACTCTTCAGGGATCACCGTGGGGGCTGAATAGAGCTTTCCGGGATCAGTCTGGAGTTTCTGCCCCAGGGACAGCGCCAGCTCCGAGGCGGACTGTTTGGCGCTCTGCCCCATGGAGAGCGGGCAGGTCTGGCGGCCTGAGGCCGTGGCGTAGGCGGGGAGATCGGAGATCTCCGCAGCCGTGGATTCATCCACAGGCGGCAGCACAAAAGCCTCGGCGGCGCTCTCATCCCGGGAGGGCTCAGCCTGAGATCCCGCCGCAGCCGGGGCTGAGGCGAGATCCTCGTCGCTTACCGCTGTGTTGGCAAGCGCCCGCTCCTCATCCGAGAGCGCCTGCGCGTCAGCGGCGGCCGCTTTTTGCTCCTGAGGCTGTTCGCGCTTTGAGATCAAAAGCTCGGCGTTGCCGCCTTTGGGTTCATGCTCGGACTCTTTGACCGCCTGGGGGCGCGGCTTAGGGCGCTGCTGCCGCTGTGAGTTATTTTGAGAGGCGTCCTCGACCTGCGCCGAGGGCGAGCCTTTAGTGATCTCATCGAGCGTGGCGCAGCCTTGCAGCGCCGCAAGCGCGCACAGCGCCAGGGATAATGCCGTTTTTCTCATCGCACTGCCTTTGGAACTCCGCGCTTCGTCTTATTTTTCAGGGAAGCCGCCCAGACCAAGATCGCCGCCTGCGAGGAAGTGCATGTGCACATGCTGCACTTCCTGGTGGCCGTCAGGGCCGCAGTTGAAGATCAGGCGGTAGCCGGATTTGTTCACGCCGAGATCCTCTGCGATCTTGCGGGCGACGGTGAACAGGTGGCCGATGAGTTTCTCATCCTCAGGCTCGATGTCGGCGACGGTGGGAATGGGCTTGTTCGGGACGATCAGGATGTGGTGCCTGGCCTTGGGGTTGATGTCCTTGAAGGCGGTCACGAACTCGTCGCGGTAAACCTTTTCTGAGGGGATCTCGCCTTTGATGATCTTGGTGAACAGGGTTTCTTCTGCCATGGGTAGCGCCTCTGCAAAATAAATTATGACCGAAGTCACATTTTTTAAAATTTCATGTAAAATTACACAGGTAAAGTATAGCACTCCCTAATTTCGTGATCCTGAGCATGAATTCGACGGCCCAATACGAATTTACCATCCTGGTCCCGGTCTACAACGAGGACGACCGTCTGCAGAAGTTCTTCATGGCTTTGGACAGCTACAAAGAGAATACGAAGCGCCACTTCTGCGTACTCTTTGTCAACGACGATTCCACCGACAAATCCTTAAGCATGATCCGCGACTACTGCATGCGCATGCGCGACTGCTTCTATATCAGCCTCATGCAGCGCACCGGCCTGTCCGGGACCATAAAAGCAGGGATCAGCAGGGTGCATTCTGAGTACGTGGGCTATATAGATCCGGGCTTGCAGACCCGCCCTGTGGATTTTGAACTGCTGTTTCAAAAAGCCCACGATTCGGCCATGGTGTGCGGCGAGCGCGATTTCAGCAGCGTGCCGTTTTACAGCCATCTGTGGGTGCGCGTCTGCGCCCTCGCCCGCCGCCTCGTCACCGGAGACGCCATGAGCGACGTCTCCTGCCCGCTGCGCCTGGGGCGCACGGAGGTGTTAAAGCAGCTCCCCTGGTTTTCCGGGATCCACAGCTATGTTCCCGCGCTGGTGAAAATGTCAGGCAACCGCGTGACCACGGTGCGCGTGAATTTCAACCGCCGCGCCCGCCCGGGGCGGGTGAGGCGTCAGATGTTCGGCGGGACGGCCGCCGGGGTGTGCAACCTCTTCGTGTTCATGTGGATGCGCCGCCGCTTTTTGGATCCCGCCGTCTCCGATTCAAACCTCCAGGGCCGTTAAATTCCCCGGGCGCGCTGGAAATTTGCCGCGCATGCACTAAACTTCACACACACTCAGGCGGGTAATTTAAAGTTTCATGTTCAAAATCAGCAAAAACACTCTGATCGTGTGCGCGCTTTTGGCGCTGTGCGCGCTTCCCGGGGCGTTTTTGCGCGATCTCTCGGCCTCAAACGAGCTCAATATCCTCGCCATGGCGCAAAACGCCCTGGACCACGGCAAATTCTTCTTTTTTGACGAAGCCTCCTTCGGCGCCGATGCCGCGCCCCCGCTGTATTACTGGCTGTGCATGGCCGCGCTGCTTGCGGCGGGAGCGCATGCCTCTGTCGTGCTGCTGCTTATAAACGTAGCGCTGCTGCTGCTCGTGCTCATCGTCCTGGAGCGCACGTTCGCCCCGCTCGCGCAGCGCGCCCCCTCAGGCTCTGCCGCCATGGCGGTGCTGGCGCTGCCTGCCGTAACTTTCACCGCCTTTGCCGCGCTGCCCTGGACGCTGTATATGGCGCTGACGGTGTTTGCCTGCTGCGCGCTTTGCAGGCGCTGCGATCAGGCGCTTGAGGCGCCTGAATCAAAGCCCTCGTCCTGCCGCATTATCCTGCCGCTGCTTATGTGCCTGCTGCTTTTGTGCCGCGGTTTTGGCGCGCTCCTGGTGCCGTTTGTGGCGCTCTTTTGGGCGCTGCTGATAAAGCGCCGGCTTAAACTTTGTTTTTTCAAGGTGCTCGAGCCTTGGATGATCGCGGTGTGCCTGCTGTGCGCCGCGCTGTGGGCGGCTCTTGCGCTGCTGCAAGGCGGCGCCGGTTACACCACAGATCTTTTTGTCGCGGCGCCGCTGTCGCGCCTTGACGGCAGCGCCGGGCACGCCCACGGCTGGTTTTATCTCGCTTACGCGGGCCTGGCGCTGTCGCTGCCCCTGGGGCTGTGCGCCATAGCCGCGCTTTTAAAGCTCGTTATCAAAGAGCGCTCGCAGTCCGGTCTGCTCACGCTTTTTGCCCTGGCGCTGCCTTTGAGCGAGCTTTTAATCTTCACGCCCTGCGTTTCCAAAAGCGCGCTCGATCTGCTGCCCGCGCTGCCGTTTGCCGCCTGCTTTTGTGTCTGGTATCTAAACGAGAAGGGCAGCCGCGACGGCTTTTTAAGGCTGCTGCTGGTGATCTCCATGCTGCCTTTCACGCTGCTGCTGCCTGCCTATTATTTCTTCTACGACGATTTTGCCTTTTTGGACGGAGTCTATGTCGTCTGCGCGCTTTTGGCCGTGCTGCTCTTTACGCTTCTGGCCGTGTTTAAGGTGGTAAACGCCGACGCGCTCACCGGGATCGGCTGTTTCGGCGCCGGGATCCTCTGCATGGTGACGGGCTTAGGCTTCTCCGTGCCGCTCATCAATCCCTACTTAAGCCCCCGGAGCGCTGTGGATTTAATAGAAGGCCGCAGCCATGTGACCGGCGTGCTCAAAGTCTGCGTGACCGGAGTGCCGCATCCGAAGGCGCTTGAGGTGCTCTCTTCCGATCTCATCTTTGAGGTCAAAGACAGCCGCGAGATCCTGCACTCAGACTGCACCGGGGCGTTCAGATTTATAGGCCGCGCAGGCCTCAGGGATCACGCCCACCTGCGGGCTTTGGAAAAGGCGCCCGGCGCGCAAAAGATCGGCGACAGTCTGGTGATCGAGCCTAACATGCCGCGTTTTGCCCCCTCAAAAAAGGGCAAAAAGTGGTATTAACGGGATTTTGTTCTTATATTTAAACAAGGGTTACTTCAAAAGCTTTTAGGGCCTAAAGCACATGGGAAAGAAAGTACTGATCACCGGCGCGGCCGGGTTTATCGGCAAGCATGCCGCGGAACGTTTCCTCAAAGAAGGCTGGGAGGTCACGGGGCTTGACAACCTCAATGACTTTACTTACTCGGCGCAGATCAAGTACGACCGCCTGAGCTCAGCCGGGCTCGACGTCAAACCGCTGGATGGCGGCGCGCATTTCCTCAAAAGCGGGAACTTCTCTTTCTATTACGCCGATATCACCGATCAGCCCTCGGTGGGAGCGCTCATCATGGACGGCGGCTTTGATCTCATCCTGCATTTCTCGGGTATGACCTCGGTCTCAGCCTCCTCGCTCTCGCCCCAGGCCTTCTTCGGGGCGAACGTGCAAGGCTTTATCAACGTGCTCGAGGGCATACGCCAGCTTCCTCCTGAAAAACGCCCCCGGCTCGTGTACGCCTCTTCGGCCGCCGTTTACGGCAACCAGATCGTGCGCACGCTCATCGACGCCGATCGCAACCTGCTCACCCCGGATTCAATTTACGGCGCGACCAAATGCATGATGGAAACCGCCGCCCAGACCTACGCCAATCTCTACGGCCTGCAATCCATCGGCCTGCGCTTTTTCAACATCTACGGGCCGTTTGAGCGCCCGGACACGCTGCTGCACGAGATCGCAAAAGGCCTGGAGCAGGGCACGGAGCTCTCGCTTTACGGCGAAGGCAACGCCTGCCGCGATTACATGTACATAGACGACTGCCTGGACGCGGTGCAGGCCTGCTGCGACAAATGGCTGCCTGAAGGCGCCTCGTCCATCGTCGTGAACATCGGCACGGGCAGCCCTTACAAAGCCTCGGATCTCATCTTAAAGCTCGAGACCATCTCCGGACGCAAGCTGCGCCAAAAACGCGTGCCCATGCCCAAAGGCGAGATCGTCATGCTAAGCGCGGGCACGACGCGCTTTAACCAGCTCTTTGGTGTTGAGCCTAAAGTCAGCATCGATGAGGGCTTAAAGCGTTTCTGGAACTGGCACAGCCGCTATTACGGGCAGGGGAAATGACCTTTCTCGTCGATTCGCACTGCCATCTGCAGTCCTTAAGCTACAGCGGCAAGGCAGGAACAGATCCCGCGCAAATCCTGGGGCGGGCGCGCAGCGTCGGGGTGACGCATTTTCTTTCGATCTCCTGCACGACCAAAGAATTCAAAAAAGATCTCGAGATCGCGGCGCCTTATCCTGACGTATACCTCGCAGCCGGCATCCATCCGCTCAACCTCGAGGACGATCCGGACTGGAAAGACGAGGAACTCATCTCCTGCATCAACTCCTCCCCTAAGGTGATCGGGCTTGGCGAAACCGGGCTTGATTACCATTACGCTCCCGAGACCCGCAAAGCGCAGCTAGAGTCGTTCTCAAGGCAGATCGGCATCGCCCTTGAGCTTAAAAAGCCGCTGATCGTCCATGCGCGCGAAGCGCACCGCGACGCCGTGGCGCTGCTGCGCTCTGAGAACGCGCGCGACTGCGGCGGGGTGATCCACTGCTTTACAGATTCCGTGGAGATGGCCCGCGAATGCCTCGATCTGGGCTTTTACATCTCTTTTACCGGGATCGCCACCTTTAAGGCCAGCGACAACGTGCGTCAAGCGGTGCGCTATGTGCCCGACGATCGCATCATGGTGGAGACAGACTGCCCTTACCTGGCGCCGGTGCCGGTGCGCGGCGTCGAGAACGAGCCGGCGTTCGTGCGTTATACGTTGGATTTCCTCTCCGCCTTCCGCGGCGTGTCGCAGGAATATCTGGCCATGAAGACCTCGCAGAACTTTGAAAAGCTCTACGGCGTAAAGCTTGAGGAGCCAAAGGAGCCGATCCCGGAGTGCTCTTCGTGGAAGCTTGAAAAGATCTGGCATCAGCCCTTCGCAACCGCCGTCTGAGGGCAGAGCAGATACGGCAGAGCCCCGGAAGAGCAATCCTTCGGGGCTCTGGTGTTTCCGGGCTTTAACCGGATCAAAATCCGTTCGGTTTAAAACCGCAAAAACCGAACAGACAAAAAAGCCCCGGAAGCCGGGGCGCTGTTATTAACTGAGCATCAACGGTAGAGCGCAGTGAAATCGCGCTTGCGCGAGGCGAACTGGCTTAAGAGGAATGCCACAGACACGGCGATGCCGCAGCTGAAGATGATGATGAGCCACTCCGGCATTCCCAGGCCTAAAAGGCTCCAGGGCAGCTTGCCGCACTGGCCGATGGGCTTGAAGAGCCAGGGAAGCCACTCGTCAAGCGGCATAAAAGAGGGGAAGCTGGCCTTAATGGCGCAGCTTGAGCCAAAGCCCGTGGACACCGATTCGATGTAATGGCCGATGGAGATCTTAAGCCCCAGGCCGGAGCAGCCTAAGAAGATGAGCGAAGACAGCAGCCTCGTAAGCTTAAACGAGGGAAAGAGAAAGCCTAAAAGCCCCGCAATCACAAAACCTGCCATGCAGGCGCGCTCATAGACGCAGTTCACACAGGGATCGAGGTTCAGCCCGTACTGAAAGTACAGGGCGCAGCCCTCCATGGCCATCCCGAAGATGATCAGCAGGCCCCATGAGAGCCGGCTGGCGGTGAACTCCTGAATAAAGCGTAACAAGGCTTTCTCCTAAATTTTTTGCGCTATTTGCCTGCCGCCGCCGCGATCTCCGCCGCGTGCTCGGCAACCGAGCCCGGAACCCAGCCTGAGGCCTCAAACACCGGGGTGAACTCCGGAATGAGATACATGCAGGTAAGCAGGCCGACGATTGTCAGGACAATAGTATACGGCAAAGCCATCCACATCATGCGCAGATAGGGCAGGCGCACGAGCGGGGCGATCGCCGAGGTCAATAGGAAGAGGAAAGCGGACTGGCCGTTCGGGGTCGCGACCGAGGGCAGGTTCGTGCCGGCGTTGATGGCGATCGCCAGATCGTTGAACTGCTCCGGGGTGATGACACCGTTGAGCATGGCCTCATGCACCTGCTCGATGTAAATGGTCGCGACGAACACGTTGTCGGAGACCGCGGAGATGATGCCGTTTGCCAGGTAGAAGATCGGGATCTGCGTTGAAGGCGGGATCGAGAACACCCAGTGCACGAACGGGCTGAAGAGCCCCTGCTGGGCGATGATCGTGACGATGCAGAAGAACACGCACAGCAGCGCGCAGAACGGCATGGATTCCGTAAAGGCTTTGCCGACCTCCTCCTCCGTGGTCACGCCGCAGAAGATCGTGGCTAGCACGATGATGGAAAGGCCGATCAAGCCGACTGCGGCAAAATGGAACGCCAGGGCGGTCACGAGCCACACGCAGCACAGCGCCTGCACGATGAGTTTGAGCTTATCGCGCATCGCCATGCTGGCAGATGACATCTTGTCGCGCGCGGCGAGCACTTCGTACACGGACTGGGGCATCTCGGCGCCAAAGCCGAAGAGCTTGAATTTCTCAACGATGAGGCAGGTGCCGTAACCGAAGACCATCACCGGAATGGAGACCGGGCTCATGCGGATGAGGAACTCGCCGAAGTTCCAGCCGGCGACCTGGCCCACGACCAGGTTTTGCGGCTGGCCGACGAGCGTGGCCATGCCGCCGATGGTGGTGCCGACGGCCGCGTTCATGAGCAGGGCGCGCAGGAACGCGCGGAATTTTTCGAGATCTTCCTTGTACTGGGGCTGCACGAAAGTGTCATCGGAGAGGCGCGATGTCGCGGCGTCGCCGCAGATGTGCGCATGATAGACGGAATACAGCCCCATGCAGATGGCGATGATCACGGCCAGCACTGTCAGGGCGTCGACGAAAGCCGCCAGCGTGCCTGCCACAAAGCAGAACAGAAAGGAGATCAGGATGCCGTTGCGCACCTTCACCAGGATCTTCGTGAAGATGAAGAGCAGGAAGTCGCGCACGAAATGGATGCCGCCTAACATGAACATCAAAAGCAGGATCACATCGATGTTCGCGATGATCTCGTTTTTGACGCCGTCCATGGTACACATGCCAATGACGCAGGCCTCAAAAGCCAGCAGGCCGCCTGGCTGCAAGGGGTAACACTCAAGAGCCATGGCAAGGGTGAAGATGAACTCGCCCACCAGCACCCAGCCTGCCGTAAACGGCGAGATCATAAACAGCACCGGGTTGATGATAAGGCAGGCGATGATGAACAGCTTGTACCAGGTGGAAGCCGTTCCCATAAAGTTGAGCGCGATGGAACGCCCGACTGAATACTGGCTCTGCGAAAGCATTGAAGATGGATCCTTATGCGTTGTGTCTTATTTATGCTTCCCCAAGTTTTGTCCGCCGATTTTGAACACGCGGGTAAAACTGTTTAAAAAGAAAGCATTGGTCTAAATATACGGGTTTATTCTACATTTGCAACCTTGCGCATTATGTGCGTTAAAGCGCATAAATGAAACAAGATTGGAAAAAAGCGCTTTTAAGAACTGAGGTTAGCGATCGCAACTTTTGAAAAAAGCCGCGCGGAATTTGAAAGGTCAGATTTTCATTTGTGCATAAAAAAACCCCCTTAATCAGGGGGCTTTTTAAAATCAATGCCCTGAGTTCATGGAAGGCAGGCCTGCCGGATCGATCCAGCCCCAGTCGACCATGAGCGAGGAGTACTCAGGCACCAGCCACCACACGCACACCAGGCCGACGAGCGTCAGCACGATGGTGTAGGGCAGAGCCATCCACATCATCCTGAAATAAGGCAGGCGGATGAGCGGGGCCAAAGGCGAGGTTAAGAGGAAGAGGAACGCGGACTGGCCGTTAGGGGTCGCAACGGACGGCAGGTTCGTGCCGGCGTTGATGGCGATGGCCAGTTCGTCAAACTGCTCCGGGGAGACGGCGCCTGAGAGCACGGCATCGCGCACCTGTTCAATATAGATAGTTGCGACAAACACGTTGTCGGAGACCGAAGAGATGATGCCGTTTGCCATGTAGAAGATCGGCATGTGCAGATCCTCAGGGGTGGAGAGCACCCAGGCGATGATCGGATCGAACAGCCCGTTGTGGGAGATCACGCATACGACCGCGAAGAACACGCACAGCAGGGCGCAGAACGGCATGGATTCCGTAAAGGCCTGGCCGATCTCGCCCTCAGAGGACACGCCGCAGAGCGTCGTCGCGAAGATCACGACGGAAAGCCCGATGAGGCCCACCGAGGCCAGATGGAAGGCGAGCGCCAGGATGAGCCACACCAGGCACAGCCCCTGGATGATGAGGTTGAGCTTGTCGCGGCGGGAGAACGAGGCCGAAGTCTTTTCATCGCGCTCTTTGAGCACCTTGTACACGGACTCCGGCATGGAAGCGCCATAGCCGAAGAGCGAGAACTTCTCGCAGATGACGCAGGTGAGCAGGCCGAAGACTACGACCGGAGCGGACATCAGGCACATGCGGATGGCGTAGTCCCTGAAGTTCCAGCCGGCCACGCTGCCGATGATCAGGTTCTGCGGCTCGCCGACGATGGTGCACACGCCGCCGATGGTGGTGCCGACAGCCGCGTGCATGAGGATCGATCTTAAAAAGGCGCGGAACTGCTCGACGTCATGGCGGTACTCCTCAGGGATGAGCGAATCATCGCGCCTGAACAGCGCCGTGGATTTGCCGGACACCGTCTCAACATAAAGGTTGTAGAGCGCCACGCAGGTCGAGATGATGATGGCGAGCACCGTGAGCGCGTCGACGAAGGCGGAGATGGCGCCGCAGAGGAAGCAGAACAGGAACGCCAGGAGCACGCGGGAGCGGACTTTGACGAGGAGCTTGGTAAAGAAAAACAGCAGGAAGTCACGGACAAAATGGATGCCGGCGACCATGAACATCAAAAGCAGCAGCACTTCAAGGTTGGCGCCGATCTCTTTGGTCACGGCGTCCATGGTCGTCATGCCGAGGAAGCAGGCCTCGATCACGAGCATCCCGCCCGGCTCCAGAGGATAGCTGTCAAGCGACATCGCTAGCGTAAAGATAAACTCGGCGATGAGCAGCCAGCCTGCCACAGTCACGGAGTAATGCGCAACTATGGGGTTGAGTATGAGGAATGCGAGGATGACGTTCTTATACCATGCAGGCGCTCTTCCCATGAAGTTGAGCACCAAAGCCTTAGGGTAGGTAATCAGGGCACCTGTCGCCATCGCCGGCATCCTCCTTTATTAAGATGCGACGCAGAACTCTGCGTTTTTGAATACATACAAGCGGAAGTCCGTCTCTTCCGCGGCTTTAACTATTCAAGATTATATACAAAGTTTCATGTTAATGATCACAGCTGATAAAATACTCATTTGTTATTTCAATAAATTTATTTACGCAAAGAATTAATGCGCTTACGGTCACGCTTTTTGGGATCCCAATTCGAATCGTTTTGGCGAATAATTTTCAAAATTACAGTAAGTCAATACAGTACAGTTAAATCAGCATAACCTGCTGAACTGAAATCTCAGTTCGGGCAACAGAGTGCACACCGTCCTGAACGCATTGAGAAAAGATCGCAGTGCGGCTAAAATAAGCGCGGCGTTTCCTGCGGTGTTTTGCGGCGGGAGACAAAGAGGGTTTACATCCTTTACTCTAGGTTTATCCATAAAATTTTCTAGCAATGTCATCGATAGCAATCATCACGCTTGCCGTTTCGCTGGGCGCCGTGCTCGGCATCCTTTTGGGGCAGGTTAAATACCGCGGCGTCGGCCTGGGCATCGGCGGCGTCCTCTTTGCCGGCATCATCGTCGGCCATTTCGCGCACGCCTACTTAGGTTTTGATGTCAGGGATGAGACCGGAGCGTTCACCACGGTGGGCAGCATCCTCCACTATGTGCAGGAATTCGGCCTGATCCTCTTTGTTTACGCCATCGGCATCAAGGTCGGCCCGAGCTTCTTCAGCTCGTTGCGCGGGCAGGGCGTCAAGCTTATCGGCTGGGCCGTGACCATCATCGTCATGGGCTGCGCCATCGCCATGGCCATGTTCTTCTGCGGCATCGTCCCGGTTGACGCGATGATCGGCATGTACACCGGCGCCATCACGAACACTCCGGCTTTGGGCGCAGGCACGCAGATGATCTCCGACATGGCCGCGGCCTTCGGGCAGAACGGCGGCTCAGTGCCTGAGGGCTTCAACTCCGCCGTCGTGCCGTCTGCATATGCCATGGCCTATCCTTTCGCGGTGGTCTCGCTGCTTTTGGTGATGATCGTGCTTAAGATCATTTTCTCCGTGAGCATCGACAAGGCAGGCGAGGACTACGCAGCCGCCAAATCCAAGGGCGTTGCCAAGCTTGCTTTCAGGAACGTGCTGTTAACCGAAGCCGCCTCGGGCAAGACCGTGAACGACATTCCGGGTGTGGCCTCAGGCGCCGTGGTGTGCTCGCGCTACAAGCACGCGGGCGAGCTTTCCGTGCCGCATGAAAGCGATCCGCTCGCCAAAGGCGACATCGTGCACCTCGTCGGCCTTGAGGAGGATCTGCGCAAGGCGGTCGCCGCCATCGGCGAGATCACCAATGACGCCATGACGACCCACGGCTCGCGCATGACCGTCAGGCACATCATGGTGACCGACGCCCATTCCTGCGGCGTCAAACTCGGCTCCTTAAACCTGCACTCGCGCTTTAACATCTCCGTGTCCCGCGTGTTCCGCGCCGGCATCCAGATGCTGCCGCACGATGACTTCGTGTTGCAGTACGGCGATGAGATCAACGTGATCGGCACCTCAGAGGACATCAAGCGCGCCGGCTCGGTGATCGGCAACTCCAGCGCCTCTTATAACCGCGTGACCATGCTGCCGGTGTTCATCGGCATCTTCCTCGGGATCCTCTTAGGCAGCATCCCCATTCCGGTGCCGGGCGTGCCCGCCCCGATGAAACTGGGGCTTGCCGGCGGCCCGCTGGTCGCCGCCATCTTCCTGGCGCGCTTTGGCGATGTCTGGACGCGCAACCTGCTGCACTGGCGCCTGCCGGCTCCGGCTGTCTCCACCTTCAACTCCCTGGGCATCACGCTCTTCCTGACCATCGTCGGGATCACGGCCGGCGCCTCCGGGTTCTGGGAGACCTTAACCGAGGGGCCCGGTCTTAAATGGATGGCCTGGGCAACGCTGATCTCCTTCATCCCGATCATGGTGGTAGGGTTCCTCGCTATCAAGGTTTCGAAGATCAACTACCTCGTGACCTGCGGCATGATCGCCGGCTCCTACACCGATCCTCCGGCGCTCGCGTACGCCAACGGCATGTACCGCGATGCCGAAGCCTCCTCGATCGGCTACGCCACCGTGTATCCGTTCGTGATGTTCCTGCGCATCCTGTCGCCGCAGATCATGGTCATCATCGCGGCCGCGTTCGTCTGATCATGATCGGCAAGATCTTAGGGGATCGCCTTTTCTCAAGCGGGATTGGCGGTCCCTTTTTATGCTTAAAAGGCGGGCTGACCGGGCTGTTCCCGGGCGTAGGGGCGCGCTTTATCACGCCGCTGCTCTCGCCGTTCCTGCTCTTAACCGGCGCGCTCGCCCCCTCGGTATGGGCGCTGCTGCTGCGCTCGGGCTGCCGCGATCAGCGCCAGGCCCTTATGCAGGGCAAAGGCTTTTTGCAGCTGCTGCGTGAAAACCTCGGCGCCGCGCTCATGGGAACTCTCGCGTGGTGGGCGGTGCTCTGCGGCGCGTATGAGGCGATTTCCTGGCGCACCGGGGTGCTCGCGCAGCGCTACGCCGAGGCCGCCATGGCTCACAAGGTGCTGCAGATAGCAACGCCTGAGCAGCTTGAGTACAGTCAGGCGCTGCTGACGATGTACGCCGCCGCCGCGCTCTTGCTTATGCTCATCTTCAGCCTGATCGTCCTGTGGTCCCTGGCGGCGACGCTTAATCTGCGCGCGCCTTTTGCCCATGCGCTGCGCGCTTTTGGCGCCAACGCCCCGGGGTATCTGCTGCTCGCGGCGCTGGCCGTCTGCGTCTTTGGGATCATAGAAAAAGAATTTGCGGTGTTAAAGCTCAGCTACCTTGAGGGCTATATCTTAGGGCAGGAGCGCTTTAACCCGACCTGGCCTTTTTTGGCGCTGCGCATCTGGCTTAGCTGCGCTTTTATGAGCGCGTTCGGCCTGATGGCGGCGCTGGCGCTGCGGATCCTCGCGCTGCCTGAGAAGAAAAAATGAGCGCAGGAGAAATAAAGAATAAGGGGGAAGTGCTGTTTGGCCTTCCTCCTTTTGTTCCCGAAGCCCCGAGGCTTTTGATCTTAGGCTCCATGCCCTCTGAGGCCTCGCTTGAGGCGGGCTTTTACTACGCCCACCCGCGTAACCGCTTCTTTAAGATCCTCGGCGATTACGCAGGACAGAGCGCGCAAAGCGTCAGCGAGCGCCAGGCGCTGCTTTGCAGACTGCGCATCGCGCTTTTTGACGTGATCGCCTCCTGCAGACGGCAAGGCAGCCTTGACAGCGCCATTCGCGATCCCGTGCCCAATGACATCGCACTGTTTCTTAAAGAGCACCCCGGGGTTAAGGCCGTGATCACGAACGGAGGGCTTTCAAAAAAGCTCTTCCTGAAATATAACAAGGTGCAGGGCATTAAGATTTTCCATCTGCCCTCAACGAGCCCGGCCAATGCCGGCTGGCCGCTTAAACGGCTTGAATCTGAATACTTTAAGGCCTTAGATGAAACGCTTGCTTAGCTTTGCCGCGGCGCTGCTGCTGCCCTGCGCGTCCTTTAGCGCGCACAGCGCTGACGTTACCGAGGAGCGCAGCTACTCCGTTACCGTGGTGCACCAGCCCAAAGAGTGCGCGCTCAAAGACTACGCGGATATGTGCACCCACCTCACGCGCTTTTGGGCCAGCCGCTTTGAGCGCAACATCATCGAGCAGATAAGCCGCGCGCTTGAAGAGGAGAAAAGCGGCGAGGAGAGCGGCATGCTCGCTCCGGCGCGCCAGGAGATCACCATGAGCGTTGCCCCGCTCAAAGAGCTGGGCTTTGCGATCATCGGTGCGCAGTTTAAAACCGTGTCGGCAGGCGAAAGCTCCCAGAGCTATGAGACTTTTAACTTAAACCTCGAAACCAGGCGTCCGCTTGGCTTTGATGAGCTCTTTAAAGATCCGGAGCAGGCCGCGCTCATCTGCGCTGAAAAATACGCCGAGCATTACCGGCACTACCACATGCCGCTTTTTGAGGTCATCTACTATGCGCTGACAACCGGGCCGTGGAACTTCATGCTGCGCCCGGACGGCATAGAACTGGTATTCGCGCCGGGCACGGCCGCTCCGGGCAGGGAGATCTCCTCTTTTACGGTAAAAGCCGCGGATTTAAGGAGCGCCGGCATCGATGAAAGACTGTTTCCCGACATCGACGGCAAGGCGGGGATCCCTGAAATGACGGTCGAGGATACGGTGCGCGCACGGTCAGAGCCCCCAAAAGGTCAAAAAGCGCCGCGCAAATAAAAAGCGGAGGTCCCAGCCTCCGCTTTAAATCCCGTCTTATAAATCAGGCATCAGCCCAGACGTCGCGGGCGATCTTCACCACAAGGCGCAGTTTGGCCCACTGCTGCTCGTGGCTTAAGCGGTTGCCTTCCTCAGTTGAGGAGAAACCGCACTGAGTCGAAAGGCACAGGCGCTCCAGCGGCACATACTGCGAGGCCTCGCGGATGCGCGCTTTTACAGCTTCCTCTTCCTCAAGCTCCGGGAACTTCGAGGTAATAAGCCCCAGCACCACGGTCTGATCCTTGATAAAGCGCAGCGGTTTAAAGTCCCCGGCGCGCTCGGAGTCGTACTCGAGGAAGAAACCGTCGACGTTGCAGTGCCCAAAGAGCAGTTCGGCAACCGGCTCATAGCCGCCTGAGGAGAACCAGGTCGAGCGGAAGTTGCCGCGGCAGATGTGCATGGTGACGGTCATGTCGGCGGGCTTTTTCTCGAGGATCGAGTTGAGGACGGCAACGTAGTTTTCCTCGATCTTTTTAAGATCGCGCCCGTAGGAGGAGTAGAGCGCCGTCTTCTCCGTTGAGCAGAACTCGCCCCAGGACGTGTCGTCAAACTGCAAATAACGGCAGCCTTCGTTATAGAGGGCGAGCATGCAGTCAGTCCAGGTCTGCGCCATGTCAGAGAGCAGCTTCTGATCGCCCTCTGCCCCTGAATACTGCGCGATCGGCGCGTAGTCTTTGCAGCGCACCACGCAGATCTGGTAGAGCATGGAAGGGGACGGCACCGTGAATTTCACCGGAAAATCCCCGGCGATCTTCTTTAAGCGGCGGAAAGCGTCGAGGAAGGGGTGATCGGCGGGGAAGCCGACTTTTCCCGTGATCACCGCGGTCTCGGCCTTAGGCTGCGTGCCCTGAAAGTGCGTCGACCAGGACTTAGCTCCGACTTTGTCCACGCCGTCGAGCTCCGTGATGAAATCGAGGTGCCAGTAGGCGCGGCGGAACTCGCCGTCCGTCACCGCCTTAAGCCCGCATTCTTTCTCCATGGCCACAAGCTTCGTGATCTCCGCATCCTCAACTTTAGTGAGTTCCTCTTTTGAGATCATGCCTTTTTGGAACATGTTGCGCGCGTTGGTGACCGCGGCGGTGCGCAGGAAAGAGCCGACATGATCGGCGCGGAACGGGGGATTGATGTGTGCCATGTTTACTCCGTTTATTGCTTAACAATAAAAATAAAAAGGGGCGCAACGCGCCCCGAAAAACTTAAGCCTCAGGCTGATCCTCGGTTGTGACGTCAGGCAGCCTGCCTTTTAACTCCTTGTCGACGATGTTGCAGACGCAGGAGTCCGACCAGACGTTCAGGCAGGTCTCGATCATGTCGATGACCGCGTACACCGGCAGGATCACGCCCATGAGATCTACCGGGACGTTCATGGAGGAGAGCAGCGAGAGCGTGAGGAAGAAGCAGCCCATGGGCACGCCGGCGTTGCCTATGGCGGCGATGGTGGCGATGAAGATCCAGGTGATAAGCGTCGCACCTGAGATCTCAATGCCGGCGTTTTGCATCAGGTAAACGGAAGTCACCAGGATAAAGGCGGCGCAGCCGTTCATGTTGATGGTGGTGCAAATTGGGAGCACAAAGCACGAGACGCGGGTGTCAACGTGCAGGTTGTCCTCAGCCGAGGCCAGCGTCACCGGCAGGGTGCCGGCGGAAGACTTCGAGAACAGCGCGACCATGAGCGCCGGAGCCATGCCGCGGGCAATGCGCAGCGGGTTTAAGCCGCGCAGGATCAGCAAAAGCGGCAGGATCAGGAACATCTGGATGACGTTCGAGCCGATCACCACGCCAAAGTACTGGGCGATGCCGCCTAAGATCACGCCGGCCTCAAGCTGGGCGACGAGCTGCGCGGAGAAGGCGATGATGCCGAAGGGCAGCACGGCGATAAGCCAGTGAATGATCACAAAGAGCAGATCCTGAAGCCCGGAGAACAGCCTGACGACGGCGGTGCGGCGATCCGAGTGCGGCATCACGGCAAGCCCCAGGCCCAGCGCGGCGGCGATGATGAGCACCGAGAGCACGTTGCCTGAGACAAAAGGCTGCAAAAGGTTGTTGGGAATGACGCTGATGATGTGGCTGTAATAGGTCTCGCCGTGGCCTACGGCCGCGGCGTCAAATGAAGAGCCGCTCAGCTCCGCGGGCACATTAGAAGGTCCGACAAAGGTAAAGAGCACCGCGGCCATGGAAGCTGCAAGGATGGTGGTGAGCAGCGTGTAGAACAGCGTGTGCAGGAAAATCGTGCCGCCGTTGGAACCGTGGTTGAGCTTTGCCAGCGTGTTGATAAGCGACAGGGCGATCACCGGCACGGCGACCAGCGAGAACAGACGCGTGAACACCGTGGCGATAAAATTCATGAAGGCGTTGACGTCGGGGACGTTCAGCCAGCCGATAAAAGCGCCTAAGATCAGCGCTCCGATATAGAAGACGGCGGTGCGCAGGCGGCGCGCCTTGTCCCGGGAAAGCCTGGAAATTGCGGCGTCCGCTTCAGCGTGGACGCGATTGGGAGCAGTCAAAATTACCTCCGCTCAAAAAGCTTCCAATTAAATGAAAGCCATACAAAAGACCCGATCATTTTATCATCAGGGTCCGGCCGGAGGCTCAGGCGAAAAACGGCGCAAAGGCGCAAAATTGCGCCGGCATTGGTGACACAAGGCGCTGATGTGGCATAAGCTTAGACATCAATGGTGATCTTTCAAAGAAAAGGGAGGATGGATATGGATTTTCTCAGGCTCATGCAGACCCGTTATACTACAAAATACTACAACCCTGAAAAACACATCCCTGAGGATGTTTTCCAAAAAATCCTTGAATGCGCAAGGCTTACGCCTAGCGCAGTCAACATCCAGCCCTGGCATTTCATCACGCTGGAAAGCTCCGAGGCCAAAGATCAGATCTTCAGCGCCGTGCCGGATTTCAACCGGCAGCGCTTCAAAGGCTGCGACAAGGTGATCGTGCTGTGCGCCAAGACCGGCTTTGATAAAGATTTTTACGCCCGCCTCGCAGCCAAGGAAGTCGCCGACGGCTACGCCAAAAAGAGCATGGAGGCTGACATCGCCGCAGGCGTCATGGGCTATGCCAAAAACCGTCAGAATTACGAGAGCAGCCTGCAGTGGGCCTCAAAGCAGGTCTACCTTGCCATGGCGACCATACTCTATGCCGCGGCGGCTTACGGCGTCGATTCCACCCCGGTCGAGGGCGTGGACATCAAAAAAGTCGATGAGCTGCTCTCCCTGCCTGAAAAAGGCCTGAACTGCCTGGCCCTCGTGCTTTTAGGCTGCCGCTCCGACACCGATTCCAACACGCTCGACAAGCGCCCCAAGACCCGCTTTGACGCCGGGGACATCCTTACGAGGATGAAATAAACACTTGCGGCCGCGCTTTTACTGCTCATGACGAGGTGATTTATGGCCAAGGAAGCTTTTCCTTTGGAGAAGTTCGATGAGATCCGCAAAAACCCGGAAAATTACCGGCTGCTCCAGCGCATCCCGCTGACGTACCCGGGGATTGAGGAACATCTGCCGCTTAGCTTAAATGAAAAAGTGGAGGGGGAGCGGATCCACCATGCGGTGTTCCTCGACACTGAGACCACCGGCATGCTGCCTGACAAGGAACGCGTCATCGAGCTGGGCATGGTCAGGGTCACCTATTCCTTTGACCGCAAGATCGTCCTCTCCATAGACGAGTTCTACGACGAGTTTGAAGATCCGGGCAAGCCCATCCCCATGGAGATCCAGGAACTCACCCACATCACGGACGACATGGTAAAAGGCCGGCATTTTGACGAGGATCGCGTCGCCGCGATGCTCGCGGGCAGACCATTGGTGATCGCCCACAACGCCGCTTTTGACCGCCCGTTCTTTGACCGGCGCTTTCCGGCGCTCTCCGATCTCTCCTGGGGATGCAGTCTCAAGGAGGTGAACTGGGATGCGCTGGGAAGCAACGGCACGAAGCTTGAGTACTTAAACCTTTCGCGCGGCTGGTTTTACAACGCTCACCGCGCCTATGTCGACTGCCTGGCGCTCATCTGGATCATGCACATCGAGCCTGAGGCGTTCTCCATGCTGGTCGAGCACGCCTTAAAGAAGACCTGCCGGGTGCTCGCCGTCGGCAGTCCCTTCGATGTCAAGGACAAGCTCAAGGCGCAGGGCTACCGCTATGACGGCCAGAGAAAGACCTGGTATATCGACGTGCCTTCCGAGGAGGAAGCGCAGCGTCAGATCGCCTGGCTGCAGGGCATTTATAACGCTTCGCAGGCTGTCATCGAAATCTTTACGGCCAAGAACCGTTTTAAAACGAGGTAAAACACATGAACATCACTGAAAACGTCAAGAGCGTCCGCAATAAAGGCACATCGTTCCTGCGCGAATTCCGCGACTTCGCGATGAAGGGCAATGTCATCGACATGGCTGTCGGTGTCGTCATCGGCACCGCCTTTGGCAAGATCGTCTCCTCGCTGGTCGCCGACATCATCATGCCGCTCATCGGCATGCTCGTCGGCAGCGTCGACTTCAAAGATCTGGGGATCACGCTCCAGGAGAAGACGGCGGATCATGACGCGATCGTCTTAAGCTACGGCGCGTTCTTGCAGACGATCTTCGACTTCATCATCATCGCCTTCGCCATCTTTGTGGCGTTCAAGTTCTTAACGAAAGTTAAAAACAGCATCATGGCAGAGAAGGCCGCCGAACCCCCGGCGCCGGAGCCGCAGGTGCAGTTGCTCACCGAGATCCGCGATCTGTTAAAGGAGCAGAAGGGCGCAAAATAAGCGCTTTGCCGGATACGGCCGGAGCGTCTGCCCCGGCCGTAAGCTTTTCTGCACAATTTTGGACCATCTGCTAAAATACTTTTGCCGACAGCGTTTGAACTGCCATCTAAAAATGCAGGCGCGACTGCAACCACAATAATTACCAGAACAAGGAGAAAGCGGCCCGATGCAAGCCACGGATTTTGCGTTTTACTATGAATGCGACATGACGGTCACCCTGGCTTTGGCTGCGGTGCTGCTGGTGCTCGGTCATTACATAAAAAGGCTCGTGCCGCTGCTGCGCAAATTCTTTATCCCCGCGCCGGTGATCGGCGGCATCATATTCGCTTTCATCACGCTCGCAGGCTACCAGACCAGGCTGTTTGGTTTTGGCTTTGATTCAAGCCTCAAAAACCTGCTCATGACGGCCTTTTTCACCTCAGTGGGCTTTACCGCAAGTTTCCGCATGCTCTACAAAGGCGGCATTGCCGTCTGCATTTTCCTCGTGGTCTCCGTGCTGTTTATCTGCGTGCAGAACCTCGCGGGCATCGGTCTTGCCGAGCTCTTCGGGCTCAATCCGCTGATCGGCCTGGCAACCGGTTCCATCTCGCTGACAGGCGGGCACGGCACCTCGGCGGCTTTTGGGCCGCTGCTGGAGCAAAACGGCCTGCAGGCCGGGCTCTCGGTCTCAATTGCCGCAGCCACGTTCGGCCTCGTTGCAGGCTCCATGCTGGGCGGCCCGGTAGGCCGGCACCTGCTTGCCAGCAAGCACCTCGAGCACGGGCCTCGCAACGGCACGAACCAGGATATCGTCGAAGGCCGGCTCACCGCGGCCCAGAGGTTTATCGACGAGCACACGCTCTTTAAAGCCTGCTGCTGCCTGATCATCGCCATGGGCATTGGCTATTTTGTCAATCTGGGGGTCAGGGAGCTGGGCATCGTGCTGCCTGCCTACCTGTGCCCGATGCTCGTGGCCGCGGCGATCCGCAATTACTGCGATCTGCGCCGCATCGACATCCCGCTGCACACCATCAATCTGGCAGGCGGCATTTCGCTGCAGTTCTTCCTGGCTATGGCTCTGATGACCATGAGGCTGTGGGAGCTTGCGGATCTGGCGGTGCCGCTCATCACCATTTTGGTGGTGCAGGTCGTGCTCATGGGGCTTTACGCCTACTTCGTGACGTTCAGGATCATGGGCGGCGATTACGATGCAGTGGTGCTGGCGGTGGGCCACTGCGGTTTTGGCCTGGGCGCCACGCCCAACGCCATGGCTAACATGGAGACATTCACCGGCGCCAACGGCGAATCGCCCAAGGCTTTCTTTGTGGTGCCGCTGGTGGGATCGCTTTTCATCGACTTCTTCAACGCCATCGCGATCACGACGTTCATGCAGTTTTTGATCTGACGGGCAAGCCGTTTTAAAAACCGGAGCCTTATCCATGAACGCATCTGACTCTCCCATATCATTTGCAAAATTAAGGGCGCGCGGCGCGATCTGCGCAGACAAAACCGAACTCCTCTGCAAGCTCGTCTGCAACTATGAAAATGCCTTGTTAACAAGGCCGGACGGATTTGGGAAAACTCGGCTCATCGATACGCTGGCGCGGCTTTTTGAATGCGGAGCTAATGATTTTTTTGACGGCACCTTTGCCAAAGATAAGTGGGATTTACCCAAATATCCGGTATTACGCCTTGATTTTTCAGAATTTGGTTCAGGATACGATGGGATGGTTGCCGGGATTAAACTCAGGATCCGCAGTTTTGCCCAAAGCCTGGGGCTGAATTCCTGTGAAGAAGGCAGCAATCCCGATCAGTGCCTGCAAAATCTGTTTTACAGCCTTCCTGACGAACAGCAGTTTGTGCTGCTAATTGACAATTACGACCGCCAGCTGGTTTCAAGCGTCCACGATCCTGAACTCTTTGATAAAATTAAAAAATGCCTGAACAATTTCTTTGCGATGCAAAAAGGCGCCAGTCAAATCCGCTTTATGCTGGTAACCGGAATCACGCGATTTAAGGACGTGTCAAATTTCACTGCCAGCTCTGATATCGACGACATCAGCTACTCATCTGCTTTTGCAGCGCTTGCAGGCTACACCCGTGAAGAACTTCGCGGTTGTGCGGATCAGATCAGGCAGGCCGCATCCAAAACTTTTGACGTTGCCCCTGGAGAGGTTACCGAACCACAGCTTGAAAAGCTGCTGGATTTGCTGGAAGCACAGTACGGCGGCTTTTGCTTTGATCTGCACGGACAGAACACTGTGATGCGCGCCGCTTCGGTGAATTCCTTCTTTGATTCGCTATCAAAACCGGGAACGCAGGGATTTTCTTCCGATCGCTTTGACTCAAAGGCAAAGAACTCACCGCTGATCACCGATTATCTCAGCGTTTACGGGATGAGAGTAAACAGGAAACTGCTTAGTGAGGATGTGGCTGTCGATTACAACGCTTTCATGAATCCGGTTTCTTTTGAGGACATCGATCCGCAGGTCCTGCTTTGCCAGGCCGGGCTGCTGACGCTCAAAACACAGCTGAGAATGGGCTGGCCGGTTAAAGCCGGCATCCCCAATCTTGAAATGAAAAGGGCGGCTGAGAAGCTGTTCTCGCAAAAAGCGCAAGCTTAATAAAGCGTTACACCCTTTCCTTGACGTTGTTGGTCTTTTTGATGCAGATGACCGCCATGTCGCTTTCAGGCTGGCGGCGCCCGGCAAACTTTCCGGCGCTGCGGTTGATGCGCATGAGCACGTCGGCTGAGCCCTCAGACTCCAGGCCTTCCTCGCAGATCGCGCCAAGCTGCTCATCGCCGTAGGTCTTTTCATCCGCAAAATCGCGGATCCTGCGGAAACCTTCGCCGGTGATCAGCACGGTATCGCCAAAATCGAGCTTGCCTTTGAAGTTCTCATAAACCTCCTCTGGGTTCTCGAACAGGCCGTGGGCCTTGTTAAACTCAAGCCGCCGCACGCCCTGGAGACCGAACTGATAGGGCGCGGAGACGCCGGCCGAGCACATGACGTAATTGCCGGTGTACTCAGAGAGGATCATCACAAAGACTTTAAGCACCACTCCGTCATGGTTGCGGGAAATGAGCATGCTGTTGATTGAGGTCAGAGCCTCGGCAGGGCGCAGGCCGTCAAATGCCAGTGCCTTGCGAATAAGCACCGAGGTCTCGGTGAGCGCGCGCAGGGCGGGCGCGCCTTTTACCGTGCTGCTGCCCATCATCAGCGCGATGTTGTCCTTGTCCACTCTGAAGATGTCATAGCAGTCGGTGCAGCCTTTGCGCGAAGGCAGCAGGTAGGAGCCGATGTCCAAAAAGCGCGATGAGGGCAGATCCGCAGGCTTGGGCAGCAGGGCTTTCTGCTCGCGGGCCAGCTGGGTTTCCACGCCGTCGGCAAACTTGCCCTCGGAGATCTTTTCGGCCTCAGAGAGCCGCTCCTCGGTGCGACGCTCAATGCTGTCGCCTACCTTGCGAACGGCCTCGGTGAGCGCGACCCTGATCCCCACCGGCACCCGGTGCTGATCGGCAGTGAGCGCTTTTACCGCGTTGTCGGTGTCTTCGGCGGCGCCCAGCGCCTGATCGCCCAAGGTGCTGATAAAGGCGCTTACCTCATTGGCATCTTTTTCCTCGGCAACCGATGATTTCCGAATGAGCAGGAAGATCAAGGCCAGCAGGATCAGCCCGGCGCAGCCTGCGGCGATCCCGAAGATCGCGTAAGGCTTGACGATCGGGGAGAGCGGGGTGCCGACGAGCGAGCACAGGGAATTCTTGCCGCAGGTGCCGGAGATCAGGTATTCCTTGCCGTTAAGCTCGGCCTTGCGCGAAAAAGCTTCAGGATTGTCTTTGAGCTCTGCGGAGATCCCGCTTAAATCGGCTCTGAGGCTTGAAAAAACCGTCTCGCCTTTGCGCACGATCAAATAAAGATGATCAATTTCCGCGTTGCGCAGCACGGAGCGCAGGATGTCATCAAGCTGCGGCTGTTTGGAGGTGTCCGGGGCGTAGCGGCGATCGTCCGGGAATTTTTCAACGTAGAGATAGGTTACGTGCTTGCCGGCCGCCGAATCCAAAAGGTAGCCGAAATAGGATTTGCCGCCCTGGATAAAGCAGCGGTAACGCTCGGGCAGAACATCGTGCGAGCGCAGGTAGGCATCGAGATCGCCGCGCATGTCCTCAGGCACACCCGCGACCTTGGCGCAGCTGTCGCCGTCAGGGAAAGGGGACTGGGAGTAGAAGATCTGGAAGGCGTCGCTGTTGCCGGCAAAATAATCAAAGCCTAAAAAGCTTATGGGAGCGATGGAAGGCTCGCCTGCTTTCGAGCTGATATCCCGGGCTTTCTCGCGCACGGAAAAATAGGGAGCTGCGGCCTTTTCCAGCTCTTTGTCAGCGGCGCGCTGTTTTTTGATGTAGAAAGAGTCAGCGAGGATGTAAAGCGTGCCGGAAAGCGTCTTTTGGGAATCATACTCTGAGGAGACTGCCTGGGAGCGCAGGAGCAATGCTCCGCACAGGCTTACCGCCGCGGTAAAAGCCAGCGCGCCCGCGAGGACGCAAACCGAGAGAGATGACTTTAATTTCACTTGAAAAAATTCCTGTTCTTCACGAGATCCCTGCACTGACTTCAAGGACCAACCATGATTTTACATTCATTAATTTTTAAATCAAAGATTTTTAAGTAAAAACGGCAACGCGGCCCGCAAATTCAGCGCTTCATGCCGCAAACCCTTGCAAGAATGAGACCCAAAGCCGCAAAGTAAGGACGGAAAATTGGTTTTAAGTTTCTGTTTACATTAGAATAGAAAAAAACGAAACGTTACATAGAAACAGTTTTTCATGGCACCAGCTAACGAACCCCAGGTCAAGGCCGCTAAAAACTACACGAAGGGCGGCAAAGAGAAAGAGCCTCAGAAGTTCAAGCGCTCCCGCGACCGCTGCCACATCATCAACATGGTGCCGGTATTCGATCAGCACGCCAATGTGCTGTGCTACGCCTTCAGGTACACCGCCGGCACGAAATTCGAGATCGAAAAGCTCGAGCCCAAGCATGTCATGCACGTGCTCATCGGCTATTACGTGCGCCGCGCCATGAACATCTTCGTGGGCGACAAAGGCTGCAGCATGGTGCGCCTGCCGCTGGCTCAGGATTCCTTAAAATATTTCGGCCTGCTCAACACCCAGCGCTTCATCCTCTACCTTGACGAGCGCCAGGATGTGACGGTTTCCACGCTGCATCAGATCGATCAGATGCACCGCTCGCGCATGCGCATCGCCTGCGACGTCTACACCGTGATCTACACCAGATGGGCGCAGGCTGTGAAGAACTTCAACTATCTGGTCGTCGACATGAAAGGCGACGTCAACGAGCAGATGAACCTCGCCTATAACATCCGCGAAAGGGCCCCCTGGCTTAAGATCATCGGCAGGTGTGAGAACATCACGAACTGCCGCGACGCCTTCGCCATGGGCATAGAGTATGTAAGCTGCTCGGACTTCCCGGCTGAATCGCTGCTCGAGCACGTCAACCGGCAGTACTCCGAGATCTTCCCGGCCGTGTGGTCAGACGTGTGCGCCGTTTTCAAAGATCATTTGTCTTTAAATCCCGAGAGCGAGCATTTTATCGACATGCTCAGGCGCTATCCGACGCTCAGGAGCAATGTCAAAGAACTGCTCGAGGTGCTCGCAGCCGATGATCCTGAGGGCGCGAAACTTGCCGAGGAGGCCAAAGCCACATCCTATGAATCCGCGCTCAGCGTGTTCTCCCCGGGCGTGATCAGGACTTTGGAGACGGTGCTGTGCCTTAAGCTGCTCGCCTCGCGCTTTGAGCCTGATGAGAGCAGAACGCAGGGGGTCAGCTCATTTGAGCCGCTGAAATTCGCGCTCATAGACGGCAGAGCCTGGACGAGCGCGCTTACCGACAAGATGATCACCGAGACCATCCCGATGTTCACGCTGGGGGTGTGCCGCACCTTAAGCCGCTTTACTGTAAGCCCCGGAGAGCTTAATGATCCGGCCTATACCGATCTTATGGATCTGTGCGCCAAGACCGTTTCAAGATACAAGTCCATCGCCGCGCTCTCCAAAGGCTATGAGGCGCTGCTTACCAGCAATCTCAATGCCGTGACCGAGCTTGCCAAAGAAGGCTGCTTCACCACGGGTTCGCTATCAGGCAGCGTCGAGTACGCCATAATATGGACTCAGAAAATCATCAAAGCCTCAGGCGGCTGGAATTATGATGTGGCCTGAACGGAGGTATGACATGTCCAAAATCCTGACCGCCGCATTGGCAGCCGCGCTGCTCTGCGCCGCTCCGCAGGCTTTTGCAGGAGAGCAGGGCAAAACCGCGGTGCAAAGCCCGACGAGCACCATTGAGGAAACCGATGATTACGTCCACATCCACGTGGGCGCTGCGGACAAGAGCATCGTCCCCAAAGGCGGCGAGAGCCAGCCTTATGTGCTGCCCTCTGACGGCTGCGGCTATGACGGGTGCTATGATGACGATCCGCGCTGGCGCGAGCGCGAACATCACCGCGACCGTCATTACGGCAACTGATTAAAAGGCCCTTAATATGCTCGTGCTCATTGTCCTGCTGCTGTTCTCTTTTACTCTCTTTGCGCTGATGGCAGGGCGCGGGGCCGTGATCTATATGTCGCTGGTGTTAAGCCCGCTGCTTACCGCCATCGGAGGCACGGCGATCACGGATGTCGTGCTGAAAATAGCGTTCCCCTCAGCCGCGACCGGAACGGCGCTGCTCATAGCCTTTGCCCTGTGGCTTGCCGCGGGCTTCGGGCTGTTTTTCGTGCTGCTTAAAAAAGGCTCGCTGCGCAGCGTCAGGATCTCGCTGCGCGATCTGCTGCACCGCTGATTTCCTAAACTTTCCGCTATAATGGCCGCCACTTGAGCGGCTTTTTTGTCTGTTATGGATCCCCGTACTTTCTTTAAGATGCACCTGTCGGTGTTCATCGCCGGCTTCACCGGGCTGTTCGGCCGCCTGGTGGCGCTCAACGCCTTTTGGATCGTCTTCTTTCGCATCGTGTTAGGCGGCGGGTGCTTCCTGCTCTACATGGTCAAAACCAAAAGGCTGCGGCGTTTTGCTTTGGGGGTGACGCTCGCGTCCATGGGCACCGGCGCGCTGCTGGCGCTGCACCTGAGCCTGTTTTACGTCTCCATCAAGTTCTCTAACATCTCAATAGGCGTGCTGACGATCTCCTCCATCAGCTTCTTTATCGCGATCCTCGAGCCGTTCATCAACCGCCGCCGCTTTCTGCTCTCCGATGTGGCCTTCAGCCTCATCGGCATGGCAGGACTGCTGTTTATCTTCCACTTCGACACCCGTTACCGCCTGGGCATCGCTGTGGGCTTCCTCTGCGCCTTCTTTTCAGCCATGTACAGCATCTTCAACAAGAAGATCGTCGCCTCAGGGCGCATGGACAACTACAACATGCTCAACTTGCAGTTTGGCGGTGCGCTGGCCGCGATGTGCGTGATCCTGCCAATTTACCGCCTTGCTTCAGGCGGCTGGGATCTGTTCTTCAGGCCCGTGGATTTCTTCTGGCTCTTCTGGGCGGGTACCGTGTGCACGGCCGGCATGTATCTGTTGCAGCTCCAGGTGCTGCACAAGGTCTCGGCGTTCACGCTCATGCTCACGTATAACCTTGAGCCGGTGTACACCATCATCCTGGCCATGCTGATCTTCAATGAAAACCGCGAGCTCAACTTCTCGTTCTATGTGGGGCTGACGCTCATTGTGCTCTCAGTGGGGCTCAAGAGCCTGAAACTGCACCGCACCCGCAGCCTCGATCCCGGCCTGAAAAAAGCCTGAATGGCGGGCAGGGTAAAGCGACGGCAGGGTGATCCGGGCAAAGCGGTTCTGCAAAAACGGAAAAGGGCAGGGGAGAGAAAAAAATCAGAGCGTGAACGGCAGGCTTAAGAAATAAACCGCAAGCACGTACGCATCAACAAGCAGCATGGAGGAGACGAGGAAACAGGACTTCTTCGTTGCCGAAAGCATCTGCAATAACGAGGAAAACTTAAACTGCCCCACGCGTGCGTGTCCTGTGCGAATTAAAACAAACCGCGGTTAGTCTACTACACTGCTCCGCCTCCTCAAATCGCTCAGACAACTGAACAGCGGGATTGTGATCTCGCTCACATGTAAATTCAGCTGATGTCTGACTGCCATGCTGATACCGGATCAGCCTCGATTTAAGGGTCTTTGTACAAAATTTAACATAATATAAATTATACGAAGTTATTACGGGGCACAGAGGGATCTGTGAAATACCGCAACAAAACCGTTTATGAAACTGATGAAAGATCCCTCGCTTGCGCTTTCTTCGGCTAAGCCAGTCGCAAACGCTTCCGGGATCAGCCCGCTTCAGCTTTTTAACCGGCTGGAAAGCTTTCTATGCAGTGCCTTGGTGTTCTATGCGGATCCATCGCGCTTTTTTTAAATGGTGTCCAATCTGCTGCAAAATTTCACCTGGAAATGTTGACAGTACCGCACATTGTGCCTACTATAACTACAAACGTTTCATATTTTTCGCCTCATATTTAACCCCGATCCTGGATCGGGGCTTTTTTTTGCTGTCGCAGTGAAAGCGAATTTCTTTTCCTGTGATTAAGCATGCAAATTTGTATATTTCAAGCGGTTAGAATTGAAACAGTGAGCATCCGGCACCTGTAATCCGGTTGATTTCCATTTAAATTGCGCTAAAACAGGATCAGAAAAAGGCGTTTGCAGCGCCGTTTAATCAGGAAGAAAGATGAAAGCAAGCGGCGTCTCGCTGCCAGACCCCGGCACTCCCAAAGGGCTTACCTGGCACTTGCGCGAAAAACTGTTTGATCTGACGGACGCTTTCGCCAGAAACCGCTTGTTGCGCGGCATCTGCGGCGGCGTGATCTGCCTGATCCCGCTCATCATCATCAACGCGTTCTTCCAGTTCGTCTTAAGTTTTCCGAACGCGCATTACCAGACCTGGCTGTTCAACGACGGCAACTGGCTGCGCTTTGTGTTGCTGCGTGCAACTGAGGCCTCCGGCAACTACAACTCGCTGCTTTTGGCCATCGCCGCAGGCTTCTGCTGCGGCCGCGAGTACCGCCTGCCCCTGTACAAGGCGCTGCTTCTGGCGCTGATTTCAGTCGTGAGCTTTGGCATCCTCACCCAGCTCAAGCCTGAGTACATGGATCCGCACGGCATGTTCACCTGTGTGCTGGCTGCCCTCATCAGCACCTTCTTATACCTGCGCGTCGACAGCACGGTAGGCAAAAAAACCGAAAAAGCTCTAAGCCGCATCCCGCCAAGACTTAAGGAAGCTCTGGCCTCGATCCCGCCTTTTGTAATCGTGACGCTCGTCGTAGGCTTCCTGCAGCTCTTCATCGTCTTTGTCACCGGCCATGACACCATCCAGGATCTCATAGCTCAGGCGGCGACCGCATTTTTCACCGATCTCTACCACCAGCCGCTCATCTGCGGGTCTGTCTACTCTTTTGTCACCCAGTGCCTGTGGTTTGTCGCCATCAACGGGCAGAACGTCTTAAACGAAATAAATGACGTTTATTTTGACGATCTGCTCACCGAGAACATCCTGGCCTGGAACGCCGGGGCGCAGCCGGTGCACATCATCAACCGCGCCTTCAACGAGAGTTTCGTGACTTTAGGCGGCGCCGGCGCGATCTTCGGATTAACGCTCGCGGTGCTGCTCGTAAGCCGCTCGCACGCCTCAAGGCGCCTGGGGATCTTCTCGCTGCCTTGCAACTGCATCGGCGTCTCCGAGATCATAGTCTTCGGCCTGCCGGCTGTCGCCAACCCCATCATGTTTATCCCCTTCGCGCTCGTCCCTCAGGTAAACATCATCATCGCCTACTTAGGCACGGCGGCGGGTTTCATCCCGGTGGCTCACGCCGAAAGCGCCTGGACGACGCCGGTCTTCTTAAATTCCTATATCGCGACCGGATCTCTGGCAGGCCCCCTGCTCCAGCTTTTCCTGATCCTCATCGACACCGGCCTCTACATCCCCTTTGTGATGCTCAATGATCAGAGGCGCCTGCGCCACCACAGCGATCAGCTAAAGGATCTCACCAGATGGTGCCAGAAACAGGAAGAGCTCCGCCAGGGCCTGAACATTACGCGCGCCTCGCTGAGCCTGCAGCTGTTTGCCACCTCGCTGGCAACCGATCTGCTCGATGCCATCAACAACCGCGATCCGGCGCTGCACCTGGTCTACCAGCCCCAGTTCCGCATCGACGGCAAGTGCATCGGCTCCGAGGCGCTGCTGCGCTGGAACCACCCGCGCCTGGGACTCGTGTACCCGCCGCTCATCATCGCTTTGGCCCGCTACGGCAGTTTCCTCGATCTGCTCGAGGAGAAAGTCTTCATGGAAGCAGGCCAGGCCATTTACGATGTCGCCAACCGCTCGTCGCGCCGCCACTTTAAGATCTCCGTGAACATCACCGGCGAATCTCTGGGTTCCGACGATGTCCTCAAGATGGTCGACAAAACGGTTAAGAAATGGCAGATCGATCCTGAGATGCTGTGGATAGAAATCACCGAGCAGGACGCCTTCGACAGCTCGGTGCTGGCGCTGCAGCGCTTCCACACGCTGCGCGATCGCGGCCATAAGCTGCTCATCGATGATTTCGGCATGGGTCAGACCTCAGTGCGCTACCTGCAGTCAACGTCATTTGACGCCGTGAAGCTTGACGGCTCCATCACCCGCCACGCGGTGGACGACGTGCACAGCCGCCAGATCATCCGCTCGCTGGCCTCTATGTGCGCCGAGATGAACATGCTGGTGATCGCCGAATACGTTGAGACCCCGGAACAGCGCAATGTGCTGCACACCTTAGGCTGCAACCTCTTCCAGGGTTACCTGTATTCAAGGCCGGTGAGCTCCGCGGATTTCACCGAGCTCATCAGGATGCGCGGTATAGACTGAAGCAAAAATCAGGCAAGGCTCATGCTTTATTTACACAACTGTTCCTGAGACAACTGCGTTTCAGTTAAGATAAACAGCACAACTATAATTATTTACAAACAGATTGGTTCCTAACTTCTAAATGGCTACAGCAAACGCCGGTCAGAACAATACGGCTCCGGGAGCGGTAAAAAAGCGCCTGTACGCGCTTACCGGCTGGATGGAGAGCTGCCACGCATTGCGGGCGGTGATGAGAGGCCTGATCTATCTCATCCCGCTTACCGTGATCATGAGCTTCATGCTGCTGGCGCTGGAATTCCCGTCAGATATGTGGCAGCGCTGGCTGGCAGGATCCGGCTCCTGGCTGCGCAACTCCCTGCAGACAGCCTACCAGTCAATAAACAGCATCTACGCGGTGCTGCTTTCGGTGTCCATCGGCTTCAGCTGCGGGCGCGAATGGGGCCTGCCGATGTTCAAGTCCGTGATGATCGGCATGCTCTCCATGGTGGTCTTCGGGATTTTCATCGGGCTCAAGTCTGAATTCATGAGCAATTCAGGCATGTTCACCTGCATTCTCTCAGCGCTGTTCGTGACGATCGTCTTCTTTAAGATCGACTCGCACTCCATGTCGCGCGAAGGCACGCTGCTGCGCCATGTCTCCCCGCGCTTAAAAGATCCTATAGCCACCATCCCGACGATTTTCGCGGTCGTGCTGCTGGCAGCCGCCTGCCAGAGCGTCATCTCCCTGATCACTGACGGGATGACGCTGCAGGAGCTCATCGATCACGCTGTCACCCGCGCATTCAAGGCCATGGACTTAAGCGAGCTGGGCGCCGACATCTTCTTTATGTTCTGCACCCATTTCCTGTGGTTCTTCTCCTTAAACGGCATGACGCTGCTCCAGGGCATCAACCAGGGCTATTTCGGGCAGCTCTCAGCCGACAACGCCTTCAACCTTTCCCAGGGCATGCCGCCTGATCACATCGTCAGCTCCGCTTTCAACAACGTCTATCTGCTCATCGGCGGCTCCGGCGCCATGATGGGCCTGGTGCTCGCGGTGTTCCTCGTGAGCCAGAGCCGCTCCATCAGGCGCCTGGCCATGTTCTCGCTGCCCTGCAACTGCATCGGCGTCTCCGAGATCATCGCTTTCGGCCTGCCGGTGGTGTGCAATCCCATCATGCTGCTGCCGCTGCTCATCGTGCCGCAGATCAATCTCGCCATCTCCTACGCCGCCACCTATTACGGCATGGTGCCGGTGGCCTCGCACCTGGGGGCCTGGGTGCTGCCGGTGTTCTTTAACGCCTGGTACGCCACGGAGTCCTGGAGCGCCGTGGCGCTGCAGCTCATTCTGATCATCATCGACACCTACTGCTTCATCCCCTTTGTAAAGCTCAACGAAGAGCACCGCCAGGCGCACCGCCTTGAGCTTTTAGGCAAACTCACCGACTGGGTCAAAGGCCGCGAGGAAGCCCGCTCCGGCCTCGATCTGAGCCAGGCTCCCCAGGAGCTCAAGCTCTTTGCCGAAAGCGTCGCCATCGATCTCATAGACGATCTCAGGACCATGTCGCCGCGCCTGTATTTGCTCTACCAGCCGCAGTTCTCCCGCGGCGGCACCTGCATCGGCGCCGAGGCGCTGCTGCGCTGGAACAACCGCAAGCTCGGCTCTTTCTATCCGCCTTTGATCATCGCCATCGCGAGGATGAGCGGCTTCCTGCCTGAGCTTGAGCGCAAGGTGTTTATGGACGCGGCCCGCGGCTCGGCCATGGCCGCAACCCGCTCAGGACGCAGCGACTTTAAGGTCTCCGTGAATATCACCGGCGACGCGCTGGGTTCAGACGATGTGCTGAGCATGGCCGATGACGCCGTGCGCGCCTCGCAGATCGAGCCTGAAATGCTCTGGGTTGAAATCACCGAGCAGGACGCCTTTGACAGTTCGATCAGGGCCATGGAGCGCTTTGATCTGCTGCGCATGCGCGGCCACAAGCTGCTCATCGATGATTTCGGCATGGGCCACACCTCAGTGCGCTACCTGCAGACGAACACCTTTGACGCCGTCAAACTCGACGGCTCGATCACCATGCATGTCTGCGAGGACGAGCAGAGCCGCCAGATCATTTCCTCCATGACGCAGATGTGCCTGCAAATGGGCATGAAGGTCATCGCCGAATACGTGGAAAACCGCGATCAGCGCGACATGCTCTATTCATTAGGCTGCGAATACTTCCAAGGCTACCTCTATTCGCTGCCGGTGTCGTTAAAGCAGTTCTCCACGCTCTTAAAAGACGGCGTGATCGTTTAAGCATCGCTCGCAGCGTAATCTCCGCGCAACGGAACAGGAACCAGGATAATTCCATATGAAGATCCTGGTTTTTTCTTACGGGTGCACGTGCTTATGCCTAAGACTGATTCTTTTGCAAAATCCCCGGATAAAGGAAGCGTCCCTGCCTTTCCCTGGCTTGACCGTTTCATCAGCACGCTTAAAGCCGGCACGCTTTGCGTGATCGCCGGCCGACCGGGCACGGGCAAAACCGCGCTGGCTTTAAGCATCCTGGCCCGCCTCGGTGTCGTGCAGGACAAGCCTGCGCTGCTGTTTTCGACCGAATACCCGGCCTCCTTCATCGGATCGCGGCTGCTGCAAGGCTCGCTTTGGGATCTGAGTCAGCCTCAGGCGAAATTCCCGCTATACGTAAAATATGCGCACCCGCTGGCGCTTTCGTATATACGCCGTTGCTCGGCCGAACTGAGCGCGCAGGATCCGGGGCTTGCACTCATCGCCTTGGATTTCATCCAGGATCTTGAGGACGCCTCAGGCGGCCAGGTGCCGCACGCTGCCGATCCGATCCTCAAAGCGCTCAAAGAACTGGCCGTGGAACTCAGTGTCCCCGTGCTCGCCCTCTCAAGCGTGAAAGGAGAGGCCGACAGGCGGCAGGATCATATGCCGCAGCTTACGGATCTCATCTGGTCCGAGAGCGCCGCCGACGCGGACGTGGTGCTCGCGCTGGAACGCCCGGCGCTTTATTACTCAAAGGAGCCGCAGCCGCGGGATGACGTCGTAAAGATCCGTGTGCTCAAAGGCGCTGAGGACGTTTTCGCAGGCACAGATCTGCTTTTTGACCGCCAAAGCGGGACTTTTGATCTTGCGTCGCTGCAAAAATGAAATGCGCTGTTTTCACCCGGTACACAGCGCCGGACAGGCCCGGTCTCCTTAAAATTTCGCTGTCTTTGTGAGCTCTGTCAGGGCTGTAGGCAAAAAACGGACTGTAAAATCCTGTATGTCTGTTAAGCCTGCGGCTGCGCCCTGCGCAGTCGCACGGCAGGGTGTGTGCAATTGGCAGCTGTTCAAAGCAAGGATTTAAAAGCGCCTGGGAGCGCAGCCTCCCGGCTGTTTGCGCTCTGTGACGCCATGGAGCGCAGCCGCGTGCTGCGCGGCATCGTGCGCGGCGTGATCTTCCTGCTGCCGCTCATCGTCATCAACGCCCTGGCCACCATGCTCACGGAGTTCCCTTATCCGCAGTGGCAGGGCTTTATGGCCACCTGCTTAAACGGCGCGCTGGACCAGGGGCTGCACGCGGCGCGCAATGCCACGGGTGATTACATCTCCGTGCTCATGGCCATGTCGGTGGGCTACAGTCTCGGGCGCGAGCTCGGGCTCAATTTCTACCGCTCCATGGTGCTGAGCACCGTCTCCATCGCCGTGTTCCTGATCCTCATAGATGATCAGCCCCGCTACATGCGCTTTTACGGCATGCTCACCGCTCTTATCGCCTCGCTGTTCTCAGCGGGGATCTTCATCGCCTTGGGCCGCAGAACGCTTAAGAGCACGAATTCCTGGCTGCGCAAAGTCTCGCCGCGCATGCGCGGCGCCATCGCTTCCATGCCGCCGTTCCTGCTGGCAGTCGTCATCGCAGCGATCTTGCAGGTAACGGTCAGCGCGCTCACCGGCGGCTATACCATCCAGCAATGGGCCGACCGCTCTGTGGCAAACTTCATGCACGCGCTGCAAACCGCCCCGGCTTTAGGGGGCGTCATCTATCTTGCGATCTCGCAGTTCCTGTCATTTTTCTCCGTAAACGGCGACAGTGTGCTCTCAGGCGTCAATGATACGATCTTCAATCAGCTTGCCAGGCAGAATCTGCTCTTAAACCAGTCAGGGCTGGTGCCTTCCAACATCGTCTGCAGCACGTTTAACGATATCTTCACGCGCATCGGCGGCTCGGGATCGGTCATCGGCCTGGCGATCGCCACGCTCATCTGGAGCCGCTCGCGCTCGCTGCGCCGTGTGGCGGCTGTCGGCTTCCCCTGCACGCTCATCGGCGTGCCCGAGGTTATAGCCTACGGCCTGCCGGTTGTCTGCAATCCGATCTTCTTTATCCCTTACATGCTGGTGCCGCAGATAAATTTCGGCATCGCCTACTTAGCCTGCCAAAGCGGCCTGGTGCCGCTTACGATCACGCTGCAGGATCTCTCGGTGCCAGTGCTCTATGACGCCTGGCACGCCACGGGCGGCTCCGGCGCGGCCTTGGCCCTTGAAGCCTCGCTCATCGTCCTCGACACCCTGCTCTACCTGCCCTTTGTCAGGCTTAACGAAAAGCGCCGCACTTTCCGCCACCGCGCGCTGCTCTCCTCGCTCATCTCCTGGTGCCATTCGCGCGAGGACATCCGCGCGCCGCTTGATTTAAGGCTCTGCCCTGTGGATCTCGAGGTGTTCTCCGAAGGGCTCGTCACCGATCTTGCAGATGATCTGCGCGCTGACAGCGAGCGCCTCTTCATGCTCTACCAGCCGCAGTTCCTGCCCTCGGGCAAATGCATCGGCGCCGAGGCGCTGCTGCGCTGGAACCACCCCAAGCTCGGCTTCATCTACCCGCCGCTCATTATCGCCGTGGCGCGCCACGGAGGCTTCTTAAGCCAGCTTGAGCGCCGGATCTTCAGGCAAAGCTGCAAGGCCATCCGCAGCGCTGCCGACAAGACCGGCCGCAGCGACTTTAAGATCTCCGTGAACGTGACCGGCGACTCGCTGTCCTCTGACAACGTGCTCCGCGCCGCCGCAGAATCCGTGGCCGCCTCAAAGATCGATCCGCAGATGCTGTGGATAGAGATCACCGAGCAGGACGCCTTTGACTCCTCGCCTGAGACCTTAAAGCGCTTTACCGATCTGCGCTCGCAGGGCCACAAGCTCTTAATCGACGATTTCGGCATGGGCCAGACCTCGGTGCGCTATTTGCAGTCGACGTCATTTGACGCCGTAAAGCTCGACGGGTCGATCACCCGCAACGTCTTAGGCGACAGCAACTCGCGCCAGATCATCTCCTCCATGTCGCAGATGTGCCACAAGATGCGCCTTAAGGTTGTGGCCGAATACGTGGAAACCGTGCCCCAGCGCGATCTGCTTGAGTCGCTGGGCATAGACTGCTACCAGGGTTATCTCTACAGCCCGCCGGTGCCCCTTGAGCGCTTTGAGGAATTCCTGCTGCGCGGAAAAGGCGACGCGGACGCTAAAAAGCCTGCCTGATCGGGCTAAAATGAGACATACGTCAAAAAAGACGGATGGTTTCATTTTGCGGAGGCGGTCTGGTGGCAGATCAGGGTTCAGCGTCAGGCGATCAGAGCTTTACCTTTGCAGGCGAAAAACTGCGCTTTGAGGAGCGCGAGGGCGCTGCAAAGCCGGCCTTTGAGATCTCGGGGATCGCCGAGGCGCTCTTAAACTGCATAGAAGAATTCGTCTTCATCTCCGATCCGGCCTCAGGCGAGATCCTCTACGTAAACCGCCCGCTCCAGGAATATTTAAAGCTCTCGGAGCCGTTTTTGGGCACGTGCTACACGCTGTTGCGCGGCCGGCACAAACCCTGCCTTGGGTGCAAGCTCAGGCAGAACGCGGCCTCCGAGATCACGCTCATCCACAATAACCTCAAGACCTGCCTCGGCGATTTCATGCAGGTGCGCAGCAAACGCTTTTCCGTAAACGGCCGCCCTTATAACATGAACACGGTGCGGCCTGCCAAAGAGGCCGCGGAGCTTACGCGCGATGTGCTAAAGCAGGATCGCGCCGGAGTGCTTTCGCAGATCGTGGATATCCTCACCACCAGCCTTGACAGCCCCGATCTGCAGCTCAAATCCGCGCTGCCGCTGTTCGGGCCGCTCACCGGCGCCGAGCGCGTTTACGCTTTCATCTCCGTGCCCCGCAGCAGCGTCAGGCCCGCCGAAGACGGCCTTGCCTATGTGTGCGAGGGCTACTGGTCGGCAAAGGATCGCACCGACATCACAGATATCACCCAGGACGCGCTCTCGGAGACCGTGATCCGCCTGGGGTTCTCGTTTACGCATGAGGGGATCATCAACAAAGACAGCCTGCCTGCCGATCCGCTTTTGGCCCCGCAGCTTGAAAAACTGGGGATCCGCGCCGTGCTCGCCGCGCCGATGTTCAGCCGCGGCCGTCCGATTGCCTGCATCTTCGCGGTAAACCCCGACGAGGAGCGCGTGAAGGAAAACACCGGGATCTTCCGGGTGCTGTGCGGCGCCTGCAACCAGGCTTTCCTCTCGCTCTACCGCAACAGCCGCATCGCCAGCCAGAACAACATCGATCCGCTCACGAAGTTCCGCACCCGCGCCGCGCTCTTAAAAGATCTCAACACGCTCTTCTCCTACCGCAGCGTCTGCGTGCTCTGCCTGAACATCAACGGGCTTAAGACCATCAACGAGACCTACGGCTTTAAAGAGGGCGACAGCGTGATCGTGCGCGTCGCCTCCGTGCTCGAGCAGCTTTTGCCCAACGGCCACAGCGTCTACCGCACCTCGGGCGATGAATTCCTCGCCGTGTACTCCGAGGTCGGTCAGTCGGAGTTCCGCCACATCGCCGACATGCTCAAGGCTTTCATGTCCAATGAGCGCGGCTTCTCGGCGGCCGTGGGCGCCTGCTGGGTCAAGAGCGGCGCCCAGGTGCAGTCGGCCATCAACATGGCAGGCGCCGACATGCTCGAGGAGAAGAAGAAGTACTACCACACCGTGCCCGCCGACTCGCGCTACCGCTTCACCCGCGACGCCATGCTCGACATCATCAGCCCGGTGAAGATCTCAAAGCTGATCTCAGACAACTGCTTCATGGTCTACTACCAGCCCAAGGTCTATCTGCGCGACGGCATGGAAGGCACGCGCATCAGCTCGGCCGAGGCGCTCATCCGCCTGCGCTTTAACGGCGCGATCATCACGCCCAACGACTTCATCCCGCCGCTTGAGGCCAGCCACTACACCCATCTCATAGATTTCTTTGTCTTAAAGTCCATCTGCAAGAAGATGCGTGAGCGTCTCGATCAGGGCCTTAAGATCATCCCGGTGTCGTGCAACTTCTCGCGCCACAGCGCCGTGCGCCCGGATTTCGTGGACTCGGTTTTGCAGCTGGTGCGCCGCTATGGCATCGATCCGCGCCTCATCATCATCGAGATCTCAGAGCGCTCGCAGACTTTCTTTAAAAAAGAGCTCATAAGAGCCACGGAAAAGCTTGCCGGAGCGGGCTTTCAGATCTCCGTTGACGATTTCGGCGTTGCCCACGCCAACCTTTGGGTGCTCTCGGATCTGCCGGTAAGCGAGGTCAAATTCGACAAACGCCTTATAGACGCGCTGCTGGATGAAGACAACTCCAAGATCCGCACCATCTTGCAATCCATGAACGACATGTGCCACCACATGGGGATCCACACCGTGGCGGAGGGCTGCGAGCAGGAATCGCAGGATCAGGATCTCAGGGCTTTAGGCTGTGACGAGATCCAGGGCTATTACTACTCAAGGCCCCTGCCTGAAAGCGATTTCTTTAAGCTCTTCGACTCAGGCGCCGTGCGCGAGGCCGCGCTCGGGGCTAAAGCTTAAACGCCGCGGCAGTTTAAATGAACCTAAGCGAGATCCTGCTTGTTGCCTTCGCGCTCTCGGTGGACGCCATGGTGTGCTCGGTGATCTGGGGGCAGCGCCGCTGCGAGCGCGCCGTGAGGGCGCGCAACGGCCTGCTTTTGGCGGGATCTTTCGGGCTGTTCCAGTTCCTCATGCCGGTTGCCGGGTTCTTCGGGGGCGTGGCGCTTTTAAACCTCATCTCCTCATGGGATCACTGGCTGGCCTTCGGCCTGTTGGCGATCGTCTCGTTTAACATGTTCCGCGAGGCTTTCCATGATCCTGAAAAGGCCGGAGATGATCCTCACTGCGGAAAGATCGGGCTTGTGACGGTGCTGATGCTCGCGATCGCGACCTCAATTGACGCTCTGGCAGTCGGACTTTCCGTCGCCATGCTCGATGATCGCATTTTTTACATCGCTGCGGTGATCGGCATAGTCTGCTTTGCCCTCTCGCTCTCCTGTTTTGCCGCCGCGGCGCTGCTTTCAAAATACGCGGTGATGCAACGCTTTATGAATATCGCCGGCGCAGCGGTGCTGCTCTCCATCGGGCTGCGCGTGCTCTGGGAGCACGGCGTGTTCAGCGCCGCTTAAAGCGCGGCATTCTGATAAAGCCCTCAGAGAGCATGAGCCCTGCCGTCACCAGGGCGATGCCCAGAAGCGTGGCCGCCGTGACGTTCTCCCCGATGAAGATCAGGCCGGCTGCGGCTGTCACCGCAGGCTGGGTGTAGACCCAGGCGCTCGTGCGCACCTCGCCTATGATCTCAGTTGCCCGCGTCCAGGCAAAAAAGCACAGCACGCTGGCAACCAGCGCCAAAAACAGCATGTTCAACAGATTAAGGCCCTCGGCCATTTTGCCGAGTTTTAGCTCGTAGCCTGACACGAACATCGCCGGCACGCTCAAGAGCGTGCCGTAGAACAGCATCCACTGGGTGATCCGCAGCGCGCTGTGCCCGCCGTCGCAGAGCTTGCGCACAAAGAGCGCGTAGACGCCCCATGAAACGGCGTCGCACAGCGCCAGAATCTCGCCCAAGATCCCGTTTCCTGCTGAAAGCTCCGGGGCCGAGAGCACGGCGATGCCGCCCATGGCCACGAAAAAGCCGAGGATAAAGCCGGCGTCAAGTTTCTTCACCAATCCTGCCATGCAGCCTAAGATCCCGGTAAAGAGCGGCGCTGAGGAGGAGATCAGGCACACGTTGGCCGCCGGGGCGTAGACGAGCGCGAAATTCTCGACGATCTGATAAAACGTGATCCCAAAGAAAGCCGCGCCCGCGGCCAGAAGGTGGTCATAAAGCCGGTGCGGCAGCTTAAGGCCGCCTAAGCACGCTGTAAGCGCCAAAAAAGCGATGAAAAAGCGGTCAAACTGCAATTCTATGGGCGTAAAGCCCGCTGCCAGCAGCACTTTCGTGGAGATAAAGGTAAGCCCCCAGGCCCATACGGCAAAGGCCGCGTAAACATGGCCTTTTAGCGCGGTGTTCTTCATCTCAGATCTCCTCAAACACGCACTGCCCTGAGCAGGCGGCGGCGGTTTTGGCTTTAAAGTTTTCGCAAAAAGCGGCGGGCACGCATAGCTCAAGCACGGCCTTGGCGCCAAATTCCCGCTTTAAGATCTCCCCGCCTGCCAAGGTGAGTTCATGTTCTGCTTTGGCGTAGAACTTAAGCGGCAGCGCAAGCCGAAGTTTTTTCACCGCCACCGGCGCCGTGAGCTTTAAGAGCGCAAGGCACTGCTTCACTCCGTCCTGATAGGCTTTGACCAGTCCCCCCGTGCCCAGCAGGATCCCGCCGAAATAGCGCGTCGTCACCGCCGTGATCTCGCCTGCCCCGCAATGGAGGATCACGTTTAACATGGGCTGGCCGGCCGTGCCGTGCGGCTCGCCGTCATCAGAGCAGCCGGCAAAGCCGCTCTCTCCTGCAGCGCCGCCGTTGAAGGCAAAGCAGTTGTGGCGCGCATCGGAGAATTCCGCGCTGATCCTGGCGATAAAAGCCTTGCACTCCTCAACGCCGCGGGTGTGGCCTATCGAGGTGATAAAGCGGCTTTTTTTGACCGTAAACTCGCTGCGGCAGATCTGACCTGCCTTAAGATCCGGCACCAGGTTTTCAGCCATGCCGCCCCCTCCGCGAGCGCACCAGGCGCGCCACTGAAAAATTCTCGGAGATCATGAGCCCTGCGGTGACGAGCACCAATCCTGCGAGCGTGCAGCAGGTGATCTCCTCGCCTATGAAGATCACGCCCGCCACGGCCGTGACGGCCGCCTGGCCGTAGAGCCACACATTCGTGCTCACCGATCCGATAAGCGTCAGCGCCTTGTTCCAGGTAAAAAAGCACATGGAGCTGGCGATGAGACCTAAGAAGAGGAAATTCCACAGATTTTGCGGCGCGAGCAGGCCATTAAAATCAAAGCTGCGCCCTTCCAAAAACAGCAGCGGCGCCGTGAGCAGCAGCGCGAAGAAGAACACGGCCTGGGTGGCGCGCAAAGGCGACACCCCGCGCTCTGAAAGCTTCCTGGCAAAGAGATTGTAAAAGCCCCACGAGGCCGCACCGCCCAAAGCCAAAAGATCTCCCTGCAAAGAGCCGCTTGCGGAGAGCCCGTGCAGCGTCAGCAGCGCCACGCCTGCCATGGCGACGACGAAGCCTGAGAAAAAGCGCGGCCCCAGGCGCCTTCCGCCTCCGAAGATCCGATCCGTGATCGCCACAAAGAGCGGGGCTGCGGAAACGATGAGCGAGACATTGGCCGCAGGCGATGAGACGAGCGCCGTGTTCTCGAGCACAAAGTACAGCGACACCCCAAAGAACGCGGCCAGCGCGGCGTACAGGGCCGCTTTGCCGGTGACCACTTTCAGGCTTTTAAGGCACAGGCTTAGCGCGGCGAAGGCCAGCAGGATGCGCACATAGAGGATCTGCACCGGGGCGTAATCCTCGAGCAGCACTTTTGAGGAGACAAAAGTGATCCCCCACACGAACACCGTGAACACGGCCAGCACATGTCCTGCAAGCGTGGCATTCAATTAAAAAACCTCCGCGTGCGCCCGGGAGCGGACCTGTAGACAGGGCTTTCCTAAATCCCCTTTGGGGTGCACTCAAAGCATACAGTCTGCCCTAAAACTTGACAAAGATCACCTGTTGGGCGAAATTTGCCTGTAAATAAAACAAAAGGCCGGGCCCGCGAGGCCGCCTTGGGCTGATAAATAACAGCCAGTTGAACCTTACGGAACGGCAGCAAGCCTTCCTGCGGCAAAGGGGCCGCGCACATGACAGACAGTATCGAACAGCGGATCCTCAGGGATTTCAGATCCTTCCACGAGGAGCCGGAACTCTCCTACCAGGAATTTCACACCACACAGAAGATCAAAGCCGAGCTCACAGACGCCGGTATAAAGATCCTCCCTTTAAAGCTTGAAACCGGCTGCGTGGCCGAGCTGGGCTCCGGGCAGCGCTGCGTCGCGCTGCGCTGCGACATCGACGCCCTGCCCGTTGAGGAAGATCCCGCGCACGCGTGCCGCTCGAAGATCCCGGGCAAAATGCACGCCTGCGGCCATGACTTCCACACGGCGCTGATCTTAGGATCGGCCATGCTCTTAAAACAGCGCGAGAGCGCGCTAAAAGGCCGGGTGCGGCTTATCTTCCAGCCTGCCGAGGAGGCCCCGGGAGGGGCGGCGAAGGTGCTGGAGTCAGGCGCCCTTGAAGGCGTCGAGGCGATCTTCGGGGTGCACACCATCCCGCTTTATGCGCCGGGCACGCTGGGGATCCGCGAAGGCGCGACCCACGCGGCCGTCGACCGCTTTCGCATCGACTTTCACGGCAAGGGCACGCACGCGGCGCACCCGGATTTAGGCGTTGACACCTTGCAGGCGGCCGCCGCCTTCGCCACGGCCGTGCAGAGCGTGGTCTCGCGCAACTCCGATCCCTTTGCCACCAATCTCCTCTCCGTAACCCGCCTTGAGGCCGGCAACACCTGGAACGTCATCCCCGAGACGGCGGTGATCGAGGGCACGATTCGCACCATGAGCGCGGACAACCGCGAAATGGTAAAGCGCCGCATGACTCAGATGGCAGAGGGGATCGCCGCCTCCTACGGCGCGAGCGCCAAAGTAACCTGGGTCTTCGGGCTGCCTGCCATGAATAACGACAAACGCCTCTCGGATTTCGCGCGCGATCTGGCGCAAAAAGACGGCTTTAAAGCCGAGCGCACCCCGGCGTCATTGGGCGGCGAGGATTTCGCGCTCTATGAGGAGCGCCTGCCCGGCGCCTTCGTTCAGGTGGGCACCGGCCCGTCGCTGCCCAACCACAACCCGGGCTTTGTCGCCGATCAAAGGGCGCTCTGTCCTGCGGCAAAGTTCATGGCGCATCTAGGGGCGGCCTATCTTGAAACCAGCGTGCTCGGAGGGGCGGCATGAACGCTCAGCAGCAAAGCTCACAGGATGAACCCATCATCCGCTTTGAGCATGTAAGCAAAATCTATAACGTCAAAGGCCAGGAAGTGCGCGCCTTGGATGACGTGAGCCTTGAGATCCGCCGCGGCGCCATCTACGGCATCATCGGCTTTTCCGGGGCCGGCAAGTCCACGCTCATGCGCATGGTCAATGCCCTCGAGACCCCGACCTCCGGCAAAGTTTACGTGGCAGGCGAGGACGTCGAGGCGCTGCGCCGCCGCGGCTTAAGGAGCCTGCGCAAAAACATCGGCATGATCTTCCAGCAGTTCAACCTGCTTGAGTCCAAGACCGTGTTCGACAACGTCGCCATCCCGCTCGTGTTAAACCACGAGAAAAAAGACGCCATCAAAAAACGCGTCGACGAACTCCTGGAATTCGTGGGCTTAAGCGATCGCGCCCGCTCCTACCCCGCGCAGCTCTCAGGGGGGCAGAAACAGCGCGTCGGCATCGCCCGCGCCCTGGCCACGAAGCCTGAGATATTGCTGTGCGATGAGGCCACGTCCGCGCTCGATCCGGACACGACCGAGCAGATCTTAAAGCTCTTAGGGCGTGTCTCCTGGGAGCTGGGGGTCACCATCCTCTTTGTGACGCACATGATCAACGTGATCACGAAGCTCTGCGACGGCGTGGCCGTCATGGAGCACGGCCGGATCGTTGAACAGGGATCGGTGCTCGACGTGTTCTCCGATCCGCGCGCGGAGATCACGCGCCGCTTCGTCTCGACGGTGATCCCCGACCGCATCCCTGATTCCATTGTCGAAAAGCTCAAAAAAGAGCCGCACCCGGGCACGCTCATCCGCTTCCGCCTGCGCGCCAAGGCCGCGACGGACAACATGATCTGGCAGATAGACACGGGCTTTAAGGTCAAAACAAACGTGATGTTCGCCTCGGTGACCGAGCTGCAGCACGTGGTGCTCTCGGTGATCATCCTCAAGATCGAGGGCGATCCTGAGGAGATCAAACGCGTGACCGCTTATCTGGACGCGCATGAGGTTGAATGGGATGAGGTGAAAATCTGATGCTGGACGCTTTTTTCAAAGAACTGGGCACCTCGACGTCCCAGATGGCGCTGTGCGCCAACCAGACGCTCTACATGCTCTTCGTGTCGCTGTTTTTGGGCTCGGTGATCGGCATCGTGCTGGCCGTGGCGCTCGTGCTCACAAACAAAGACGGCATCCTGCGCAACAAGCCGGTGTTCTTTACGGTCAACACCATAATCAACGTCGTGCGTTCGATCCCTTTTGTGATCCTCATGGTCTTTATCATGCCGTTCACGAAGATGCTCGTGGGCACGCGCATCGGCACGACCGCGGCTCTCGTGCCGCTTACGGTGTTCATCGCCCCCTATCTGGCGCGATTGTTTGAGAACTCGTTTTTGGACGTTGACAAAGGGATCATCGAGGCCGCGCAGTCCATGGGCGCCTCGACGTTCCAGATCATCTGGCACTTCCTGCTGCCTGAGGCCAAGGGCTCGCTCATCCTCTCGGTGACGACGGGCACCATCGGCCTTTTGGGCGCCACCGCCATGGCAGGCGCCATCGGCGCGGGCGGCGTCGGCGATCTGGCGCTGACCTACGGCTATGAGCGCATGAACTTCAGCCTCATGCTCTTTACCGTGATCGTGCTCATCGTCTTCGTGCAGATCATCCAGTCCGTGGGCAACCACTTTGCCTTCAGGACCCGCAACCGTTAACATACATATTTAACCGGGGCCGCGTCAGCAAGACCGCCCCGTCTTTAAGGTTCATCAAGGAGCAAACATGAACAGAACTTTAAAATCCTTCACCGCGCTGGCCCTCGCCGCCGGCCTTGCCGTTTCCGCCTCTCAGGCTTTCGCCTTTGACAAGGATCACGCCACGCTGACTTTCTCAAAGTCCCAGGGCCCCTACTCTGAGCTTTTCATATCCGGCATCCAGCCGATCCTCGAGAAAGAAGGCTACACCGTCAAGGGCGTTGACATGTCCGATCTGCTGCAGGCCGATCTGGCCTTAAACGACGGCGAGGTCGACTTCAACGTCGAGCAGCACACCGCCTACATGCAGAACTTCAACAAGCTGCAGGACGGCCACCTCGCGGCCCTCACCCCGATCCCGACCGTGCCGGCCGGCATCTATCCGGGCGCGAAGAATGATCTCTCCAAGGTCGAGGACGGCGACATGGTCGCGGTGCCCAATGACGCCGCCAACACCGCCCGCGCTTACGCCATCCTCCAGAAGATCGGCTGGATCAAGCTCGATCCTGCAAAGGATCTCTCAACCGTCACCCAGGCTGACATCGTCGAGAACCCGCACAACCTCAAGTTCACCGAGATGAAGTCCCTGAACATCCCTTCAGTGGCCACGGATTTTGCCTACATCGTGATCACGGGCTCCATAGTCTACAACGCCAAGATCGATCCCAAGACCGCGCTGGCCACCGAGGACATCCTGCCGCACCTGCTGCTGCAGCTTGTCGTTGAGGACAAGAACAAGGATTCCGTCTGGGCCCAGGACATCAAGAAGGCTTATGAGTCAGACGAGTTCAAGGCCTACATGGACAAGAACAACACCGGACTGTGGTTCGTGCCTGACTACAAGAAATAAGCTAAAGAGCGCCTAAAAACGCCAAGCCCGCGGCAGAACATTCTGCCGCGGGCTTTTGATTTATCAGGCGGAAATCAGATGACCGCCCAGCTGCCGCCGCGGCCTGAACCTGAATGCTTCAGGATCCCGCGCTCGCGCAGCACCCTGGCGATACGCCTTACCGCGCTCAGGCTCAGCCCTGATCTTTTGGCGACATCATTAAGCGTGGCCTTTTTATGATCCCTTAAAAGATCTCTGACAATCTGGTAATCGTTAGGGCCCTGCTGCCTCACGGCGTCAAGCTCCCTGCGGTTGCGCAGGAACAGCGGCTCATGGGAAAAAGGAATGGTCACGCAAAGCTGCCCTGCGGCAAAGGAAAAGACCTCAGTTCCGTAACGGGCGACGATCGTCGGCACCCCGTGGCCGCTGTGCTCGGCAAACCCCGCGGCAATAAAGCACATCAAAAGATGACGGTTGACCGGCAGACTCCTGCCTTTGAAAAAATCATCGCGGGAGAGCCTGAACGGCAGCCCGCCGTAAGAGATGACTTCCAGACGGTCCTGGAACACCTGCACCGTCGGGGACAGCCCGCTGTTCCAGTCATTGTGCGCGCAAGCGTTGATCCACGCCTCGCGAAAGCTCGGGTAGTCAAAACACGGGTGCTCGATACGCACCGGGCCGGTTACGTCCACGGCGGTGTCGTTTACCGACTCAAAGAAATTTAAGATCTCCATCATCGGGAACAGCAGACAGGTCTCACCGTACGCTTTGCGCGATGAAAGGCTTGAGCGGTCCGTGCCCGTGAAGATCGAAACATTCAGCTGCACGGAATTATTGTCGGCAAGCAGGAAAGCGTTGAGGCTGAATTTGCCGCTGTCGGTAAGGAAACCGTAGTTATGGTAGAAATCCTGTGACAGATCAGGATGCAGCCCCTTTGACACCAGAAGCGCGGAGAACTTGCTTAAGCTCAGATCCTGAACCGGTGCCTCACGCATGCAAAGCAGATCGCTCTCAGATGATGAGAGCATTTTGCGCAAAAGCGCGTTCTCCGCCTGCTCATCTCTGCCCTGCACTCTCACGTAATAACGCCCGTCAAAGGAATACGGGATGTCCGAGCCTTGGGCCGAGACTTTGATGTAAGCCTTGCCGTCGGCTTCCAGCAGCTTTATTTCAGACAGGATCCCCGGCTTGATCTTTTGGCGAATGCGCTTTGAAAGCTTATCAAGCGTGTCATTGCCAGCGCTCACTCCGCAGATCTCGCCGTCATCGGAAACGCCAAAGAAAACGCTGCCGCCGCCGCAGGAATTGAGCATAGCGCACAGGGAGATCAGGCCCCGGTTAAGCTGCCTCAGCCCCGCCTTAAATTCCATCCTGTCGTTTTTCTGGCCTAAATTCATGCCCTTTTACTCCTGCTGACACAGCTTGAGATATTAGCATGCGCAGGCCTCATGCTGCCCGTGCATTCTGCCTTGGATCACTCGGCTTTTCTGTCTCAAAACGGTGCAAGGTGCCATGTTTTTACAGGCTTTTTTAAAGATCGTGATCTCTGCACAACTTGATTTGAAACGCTGAACCTACAATCCATTGCGTAAACTGAACTGTCAGATCTGCTTTAACAGACCCAAACCTATGCGAGGCGCACATGATCACGAACCACCTGAAAGAGAAAATCGACCAAAAGAAACCCACCCTCGGCACGTTCTTTGAGTGCGGCAGCAGCCTGATGCTCGAGTGCATGGCTTACGCCGGGCTCGACTACGTCATCATCGACACGGAACACGGCCCTTTTGAGCCTGAGAGCGTCGCGGATTTTGTGTGCGCGGCCAACGGCATGCAGCTGACGCCGCTCGTGCGCGTCAAGGATGTCTCAAGGCCCGCCATCCTCAAAGTGCTGGATGTCGGCGCCCAGGGGCTCATCATCCCGCAGGTGCAAAGCATGGAGGACATCCGCAAAGCTGTCGAATACGGCAAATACTATCCTCTGGGAAGCCGCGGCGTTGCCGGGGTCAGAGCCAACGGCTTGGGCTACGGCATGGGCGGATCGCTTAAAGCCTGGTTTGAGAACTCCAACTCTCAGACGCTGCTCATTCCCCAGTGCGAGACGCTTGGGTGCCTCAAGGACATTGAGAACATCGCCAGAGCCGACGGCGTCGCCGGCATCTTTATCGGGCCTTACGATCTCTCAACCGCGATGGGCATCCCCGGCCAGTTCACGTGTCAGGAATTTTTGCAGGCGGTCGATCGCATCATCAAAGCATCCCATGAGGCCGGCAAGTTCTGCATGATCTACGCTGACAGCGGGACCAAGGCCAAAGAGTACTTCGCGCGCGGCGCCGACAGCGTCACCATCAGCCAGGACGGCACGGTGATGGCCGAAGGCTACAAGAGAATGATCGCCGACGCCTTGTAACTCCTGCCCCGAACAGGCGCGAGCCCCGCTCACTTTAACAAGGAGCGGGGCTTTTCCTGAGCAAAACGCGCTCAGACAGGCGCCTTCGCGTCTTCAAGGCACCATTGGTACACCGGGCGGACGCGGATGCTGCGGCCCGCTTGCACAACATCATCCCTTTCGTGATCGGTAAGCAGCAGCAGATCGGTGCAGCCGGTCAGCTTTGCGGCAAGCAGCAGCCCTTTGATCTCGCGTTTGCGTGTTTTAGCCGCTGCAAGATCGTATGAGACCTGAACGGCCTGAATTACCCGGTTTCCATAGCACACCAGGAAATCGCACTCGCCGCTGCGCTCTTTGAGGTATTTAACCTCGAGCCCTGAGAGCGCACCTCTCCTTTGCAGTTCAAGCAGCACCACGGTTTCCAGGCGATGACCGCGATTGGCTCCGTCAAAGGCGTTCTTCCGCCGGCCCATCAGCGCGACATCGATCGCGTACACTTTTTCCGGAGCCATGCGGATCCGGCTCTTAGGCGAGTACTTGCAAATGCCTGAGAGCAGGAAGGCGTGTTCCAGGAAATTTAGATAATTCCTGGCAGTGTGCGCTGATTTAAAGCCAAACCGGCGCGCCAGATCGCCGGGCGCGACGATCACCGGCGCTTTGTTCAGCAGATGGGCGGCCAGATCCTCAAAGGCGGCTTTGTAACTGATGCTATAGCGCCCTTCGATGTCATGCCTTAAGATGTTATCCAAAAGGCCTGAGACATAAGCGCGGCTGTTCTGATTTAAGAGCAGTTCCGGGAAGCCGCCGCTTTTGAGATAGCCGTCAAACGCGGCGCGCCTGAACGCCTCGGCTTTCGTGGAAAGCGACGTACAGTCAACGCCTTTCATCGCGCAGAATTCTTTGAATGAAAAAGGATAGAGCCTGACCTCATGGTTCCTGCCGGAGAGGCGGGTGGCCAGTTCGCCGCTTAGCAGTTTTGTATTCGATCCGGCAAGGATCACGCGCATGCGCTGGCGCAACAGCCGGTTTACAAACAGCTGCCAGCCTTCGATGTTTTGGATCTCATCCAAAAACAGATGGGTGAAAGCGCCATATATCATATAGAGCGCTTCGAGGACGTCGTTTAACTGCTCTGCACTTAGATTGAAGAGTCGCTCATCATCAAAATTGGCACAGGCAAATTTAACCCCGCCATCGCGCAGCGCCTGGCAGCACAGCGTCGACTTGCCGCTGCCCCTGACGCCTGCCACGATCTGGGTCTGACTGCTCTCCAAAGAGATCCGGCTTTCCTCGAGCCGGTGACAGAGTTTCTCGCCGGAGCGCGCCGCAATTTCCTCCTGCTGATCGCTGAGGATCTGCTCAAGCACCCTTTTATCAATCATGATCCGGCCTTACGCCAAACGGCCTGTCATAGCTAACATCTTATTATTCAAACATAATACCTATTTGTAATGCCTTATTTGACGAAAATATCAATTTCAAAATGCCTTATTTTGCAGAAAATCATATTTCTGATTTATTTTCAGATAAATAAGTTGCATCATGTTATGCAAAATCAGTGTTGACCTGCCAGGAAACGGCACAGGCAAAACAAAAAAACGGCGCCAGAAGGCGCCGCAGCTTATCAAGGAGAAAGAGATCATCGCCGCTCAGAGCAGCGTCTGCATGTAGCCCGGGTTGACCGTGGTGGTAAGGAAGGCGGTGCGATCTTTGTCCTTGGCGATCATGCGGTACTGCACGTTCCAGGTGACGCCAAGCTCGCTGTATTCAGCGTAGCCGAGATCGCCCACCTCATGCATGTCATCTATGCAGCGCCAGATCCGCTGCGCGTTTTCGCTCTCGCGGCGGTTTACCTCATTGTTGCTCTCCTCGGCCGTGCGCATGCCGCAGTAGCCTAAGAGATCTTTGCAGGCGCGGTTCATGTAGATGGTTTTGATCTTCCCGCCGCTGACCACGACGATGGAGATCGGATCGCGGCTTCCGGTATAGCCGGCGCTGACCGCGGAAGCCGAGTACTGCGAATGCAGCACGTTCACCCGGCCCACGGCCTCGTAGAAATTGTGCTCGTCCACGGTCTCGGGGCGGTAGCCTTTGCCTGACATGAACTCAAAGATCTGCGGGGCCGGCAGCGGCTTTGAGAAATAAAAGCCCTGCGCGTAGATGCAGCCGATGTCGGAGAGCAGCTCGTAGTGCCCCTCGTTTTCCACGCCCTCGGCGAGCACCAGCATGCCGGTGCGCTTGGCCATGTCGACGACATCGGTAAGGATGACCGGCGTCTTGGCGTTCATGTGGCGCAGGAACTGCATGTCTATTTTGAGCAGATCGAAATCGTAGTTCTGCACCGCGTTTAACGAGCTGTAGCCGGAGCCAAAGTCGTCAAGCCACACCTCGTAGCCGTCGGCGTGGAACCTGTCGATGTGCTCGCGGATGATCTTTTCGTTGTCCATGAGGGCCGATTCGGTGATCTCGACGGCGAGCAGCCGGTGCTCGAGGCCTTTTTCATCCAGGCACGCGTTGATGCGCTCGTGCAGATCCGGCAGTTCGAGATCATGCCTGGAGATGTTGACGGAAACCGGGATTAAAGTATGCCCCTGACGCCTGAGCTCGGCGAGATCCTCGCAGGCGCGGCGCACCATATAGAGATCGAGCTTGTAGATGATCGAGCTCTGCTCGAGCGTGCCGATAAACTGCGCCGGCGAGAGGAAGCCGTATTCGGGATCTTCCCAGCGGGAGAGCGCCTCATAGCTGTGGATCCCGCCGTCAAACAGATTCATGACCGGGTGGTAGTAGACCTTAACCCAACCCTGCTTTAAGGCCTCGTCTATGGTTCCGGCCACATGAGCCTCAAGCAGCAGGCCTTTCTCAGTCTCCTGATCGTAGCGCCTGACGTACTGGTAGCGGTTTGAGGCGATCTGATCGCGGGCGAGCTTGGCGCGGCCCAGCGCCACGCTGGCGCTCACCTCCGTGCCGTCTATGGTGTAGATGCCAGCGCGGATCTCGCAACGGATCCCCGCCTCATGCTCCATGTACTCATGGATGCGCTCGGCGACCTCGTCAGCTTTTGCATCATCGACGATGAGATTGAAATAATCGCCCGTGGAACGGCCTGCCGGGACGCCGCCTGAAAAATGCTTTAATGCCCAGCCAAGCTCGGCTAACAGCCTGTCGCCGTATGCGTGGCCGCGGGTGCCGTTGATCACCTTGAAATGGCGGATGTCGAGGAACACCACGGCTTTCTTCTCGGGCAGCGCGCCGGAGGCGGTGTCCTTGATCACTTTTTCGGTTTCGTTCCAGAAACCGTTGGTGCTGAGGACACCGGTAAGCCGGTCATAGAGGGAGTCGCGCAGCGCCGCCGCCGTGTTCTCGCGGTTTTGCAGCTGCGTGGCGATGTAGTTGGCGCTGATCTCAAAGAGATCGCCTGAGCCGTGCAAAAACTCCGGGGAGATATTGGTAAAAGCGACCAGGCCGTAAACCTCGCCGCCTAAGATCACGGGGTACATCACCAGCGTGTCGATCTCCGCATCCTTGATCCGGCTGTAGATTTCAGGGCTTAAGGCGCGGTAGCGCTCCATGTCGTCATCGACGACGCCGATCCCTTCGTGGAAAGATTTCCACCACGCAGGCGCAAACTCGCCCTCGGTGATGGTCTGCAGCCCCGGTTTGGGAGCCCGTCCGTCCTCGCGCCACACGAAAGTGCGGTCATACCTGCGCTCGCCGCATACCGTGAAAACGTAAACGCCGTGGGCGCGCAACAGCTCTCCCGCCTCTTTGATAAAGGCTTTAATGGAGTCATCAGGGCTTTTTTCCCTGACCGCCTTTTTTATGCACCGGTTTAACAGCCTGAGACCGCTGCAATTTTGATTTTCAGGCACCCAAACCTCCGCTTATCCCCCGCAGGCCAAAACAAAGCTTTGCCCTGCACTGGCGATAATACCAAGTTATCAGGCATAAAAACCTGTATGCCAACATAAACGGCGCCCAAAGGCGCCGTTTTTCGCTTCAGTTTTTGATCACAGGCTGTTTCTTAGGATCTGCACGATGTCGTCGCGCTCAAGCGGCCTTAAGGCGTCCCTGAAATCGCCAAACCAGAATTTTTCGATGTGATCTGCCATGTCCCCGAAATGGGTGTCATCGATGCCAAGCTCTGAGAGCTTTGAAGGCAGTCCCAGCGACTTGAAGAATTCCGCGGTCTTGTCGATGGCCTGATTGGCGATCTCCATGGCATCGCCGTCCTTGTTGAGTCCCCAGACGTTCACGCCGTACTGCTTAAAGCGCTCTGCCGTGTCTTTGCTGAGGCTGTAGCGCATCCACACGGGAGTGAGGATCGCCAGGCCCGCGCCGTGGGTGATGTCGTAGTAGGCTGAGATCTCATGCTCGATGCCGTGGCACACCCAGGGCGAGGGGTACATGCCGTCGGCGAGGATGCCGCAGCAGCCAAAGGACGAGGCCTGCATAAGCTCGGCGCGGGCTGCGTAATTCTCAGGCTCGGCCATGGCGATCGGCGCGTTCTTGATAACGGTGCGCAGCATGGCCTCGCACAGGCCGTCGGAGAGCGTGTTGCCCTCTTTAACAAGATAAGTCTCAAACGTGTGGGACATGATGTCAGCGGCGCCGGCGGCCGTCTGGTTTGCAGGCACGGTGAACGTGTAAACCGGATCGAGGATCGAGGCCACGGGGTTGAGATCGCCGAACACCGGCAGCTTCTCATTGGTGTCAGGGTTGGAGATCACGCCGGAGTTGTCGTACTCCGAGCCCGTGGCCGCGAGCGTGAGCACGTCAAAGAGCGGCAGATGCTCGCCCGGGCGGATCTTTTCAGGATCGAGCACGAGATCCCAGGGATCGCCGTCATAGAAAGCGCCGCAGGAGATGAGCTTTGAGAGATCGGACACCGAGCCGCCGCCCACGGCGAGGAGCGCGTCGATATTATGCTCGCGGCACAGTTTCACGCCGTCGCGGGCCGACTGCACTTTGGGGTTCGGGGCGATGCCGGGGAGCTCGATGATCTTTTTGCCCTTTAAGAGCTCCTTTACCTTGTCATAAAGGCCGATGCGCTTGATGCTGCCGCCGCCGTAAGCGAGCAGGATCGAGTGATAGTTCTCAAGCAGCTGCGGCAGGCGCTCTATGGTGTCTTTGCCGAAGATGAGCCTGGTGGGAAGGTAGAGTTCAAAAGGACGCATGTGATCGCTCCATATAGCAAATAAGCATTTATGGAGCGATTATATAGAAAAAACGTGCAGAAAACGTGCGCCCTGCCAAAAATTTTAAACGGGCGCCGGGTTAAAGCTTTCAGAGGATCGCGGCAATGCCGCCGGCAATTTTTGCCGCGGTGAGCAGCCCGTTGCCTAAGGCGCCCAAAACCGACCAGTCATCGTCAGAGGGCTTCTCCTCAAACACGCGGTTCCATTCAGCCTCAGTCGGGGCATTGTTTTCAAGGGCTTCAAACTTAGTGCCCTTAAGGCTTCCCGGAAGCTTTTGCGCCTCGTCAGGATCATCGCAGACGCCGTCCGTGAGCGCTTTTTTGAGCACGAGCTCGCGGCTCTCGTGCAGTTTGCTGTCCCCGGTGTCTTTCATGGATCCGAGCATGGACGCCAGATCCGCGGAGAACGCCCGCCCGTCCTGGGCATCGGCCAGCGCATCGGTTTTTTGCTGTGCCTTGCCTGAGCCTGCGGCCAAAAGCTGCTGCAGGTAGTTTGACAGATCGCTGTTGGCCTGCGAAACCAGATATGAAGACATTTGAACCTCCGTGCGGCAGCATCTGCCGCCTCTTCATGACTGACAGCAGATAAGCAAGTCCCGTGCCAGGTTTCAGAGGTTCAAAAGAATTGATGGTTATTCGTCGGTGATGACGTATTTAGTGCCGTTTAAGCGCGTGAAGATCACTTCCTCATAGCCCTTCTCGTTGTCGCGCGGCAGCTCGTCCTGGAACATGTAATTGGTGCGCACCCAGACTTTCTTGGTCTCGGCGTTCTTGGGAACGCTCTTCTGGCAGTCGTTGTAGAAGTAGACGTTGCGCACGTCCGTAATGTCATCGAGGATGATCGGCGCCTCATCCCCTGAGGGGAAGACATACCAGCCCTGGGTGATCCACTTCGTCTTGTCCGTCCTGGCGTTGACCGCGATGGAGCAGTCCTCGGAGGAATCATTCTTGACATCGATGCGCAGCGCGGCTGCGGCGTTGGCGGCAAAGGCGGCAAGCGCTGCCGCAAGCAGGATTTTACGCAACACTCTGGTGTCCCCGATACATTTAAAAAACTCTGTAAATTTTAGCGCCCGGCGCTGTGCAGGGCAAATGCGGAGCTCACGAAAAAGCCCCGGACGGGACCGGGGCTTTAAGACAGCGGATCCGGACTTAGCGCTTTACTTCAAGCAGCGCCGCGTCCTGAACCTTAACTGCGACTTTGCCGCCCTTTACGGTGTACTCCTTGCCCGTCAGAGCCTCCTGGAGCACCGTGCCGTCGGCAAAGCACTTGCCGGTGAGCACTTCCGAGGCCTCACCGTAGTGGATGACCACGGAGTTGTTTATGCCTTTTGCAGGATCGGCAAACTGCCTGCAGTAGGAGCCGTCATCAAGCTTCGTCTGTTCGCCGGCGCCGACTGCGGGGTTGCGCAGTCTGAACTGGCCGGCCTTCTGCCACACGGCGAGGATGGAGTTGGCCGAATAGTCCTTGCTCAAAGAGGCGACGCCTTCGGCCCATTTCGGAGCCTCGGAGACGTCGGCGGGGAAATTCATGTCAGAGCGCAGGCCCTGCTCGAGATCGATCCCGCCGCCTTTGTCGTTCTCTCTTGAGGTCTCATCGCCGTAATACAGTTGGATGGCGCCAGGCAGCAGCGTGAACAGCAGCGCGGTCTTCTTCATGTCGCGCTTGCGGCACAGCGAAGTGTCGTGCGAGGAGATATAGGTAAGGTTCCCCAGCTTTACCTTGCCTTCCTTGCGCCCGTACATGCGGGCGTAGCGCTCCCACTCGTCCGTGTCGGGGATGATGCAGGTGTTGAGGTTCACGCCGTCTGAATTGAAATAGAAGTCGATGAGCGAGTCAAAGCCGGCGTTTTTGCCGTAGCCGGACTCGTCGTCAGGATCGTTCGTGAAGCCCCAGACCTCGCCGGTCATATAGAAAGGATCGGTCCAGTCAGCGGCCGGATCTTTGCCCTTGTTGCGCGCACGCCATTTCTCGAGGGCCTCCGAAGCGTAGGTCTTGAGCACTTTCCAGGTCGGCTTTGAGACAAATTTTGCCGTGTCGCAGCGGAAGCCGTCTATGCCGAACTCCTCGACCCAGGAGGCCAGCCAGTGCGCCTCAAAGCGCGCCACGCTCATGCTGCCCTCGCGGTACACGGCGGCGGCGGGAATGTCGTGCTTGGGATCGGGCTTTGACCACTTCTCGCGCAAAAACACCGGGATCTTGACCGCCTGGGCGTCAGGATCGGTGTTCTTGAAGTCCGGCAGGTACGCCAGGCACTTGTCGAGCCCGTCCTCGGCGCCGCAGTGCTCGCCGTAGCCGTTAAAGAGGATCCAGTCCTTACCCCACCAGCGATCCCATGAAGGATCCTCGCTCTCGTCTATGGGTTTGTCGTGGAAGGTTTCGCCCTTTTTGGTGTCCGGCACCCAGGCCTTGCAGCTGTCAAAGCCGCCTTTGGTCTTGCCAAAGTGAAAATCGCACATGTCCTGCATGCTGGCGTAGCCGCTGTGGTTCATCACGACGTCCATGATGACGCGGATGCCGCGGCGGTGGGCTTCGTTCACGAATTTGCGGAAATCCTTAACCGTGCCCATGTTCGCGTCCATGGACGTGAAATCGAGCCCCCAGTAGCCGTGGTAGGAATAGTACTGGTATTTGCCCATGGGACCGCCGCCGACCCAGCCGTGGGCCTGCTCGACAGGCGAGCTGATCCAGATGGCGTCAACGCCCAAAGAGCGGATGTAGTCAAGGCGCTCGGTAAGGCCCTTGATGTCGCCGCCGTGGAACGTGCCGGCGCTGTAGCCCGCCGCGTCCTTGTAAGGCCTGCCATAGCTGTGATCGTTGGACTGGTCGCCGTTTTGGAAGCGATCGGTGATCACGAAATAAACGGAAGCGTTCTGCCAGACAAAAGGCAGGGACGCGCCTTCAAAAGCAGGAGACTTGGGCGCTGCGGATGCGGCGGAGGCCAGCAGCATGGCGGCAAGCGCCGGTGCGATCTTTTTATGCATTGAATTGTCCTTAGGAAGGCAAAGGAGAGCGATCCCCTTAGTGCCTGAGCGGTAAACACCAGAAGGCAGGCCGCAGCGCAGGCGGATCCGCCGGAGATGATCCGCTGTTGCATGCGCCGTCAAACAGCCCTGCCTGCCCTGGCGCCGAGGCGGCCCCACGCGTCAAACGCTCCGCGCCCGTGCCAGCAATACAGCATGATTATAACTTTTAAGCCCTGCACAAATGTTGCAGTTCCCGGGAAGAAAACTGCACAAAAATGACCTGAAAGCGCACGCGGTTCACAGCCTTGGCGCAAGTTTTTGGTGCATGCTGTTATATAATGCGCCGCAAGATCGCATTTCTTTATATGCGCCATTTCGGGCGCGGTTTCAGGAAACACGCTTTATGGAAGAGACACCGACTGCCGACACCAGGCGCCTTAGAGGCTCAAACCGCAACTCCTTTATGATCTTAGGCATACTCGAGGCCGCCTGGGCCCCGATGATCCCCTTTGTCAAAGAGCGCTTCATGTTAGATGAAGGCCAGCTGGGTCTGCTGCTTCTAACCTCAGGCCTGGGCGCCGTGCTCACCATGCCGTTCTCAGGCTGGCTGGTGTCGCGCTTTGGCCCGAAGCTCTCAGTTAAGGTCAGCGGCGTCATCATGTCGCTGGCGCTCATGGGGCTGGCGCTCTCGCCCTGGCTGCCGCTTACGGTGGCGCTGCTGTTGTTCTTTGGCTCGACTACCGTCATGCTCGATGTGGGCTCCAACGTCAACGCCGTGATCGTGGAGAATACATTAAAACGCCCGCTGCTCTCAGGCTTCCACGGAGGCTACTCGCTTGGCACGCTCTTTGGCGCCGGGCTTCTGGCCTTCCTGCTCACCACCGGCCTGGGGCTTAACGCCTCGGCCGCCGCGCTCATGATCCTGGGGCTTTTGGTCGTGCTCTTTGGCTGCAACGGGCTGCTCACCGATATCCGCAAATTTGAAGCCGAAGAGAAAAAAGAGGATGCGGCAGAAGGCGCTGCAGGCAAAAAGCGTTTCTCCATCCCGCCTACGATCGTGGTGATCGGCATATTGTGCTTTATCATGTACAGCTCCGAGGGCGCGGTGCTCTCCTGGTCTGCCGTGTTCGCGCATGAAGAGCGCGGCATGGATCTGGAAAGCGCGGGCTTCATCTATACCGCCTTTGCCATCACCATGACGACGATGCGCTTTTTGGGCAACACGCTCGTCGCCAAAGCCGGGCGCCGCCGCGTCGTCTTTGTGGGCGGCCTGTGCGTCGGCATCGGCTTTACGCTCACGCTCATCCCCTCGCTTATAGCGGCCATCGCGGGCTTTGCGCTCGTGGGCCTGGGCGCTGCCAATGTCGTGCCGCAGATGGTGTCGTTTGCCGGGCGGGTGCGCGGCATCTCCGTGCACGCGGCCGTGACGTTCATCAACGCCGTAGGCTACTCGGGGATCCTGCTGGGGCCGGTGCTTATCGGCCTTGTGGCCAAGCATTTGTCCATTTCGGCGGCGTTCTTGGGCATAGCCTGCCTCTGCCTTGCCGCTGCCTTTACAAACTGGCACATCATGCGCCCGGGAAATCCGGCGCTGCGCAGCGAATAAGCAAGGCCCGCTTCCATGGCGCCGCACGCTAAAACATGCGGCGCCTTTGTTTTATATAAAGGCAGCCGGAGCCTGCTTAATTTTCCCGCCTTCAATGCCTTACCGCCGCGATCTGCACTTGGCAAAAACAAAGAACCCGGATCTTTGAGGAACCGGGTTCAATGATCCCCGCGAGGGGATCGCAACACAACACAAGGGAAAAGTTTTAGTCAGCGCTCTTCCAGCGGGCGAGGAAGCCGTTGCGGCTTAAGCGCTGGTGACGGATGGCGCAGCTTTCCTGATCATCGGCGGCGCAGCTGTAATCGACGACAGCCATCTCCTCGTAGACGCGGGAATACGGCCCGAGGCGGGCCTGGCGGCACTGCTCGTTGAAGCTTTTAACCTCAGGGCTCATCTGCAGCGAAGATCCGGCGGCGGTGAAGCAGTTGAAGTTGTTAAGCGCCAGCTCTGAAGACTCTTTGCTGCATCCTGAAACCAGCAGCACGCCTGCAGCAACCACCAGCACCAGTTTCTTCATAGCCTTGCCTCGCTCCTGAGTAAAATTCAAAAAAGTACCGTTTCAGTTTTTTCGCAACCGCTTGCTGAAACTATGTTTCAAATTCTACCTGTAATTTATTTTCCATACAATATAAAAATTTCATTGAAAATCAATGTAGGCAAAAACGGTTTAAATGTACATTATTAACATGCACTTCGCAGGGGCATGATCTGCAACAATTTAATTTTAAAAGCGAGATCAAGGCATTTGCACTATACTTAGGGGGCGCGATCAGCGCGCTCCATGTTCTTTGAGGTACACATGTCTTCACAGTCCGCAGGCGTTCAGGCATCCATACTTGACCGCATCTTTAAGCTCTCGCAAAAGCACACTTCCGTGCGCACCGAGATCGTGGCGGGCCTTACCACCTTCGTGGCCATGGCCTACATCCTGTTCGTCAACCCTAACATCCTCGCCAACACCGGCATTCCCCATGAAGCCGCCGTCGCCGCGACCATTTGGTCTGCCGGCCTCTGCACCCTGGCCATGGGCCTGTTCGCCAACTACCCGGTCGCCCTGGCCCCGGGCATGGGACTTAACGCCTTCTTCGCTTTCTACGTCTGCGGCACGCTGGGCCTGCCCTGGCAGACGGCTCTCGGAGCGGTGTTCGTCTCCGGCATCGTGTTCTTCCTGCTCACCGTCACGAAGCTGCGCCAGCTCATCATCGACTCCGTGCCGATGAGCCTTAAGGCGGCAGTCGTCGTCGGCATCGGCATGTTCATCGCCTTCGTCGGATTGCAGACCTCCGGCATCATCGTCGCCTCCGACGCCACGAAGATCACCTTAGGCTCGCTTACGGACACCAAGGTGCTGCTCGCGTGCCTGGGCATCGTCATCATCGGCGTGCTGCTGGCGCTCCACGTTAAAGGCGCCATGCTCATCGGCATCGTCGCCGTGGGCATCTTAGGCATGATCCTGGGCGTGACCCCCGCCCCGCAGAAAGTCACGGACGTCGTCTCCGTTGATTTCCCGGGCATGGGCGAGACCTTCATGCAGATGGATCTGGGCGGCGCCATCCACTACGGCATCATCTCGATCATCTTCACGTTCACCGTTGTCGAGCTCTTTGACAACATCGGCACGCTTATAGGCGTCACAAAGGCTGCCGGCCTCATGGACAAAGACGGCCACATTGAGAACATCGATCGCGCCCTGCTCACCGACTCCCTGGGTACCATGGTCTCCGCCGTCATGGGCACCTGCACCGTGACCTCCTATGTCGAGTCCACCGCAGGCGTCAACGCCGGCGGCAAGACCGGCCTGACCGCCGTCACCGTGGGAGTGTGCTTCCTGCTCGCGTTCTTCTTTGCCCCGCTCTTCGGGCTCATCCCCGGTTTCGCCACCGCTCCGGCGCTGATCATCGTCGGCGCCATGATGATGAAAAACGTGCTCGGCGTGAACTTCAACGACTACACCGATTCGATCCCGGCTTTCCTCACCATCATCATGATGCCGATGAGCTACTCGATCGCCAACGGCTTCGGCTTTGGCTTCTCGAGCTACTGCCTGCTCAAGGTCTTCACCGGCAAGATCCGCGAGGTCACCCCGGTGATGTGGATCGTGACCATCATCTTCATGATCAGCTTCGTCATGCACGGCTGAGCTGATTTAAAGAACTGACAAAAGGACGCTGCGGCGTCCTTTTGCTTTTCTCACGGTGAATCAAGCTGCAAGTAAGTGATCGCTATATCCTACT